>NZ_CP114065.1:5175613-5480061 GCF_027627575.1 Kribbella sp. CA-293567
GGCCACAGTGCTCGCGGACTGTGGTCCTGAGCTCGAGGTGATGCAAGCGGAGACGTTCGGCCCGGTGGCGCCGGTAGCGGTCGTCGACAGTTTCGACGAAGCGCTGCGGCTCGCGGCCACCGGCGAGTACGGGCTCGCAGCCTCCGTACTCACCGGCTCGATGACCAACGCGCAGCGTGCCTGGCGCGAGCTCCCTGTCGGCACGGTCAAGATCAACGCCGTCTTCGGTGGCGCGCCAGGCGGAGCCGCCCAGCCGCGCCGGGCGAGCGGATCAGGGTTCGGCTACGGCCCCGAACTGCTGGACGAGCTGACACAGGTCAAGGTGGTGCACTGGGAGGCGCCGCCAGTTGCCCCCGGCACCGTCTGAAGCCGGCCGGGCCACTCGCCGGCGCTTGCTTCTGCCGCCGGCGGGTACATTGGCCAGCATTTCGCCCATCGAGCTGGAGGATTCATGCGCCTGATCGCACTTGGTGCCCTGTCCCTGCTGGCTACGGCTGGCGCCGTAGCCGTGCCCGTCACGACCGCCCAGGCCGCCCCGGCCGCCGTTGCCGCGATCGACTGCGAGATCTGGCGCTCGACCGGCGCGGGCCTGACCGCGTTCGGCCGGTGCGTGGAGGCCAACGGGTACCCGCGCTTCCAGGTGAAGTTCCGCTGCGCGAACGGCACCAACGTCTACTCACCGATCGTGCGCCTCGGTCAGACCACCTGGGCGAGCTGCACGGCCTCCCAGGGCGGCACCGGCACGATCTCGATCCTCGGCAAGAACTGACCGCCCGGCCGCCTCGCCTGCAGACGCCAGGCGAGGCGGCCACCGGTTCAGCTGAAGCGGTTGTAGATCGCCTGCCCGGGGTACGCCGTGACGCCCAGCCGGGTCGCATAGCCGCCGTACTGCGCGCCGCCGTGGTAGAAGGTCCAGCCACCGATCCCCCGGCCGTGCAGGTTGGTGTACTGGCCGTTCATGTTGGCGTCATAGGTCCGCAGACCCCAGTGAACATGGGCGCCGCTGGCCGCTCCTCCGGCGCAGAGATCGACGCCGATGGTGCCGAGGTAGGCGCTGCGGCCGACCGCGGTTCCGTTGTAGTACGTCGCGCCGTGCATGTGGTAGTAGTCCGTCGAGAACCCGTTCGGGTGAATCACCCGGGTCCAGCCACCACCCGCGCCGCACATCGAGGTCGCGGTACCGGAGCCCGAGGAGCGGACGATGCCGCTCGCGTTGCCGCCGGAGAAGTCCATGCTGCTCCAGGGACCGGAGCCGCCGTCCCAGGCGTGCGGGCCGCCGGACATCGTCATGTAGTAGTCCGGCATCCAGGGCAGCAGTAGGCCGGTCGCGGCGAGGGTGCCGTTCGTGGCCGTCGCCTTCTTCTCCGCGAACGCCTTCAGGTTGCCGCGTTCGGCGGCCGGTACGAGCGGAGAGGTCGCCACGAAACCGGCGAACTCCTGGTCGCCTTCGAGGCCGGTCACCCAGCGCCCGTTCACGTGCCGAGCGACGAACAACCATCCCTGGGGAGCGGCGTGCTCAACGGTGGCCGCCTCGATGTAGGCGACTCCTCGAGCCCAGCCGGCGATTGCCGACCTGACGTCGACCACCACCTCCCGCTTGGCGTCAGCCAGCCGGGCAACAGCCTGCGCGGCGGTCGCGCCGCGAGTCTCAGCGCTCTGGGCGAGGGCGTCAGCAGCCACCGCCTGAGCCAGAGCGCGGGTCGACTGGTCGGACAGCGTCCGCTGGGCCGATCGCAGAGTGACGGGCAGTACGCCGGTCGCTTCGGCGGCGACCGCTGAGGTTCCGGCAGTTGGAGCGCCTGGAGGTGCCGGCGCGGCTTCGGCAGCGGTGGTCAGGCTGGTCGCGAGCGCCAAGCCCAAGCCGGCTTTCAGCAACAAGCCAGGGCGGACAGGACTGGGCAGACGGAGCTGGAGCAGAGATTTGCGCATGGGCGGAGCCAATCTCGTGAGGCGGGACGCTCGCACGGCGACGAGCACACCTACGGTTCTGCCCGACAGTTACCACCGCGAAACTCTCCGTATCGGTAATTTCTTCACAGACAACTGGGGTCGGGCCAATGGGAAGCTTCGGGGATGGGGCGGGAACAGGAATCGAGCCTGCGGGCAGAAGCGGGCATGCACCGACTCCGCCTCGGCACCGCCGATGACGAACCGCTCGAGGTCGTCCCTGCCGAATCGCCGCCCGACCGGGACCAACATCAGCTCGCTCAGCCGCCCGGCTCGAGCACGCTCCGGCGTACCGAGGCAGCGGCCGATCCCGAGCCGCCGCTTCAGCTTGGCGAGACCCCCGAGGACTTCGCCCGGCTGTTCGACCGGTACGCGACCCGCATCCACCGGTACGTCGCCCGCCGGCTCAGCAGAACCGAGGCGGACGACCTGGTCGGCCAGACCTTCCTGATCGCCTTCGAACGCCGGCACCGGTACGCCGACTCCCCAACCGGCGCGCTCCCCCTGCTCTACGGGATCGCGACCAACCTGATCCACCGCAAGCGCCGCGACGAGGTCCGCCAGTACCGCGCCTACGCCCGCTCCGAACCAGCCGGTACCGACCAGTACGACGACCCGCTCGCCACTGAGGTCGCCGCGCGCGTCGACGCCGCCACGGCCAACCGGCTCCTCACCGGCGTCCTGGCCGGCCTCAACCAGGGCGAGCGGGACGTCCTGCTGCTCTACGCCTGGGAAGACCTCAGCTACACCGAGATCGCCGAGGCCCTGAAACTACCGATCGGGACCGTCAGCTCCCGCCTGTACCGAGCCCGTCGAGCACTCCGCTCCGCGCTCGGCTCCGACTTCGAGGGGAACCAGTCATGACCGAGATCGACCTGCTCAAGCGCGTCCGCGCCGACGAACCGGACGCCGACCCACTCGTCCTGGCTCGCGCCCGTCAGCGCCTGCTCACCGCCGGCCCGGTACGCCGCCGCGCACCGCGAGCGCGCCTGCTCATCGCAGGCGGCCTCGCGCTGACCCTGGCCGGCGCCTTCCTGGTCCGAGACGTGGTCAGCCACGACGGCAGCGCCGTACCGGGTGCGGTGGCCGACGCCGGTACTGTCCTGGCCGACGCCGCCGCCAAGTCACAGGCCGCCCCCAACGCGTCGGTCGGGCCGGGAGAGTTCTACCTGGTGACGATGCGGCGAAGCTTCGCCCACACGTACGGTCCCAAGAAGCAGTATCGGGCGACGAGCCAGCTGATGGTCGAGTCCTGGATTCCCGCCGACCCGAGCCGCGGGTACCTGCAACGGAACCATGACTTCCTCAAGGTGGACTACGCGAACGCCGAGTCGAAGGCCGCGGCGCGCAAGTACGCGCCGTACCTGCTGACCAAGCCGAAGACCCACCTCGTCCGCGTCAACTGCAAGGGCTTCCGCCTCGATCTGCGAATCCCGCGCGAGGTCCTCGACGAACCGTGCACAGGTGACTGGAGCCGGCCGACCCCAGCCTTCCTCGCCCGGCAGCCGCGTGACCCCGACAAGCTGCTCGCAGTACTGCGTACCTACACCCCGCCGGCTGTACGCAAGGAAAACTGGTCCGACCGGGTTCGAGCGGACCACATCCCGCTGGACCAGCGGGCCTTCAGCCGTATCGGCAGTGTCCTGCAATCAGGGATCGTCCCGCCCGACCTCCGAGCGGCCCTGTACCAGGCAGCGCGGAAGATCCCGGGCATCCAGTTAATCGAGAACGTGGAAACCCTGGACGGCCGACGCGCCCAAGCCATCGGCTACACCTCCGAGGGCCAGCGCTTCGACATCCTGATCGACCCCACCACCGGCCAAGGCATCGGCTCCCGCCTCATCGACCCGCGAACCGGCAACGGCCCCGAGACCGTCTACATGGCCTTCTCCTACACCACCCGCGTCACCTCGACGCCGGCGCCGCAGAGGTAGCTGCGCAGATCGGGGTCAGCGTGAATCCACGTGACACTGTCCGTGAGGTTTGTAGATCATGGCCGAATGGCGCGACTCCACGACATCGTCTTCGACTGCCACCACCCCGCATCCATCGCTCGCTTCTGGGCCGACGTTTTGGACGGTTACGCCGTCGCGCCGTACGACGACGCAGAACTCGCCCGCCTGCGCTCGGTGGGAATCACCAGCACCGAGGACGACCCGACAGTCCTCGTCGAACCAGCACACAGCGGACCCCGCCTGTGGTTCCAGTACGTGCCAGAACCCACCAGTGGCAAGAACCGAGTACACCTCGACCTGCTCACCGCGGACCTGGAACCGGAACTCCGACGCTTAACTGCTCTCGGCGCGACAATCCAGGCCCGACACACAGACAACATCGTCCTGACCGACCCCGAAGGCAACGAATTCTGCTTGTCCCCAATCGCCAGCCACCATTGAGGATTGTGCTCAGTCCAGGGCCGGCTTGGCGGCGAGGTCGAGACCGTACCCGGTGGGACTGACCTCGCGAGGTTGTCTGGCGGGGCGGCGCGGAAGATCTACTGTCCGGCTGCCGGGTGCGATGCTGGTCCTCCGGTCCCCCATGCGCGGCGGCGCTCTAAGCCTAGTCTCAGGTTGACCGGGGACAGTGAGCGGCCGAAGCATCGACTGAAGGAGGCGGGCCGGCGTGCGGATCATGATCGCGGATGACGAGCCGGCCATTCGTGAGTCGCTGGAGCGGGTGCTTCAGGTCGAGGGATACGACACCAGTACCGTCGCCAACGGTTTCGCCGTGCTCGACGGGGTCGATGGGCCTGGCGGTGACACGCTGGATCTGCTGATCCTCGACGTGATGATGCCTCGCCTCGGCGGGTTGGAGACCTGCCGGCGGTTGCGGGCCGCGGGCCGGGATCTGCCGGTGCTGATGCTGACCGCCCGTGACCAGGTCTCGGACCGGGTCGCGGGGCTGGACGCGGGCGCCGACGACTACCTGCCCAAGCCGTTCGCCACCGAGGAGTTGCTGGCCCGGGTGCGGGCTCTGCTGCGGCGGCGCATGCCGACCGACGAAGAGTCGCAGATCCTGTCGTTCGCCGATGTCCGGCTCGATCCCGACAGGTTCGAGGCGTGGCGGGGCGGGCGGCCGCTGCGTCTGACCCGAACCGAGTTCTCCCTCCTGCAGGTCCTCATGGGCAACGCGACCCGGGTGTTGACCCGCGACGTACTGTTCGAGGCGATCTGGGGCTTCGACATGAGCGCCACCGCCAACAACCTTCAGGTGTACGTGAGCTACCTGCGCCGCAAGATGGAGGCCGAGGGTGAGCCGCGATTGATCTACACGCTGCGCGGCCTGGGGTACACGTTGCGGGAGACTCCTCCGTGAGCTGGCCCGCCGCCCGGGAACCGCGCCGGCTGACCCGATGGTGGCGCCGGCGGTCCCTGCGGACCAGGCTGACGGTGATCGCGGCGACGGCCATCGCGGTCAGCGTGTTCGGGGCCTTCCTGGTGGGCATCGAACTACTGGACTCCGAACTGCGGGACACCGCCGAGAACCAGCTACGCACCGACTCTCGCGTCCTGGCGACGAACGCAGAGCGCGCCGGTCTGGCGCAGGTCCAGCTACCGCCGTACCCCGGATCCGGTCGGCTGGTGCGGGTCATCCTGCCCGACGGCTCTACCCGTACGCCGGCCGGCCAGCCCGCGCTGCCCCCGGTCAGCAAGCGAGCCGGGCGCGTGGCGCAGGGCGTGTCGGGCGACCTGATGGAGTCGAACGACGGCGGCGACGACGACTACTTCGTCTACACCCTGCGGGCGGGCGGCGGCGCGGTGCAGGTGGCGCGCATCGCCGACGAGAGCCCGATCACCCGGCTCGGGTTGGGCATGCTGCTGATGGGGCTGCTCTGCGTGGTTGGCGGCGCACTGGTCGGGCGGACCGTGGCGCGGACCGGTCTGGCGCCGCTCGACCGGCTGACCGCCGCCGCGGTACGGGTCGCGCACACCCGGGATCTCGACGCCGACATCCCCGATGAGGGCGGTGGGGAGATCCGGCGGCTGATCCGGTCGATCAACGACATGCTCGCCGCGCTCCGGGACTCCCGCCGGGCCCAGCGGCTGCTCGCCGAGGATGCCGCCCACGAACTCAAGACCCCGCTCACCAGCCTGCGTCTCAACGTCGAACTGCTGATTCGGCTCGATCGTCGCGGCACCCTGGACAGCGCGCTGCCGGCGAAGAGCCGGACCCGGCTGCTCAACGATCTCGGTGCCCAGGTGGCCGAGTTGAGCACCCTTGCCGCCGAGCTGACCGACCTGGCGCGCGGTGATGTCAGCGACGAGAGCGCCGAACAGCTCGACCTCGCCGACGTGGTGGTGGCCGCCGCGACCCGGGCGCGTTCGCGCGTGCCCGACATCGAGATAGCGCTCGACGTGACCTCCGTGTGGGTGAGCGGGCGTCCCGCTGCGCTCCAGCGGGCGGTGCTCAACCTCATCGACAACGCCGGCAAGTGGTCCCCCGCGGACCAGCCGGTACAGGTCCGGCTCCGTGGCGAGGGCCCGTCGGCGGTGCTCGAGGTCGACGACGCCGGGCCGGGCATCGACGCCGCCGACGTACCGCGGGTGTTCGACCGGTTCTACCGTGCCGACAGCGCCCGGGCGTTGCCGGGCTCGGGCCTGGGGCTGTCGATCGTGCAGCGGGTCGTCGACGCCCACGGCGGCCGAGCCACCGTCGCCCGCTCCGCACGCGGCGGCGCGCTGCTCCGGCTCGACCTTCCGGTCGCAACCCCGCCTGCCCCGACCGCGCGACTCACCGCCGGGGACGACACTTCCGCGCGCTGACCCTCCGGCGGTGCAGGACAGAGGGGCGGCGATCGTCCGGCCCACGAAAGCCGGGACGGGCCTAGGGCCCGTCCCGGATCTCGTCCGTGCCGCCGCGCTCACCGTTCCAGCGCGGGCTCCCCGTGGTCGGCGAGCGACTGTTGCCCGTTTGGCGGCTCCGCCGTCGCATGGGACAGCCGACTCGGCCACCAGACCCGCCGATCGATCAGCAGGGTGAGGGCCGGTACCAGAACCGATCGCACCAGCAGCGCATCGAGCAGCACGCCGAAGGCGACCAGGAACCCGACCTCGACCAGCATCACCAGCGGAAGTGTGGCGAGGACCGCAAACGTTGCCGCCAGCACCACTCCTGCCGAGGTGATGACGCCACCGGTGGCGGAAAGGGCTTTGAGCATGCCCTCTCTGGTACCGAGACGCACGGCCTCCTCTCGGGCCCTGCTGACCAGGAAGATGTTGTAGTCGACACCGAGCGCCACCAGGAACAGGAACGCCAGCAGCGGCACCGAGTAGTCGATTCCCTTGAACCCGAGGATCGTGTCGAAGACGAACACGCTGCCACCGAAGGCCGCTGCGAAGGAGACGATCACGGTCGCCATCAGGATCAGCGGAGCCACGATCGCCCGCAGCAGCAGCCCAAGGATGATCAGGACGACGATCAACACCAGCGGGATGACCAGCTTCTCGTCGCGGCTGGTGGTCACCTCGGTATCAAGGTGCTCCGCACTCGGCCCGCCGACGATCGCCTCTGCCCCGCTCACCGCGTGTACGGCGGTGCGCACCCGCTTGATCGTGTCGTACTCCGCGACGGTGTCCGGCGCGTCCGTCGGGAACACGGAGATTTCGGCCCAGTCACCGCTGGTCTCACCCGGCATGGCCTGTGCCACACCGGAAGTGCCCTTGACGACGTCAAGCACCTGCTCCTGCTGCGCGGGCCGCGTGAAGATCGTCATCGGCTGACCGCCGAGCTCCGGGAAGTGCTGGCGAAGAACGGTGAAGCCGGTGACCGACTCCGGAGCGTTCAGGAACTGGTCCTGCTCCCGCAGGGGGCCGGTGTTGCCCGCCAGCCCGATGGCGAGCACGCCGAGGACTCCGAGCGAGCCGAGCGCCGCCATCCACCGGCGGCGGTTGATGGCGGTGCCGAGCCGTCCCCACAGCCCCGGCTTGTCTTCCACGGCCGTGCTGAACCGCGGGATCTTCGGCCAGAAGATCCGCCTGCCGAGCACCACGAGCACCGCCGGGAACAGCGTCAGCATGGCCACCAGCGCACACACGACGCCGGCCGCACCGATCGGGCCAAGTCCGCTGGTGCTGTTCAGGTCCGCGACGAGCAGGCAGAGCAGGCCGGCGACCACGGTGGCCGCGGACGCGACGATGGCCGGCGCCGCGCCGCGAAGCGCGTGGAGCATCGCGACCCGGACGTTCTCGTGGTGGTGAAGTGCCTCCCGGTACCGGGCGATGACCAAGAGCGCGTAGTCCGTGCCGACGCCGAAGACCAGGATCGTCAGCAGCGCCGAGTTCTGGTCGTTGATCACGATGCCGAAGCCCTTGACGAGCAGGTAGACGGTCGCCATCGAGGTCAGTGCGGCCGCACCCACGGCCACCAGCGGGATCAACCACAACACCGGGCTGCGGTAGGTGAGGATGAGCAGAAGCGTGACGACGACGATGGTCGTGAGCAAGACCTGCAGGTCGATGCCGTCGAAGACGGCGTCCAGGTCGCCTTCGATCGCGGCCGGACCGGTCACGTCGAGCTCCAGGCCGGCAGGGCGGTCCTTCGCGGCGTCACGCAACGGGCCGACGATGGTCTCCGGTCCGCCGTACGACGTGCTCACGTCGAGGGTGAACATCATCGCCTTGCCATCGGTGGAGGGACTCGTCGGTGGACCCTCGTCCTCGCCGCCGGCCGGGTCCGCCACCTTCGGCGGGTACCGCTTGGCAAGGGTGTTGTAGTGCCGCTCGACCGTCGCGCGGTCGGCGTCGGTCAGGCCGCCGGCGCGGTGGTACACGAAGACGAACGTGTTGTCGTCCCCGCCGGGAAGACTGTCCTCCAGCACCGCCACCTTGGTGGACTCGGCACTGGCCGGCAGCGTGTCCGCGGCACTGTCGGTGGTGACCGAGCTCAACTTTCCGCTCAGCGGCACCATGAACACCGCCAGCGCCATCCACAAGCCGATCACCAACCACGGCACCCACCGGCCGGCCAACCGACCTGCCAACCGACCCGGCGGCGCTTCCCCGGACGGTGCTGCGTTGACTGCCATCACTAGCCTCCTACAGACGAGTTACATCGCTTAGCTGAGGCCTCCTTCCTACGGAGCGAGTCTTAGACGACCGTTAGAACGGCGCTCAGGTAATACGGCGCTCAGGCAGGTGACCGAACCAGGTGCCCAGCGCAACTACCTGGGAGATGACGTCGAGGTCTCGCCCGATGGGCAAGGCCCAGGCGACGCGGCCGTCAGGCCGGATGAGTAACGCGTCAACGTCCACCCGGTCCGTACGAGCGTCGTCGGTCCAAACCTGAACGACTACCTTTGTCGAATGCAGTTGGGTGGGGTCGATCTCCGCTGCGGCTCTCGCGCTGGAGCAGGAGCAATGGCGATCTTCATCCAATGGAACGATCGGCCCGACGCCACCATTGAGGAACATCCCGCCTCCGGCGGGGGCGACCGCCGGTACGACGAACTGGAGCGGTTGCTCGAACCCTGAGGCAGCCCCCGGCCGATGTGTTGCTGCTAACGGCCGACACCGTCTGGATAGAGCCCGAAGTGCCCCGCTATCACCTCGACGGCGTGGACTACGCAATGCGCTGGAGGCCGGCCGCAGGTCTGGCGAACTGAGTCTGCGCTCGTTGAGCATTGGTGAGTCCAGACCGAGTGAGCAGCAGTCACCTCCCGACCGGTCGACAGAACCAGGCGCCCCGCGAACTGGTATCGCTGGTTGTTGGAGTACCGGGAGTTGTTGCGAGCTAGCCTCGTCTCCATGGGCACGCTGACACCGCTGGCGATCAAGATCGGCTCGCTGACCTGGATTCCGAAGCTCCTGCCACAGATCACCTGGCTGGACAAACTGATTCAGCGGATCAGCCGCGGGCACTGGTCGATCCTGCGGGTCGCCGGGCTGCCGAACCTGATGCTCACTGTCGTTGGCCGCAAGTCCGGCGTGCCACGCTCCACCCCGCTGCTCTGCGTGCCCTACCGCAACGGGCACCTCATCGCCGGCTCCAACTTCGGCGGCCCGAAGACACCCGTCTGGGTGGTGAACGTGCGTGCTGCCGACCGAGTGACCGTGGCGGTCGGCGCCGAGCAGCACGAGGCAACCGCGCGGGAGATCACCGGCGAGGAGCGGGAGGCCGTTTGGGAGCACATGCTCAGTACCTGGCCGAACTACGCCCGGTACGCCGCCCGAACGGACCGCACGATCCCGGTGTTCTTCCTGAAACCGGGCGCCTAGAACCGCAGTGATGGTTGAACCGATCGGGAAACCGCCTGGTACGTATTCGCCCGCGGACGCAGATGCGTGATCTTCCAGCTCATCGACGACCACTCCCGCTACGCCGTCGCCTTCCACCTCGCCTGCTGTCCGACTGACAACGGATCCGCGCTCAACCCGTCCCGCCGCGGAATCTCGGCCAACTCGTCGTCCACCTGATGGCACTCGACGTGCAGCCGATCACCGGCAAACCCTACAAACCAACCACCCAGGGCAAGAACGAACGCTTCCACATCGATCTTGAGCAGGCAACTTCGAGCCTGTTGCACCCTTCGCTCGCTCAACACAAGGGCGCTTCCTATCCCCCGGAGGAAGCACTCTTGCTGACGCGTCTTGATGCCTCCGATCGCCGATCGCCCTAATCCTCGTCCAATGACGGCTCGCTAATCCCAGCGATCGCCCGATCCGGATTCAATTCGAGATACTCCGCGGAAATTACCCAACTCGCTGCGCCTGGTTCCGAGGTCGGCCTTGGCCCTAGAGGAAGCCGTGACCACCCTCGACTCCGCTGCAGGCACGGCTGATCGGCTCGGTTGCCGGAGCACGTTGCGCCATCCTTGCCTGCACTTTGAGACTCCGCTCGGCATCGACCTGATGGGTGGACGCGGCCGTGCCTCGTGGTCAGCCTTGATCTGCAACTCGGGTGGGCTGGTGCCTTGCGGCTCCAGTAGAGGCCGAGCCGCGCGTTGGCACCCGCGCGATGCAGGAGCGAGTAGCCAGAGGCTGCGCGGGCGCAGTACGTCGTGCTGGTGGGGCGGGTGGGACTCGAACCCACGACCCAGGGATTATGAGTCCCTTGCTCTAACCGGCTGAGCTACCGCCCCCGTGCGTCCGGGTGGTGGCCGGTGCGCTCGGTGATGATATCGGATTCCAGGGGTGGGTCAGGGGGATGACTGAGGGGTTTTGCGGTCCGGGTGGGGGATGATGGGGAGCCAGGTCCGATGAAGGGAAGTTCGATGGGCTGGTTCATTTTTCTGGTGCTCGTAGTGGGTGCCGTTGCGGCGTACAAGTTCCGGGTGCCGTTGATCGCGAAGTTGACCGGGCAGCCGCAGCACCGGATTCAGCGGGCGATCGAGAAGCGCAAGGAGAACAAGCGGCGCTGAGGGTTCGAGGAGGGGCCGAAGGCGCGCGTGGAGTGGGGCGCGCGCCGGGCTGGTGGTGGTCCGGAGACGAGGAAGGCCGGTTCCTGGTGAGGAACCGGCCTGATTTGTTGCTCCCGCGACTGGACTCGAACCAGTACTGATTTTTCGCCGGAAAATGGCCTCTGACCTGGGATCGCTTCGCAGGAGACGCAGCATGACGCAGCCTCAGTAGGACGCATAATGACGCAGTTAGAGACTCTGTGACACTCTAAAACTGGCACAATCTGGCACGCGGGTGGCACGATAGCAGGCATGCCAGACACGCCCCGCTCCTCGTTCGGGAGCATCCGGAAGCTTCCCTCCGGCCGCCACCAAGCCCGGTACGTCGGGCCCGACGGGATGGACCACAAGGCCGCGTTCACCTTCGACGGCAAGGGCGACGCCGAGGAGTACCTCGCCGGCGTCCGCACCGACATCGTGCGCGGGGTGTGGAAGCCAACCACCGAGCCGACGATCACCGACGTGCCTCTGGTCACCCCGTACATCCATTCGTGGATCGAAAGCCGGATCACCAAGCGAGCGAGACCGCTGGCGCCGCGCACCAAGGCCCACTACAAGTGGCTGCTTGAGACCTACATCGACCCTGTATTTGGCAAGGTCGAGGTGCCGGCGATGAACCCGGCCGCGGTCAGGACTTGGTACTCCAAGATGCCGGAGGGCCAGAAGACAGCTCGAGCTCACGCCTACAGCCTGTTGCTGTCGGCAATGAAGACAGCGGTCGAGGACGACAAGCTGCTCGACGCGAACCCCTGCCGACTCCCCGGAGCCGCGAAGACCAAGCGCGTGCGCCGCATCGACCCGGCGACCATCCAAGAGCTGCAGGTCATCACCGACGCGATGCCTGAGCGACTCCAGCTGGTCATCCAATTGAGCGCCTGGTGCGCCCTTCGGTTCGGCGAGGTGACCGAGCTACGCCGCAAGGACACGAACCCCCGCCGGCTGAAGCTGATCGTCGAGCGCGGTGTCGTGCGCGTCGACGGCGAGATCATCGTCGGCGACCCGAAGTCAGACGCCGGCACCCGCGACCTCGAGATCCCGCCGCACCTCGCACCGATGGTTATCGACCACAACCGTCGCTTCACCCAGCTCGGCGCCAACGGACTGCTGTTCTGGGGACAGAAGACCGGCGAGCAGCTCGCCCACTCAAGTCTGCTGTGGCACTTCAACAAGGCGAAGCATGCGGCCGGCCGGCCCGACCTCACGCCCCACGGACTGCGGCACACCGGGGCGACCCTGGCGGCCCAGGCGGGCGCGACGACCAAGGAGTTGATGGCATTCCTCGGCCAGAGCACAACCGAAGCGGCGATGCTGTACCAGCACGCGTCCGAGGCGCGGGCCAAACTGATCGCCAAACGGCTGAGCGAGTTCGCGGCCGGCGAGGACTGGAAGGAGGCGGCCGGTGATGGACAAGCCATACCTATCAATCGCGGACGTCGCTGACATGTACGCCGTCAGCAAGAAGACCGTGCGCGGCTGGATCAGGACCGGGCACCTGCCAGCCTTCCGGTACGGCAAGCGCCTTATCCGGATCGACCGCGAAGCAGCCGAGGCACTCGGCCGGCCGATACCGACCACCGCAGTACGGACGTAATCCGCCCACCACGAACGGAGAATCGACATGCCCTTCGGCACCCCGACCTCGCTCCTAGCCCAGGCCACGTACGGCGCTGTCTTCACCCACACCAACGGCATCCAGATCCGCATCACCCGCGAAGATCCCGCGGCCATCCTCGGCGACCCTGTCGACTTCGACGAGGCGATCCAGTCCGCGGTCGACGTCATGAACGCCTCGCCGGACTGGACGTTCGAGGGCGGCGGCAAGACCTATCCGACCAACGCCACACTCACTCCGACGCCGTAACCGCCGAGCGTTAGTCGAGTGGCCTGGTACCCGCGTACCAGGCCACTCGCACATTCCGCACTACTCGAACCAGGAAGCCTCGGCGCCTTCAGTCGCCAGGACTCTCAGCATCCGCCGGGCGCCGGGCGACAGCCTGGGCCAAGCGTCGATCACCGCGGCCAGGTCCGGATCTTCGACCGGCTTCGGTTCAAGGCCGGCCAGGACCCGCTTCACTGACCCGGGCTGCCAGCCGAGAGCTTGCTCGAGCTGGGCGAGCGTGCCGGGATCGTAGGACTCCTTGCGGTGGTGCTCAATGCTGTCGACGGTGGTTGACGACAGACCGGCGGCCGCGCCGAACGATGCTGCGCTGTGTCCCTGCCGGGCCCGCTCGGCGGCGACCCTGGCCCCCAGCCTCGCCCAATCCCCCACGCTCATGCGGGCGAGTCTGTTGGCCGGGCCGCCGTCAAGAGGTCAACACACACAAGTCATTGCAACTTGTGGCAACTTTTTCAGCCGCGATCTGCCGCCCCCGGCGCACGAGTTAAGACCGCGGTCTTGCCCGCTTTGTGGTCAGTGAGGCTGACCACCACAGGCCGCTCGATGCGACGGCCTGCACGGAACCCGTCGGCCTCTCCCATGTCATACCCGAACCGGTAGGCCTGATCCTCTGCGACCTGCCGCCTTTCCAGACGCCGGATGAGCCCCCAGTAGCACAGCAGGATCGTCCCGACGATGATGCCCGTACGCCCGAGCCCTGCTAGCGGCTGAGATCCCCCAGCCTGTTCCCACATCGCGCAGAAACCGCCCACTGCTACCAGCAGCAAACCGCCGCCCACAAACACACCTTGCTCCGCACGTCGCACGACGTAACCCTCCCGATGGTGTCCCGTTGGATTTGGTGGAGTGCCGGCCGTGTGAGCCCGTCAAAGCAGCGCGGTCGGTACTCCCCTTAAATCCTTCACGGTGTGACCTAAGTTACGGACACCCGATCTCGGTTTGGTCACTTTCCGTACCACTATCTACGCTCCGTCACGAGCCGGCGGCCTTACGTGTCCGCTTCGGCGCAGGCTGCTGCTCGTCCGCGCGGATGCGCTCGACGGTCCACCGGATCAGGTCGGGATCTCCACTCGCCGCCTCGACCCGTTCAATGTCTCCGGCGCCTACGTACAGCAAGAAGTCGCGCGGCAGAGACAGCGCATCACCGAGGCCGCGCAGGGTGTTGTCGGAGATCTTCTCGTCGGCGCGCTTGACCCGATCGACGGTCGCCCGGCTCACGCGCCCGCCGGCCTCGATCTTGGGCCCGGACAGCCCGAGCCATCCCATCTGAGCGCGCACCAGGTCGGCAATCCGCTTCCTGCCAGCCGTATCAATCATGAATCTAAGCATGAGGGATCTGCTTTCTCCTGCGTCGTGCCGCGTCATGGTGCGGCATGCTGCCTGACACAGGATGACGCATAGAAACGCAGAAAGCAGTAGCTCGACGCAGAAAGAGTTCACTGAGGTAGTTGACTCTGTCCGCATCGCGGTCATACGGTGAAGCCTCATGACGCAGCAAGACGCAGCATGAGGCGGTCGACCAACCGTCATACCCGCAAGGGAGTACCCCTGTGAGCAAGCTCCAGAAAGAGGCCGCTCGGCCGCTGGGTTCCGACGCCGTCGCCCCGCAGCTCCTCACCCCGAAGGCCGCCGGCGCACGAATCGGCGTCAGCGACGACACCATCCGCCGGATGGTGGCCGCTGGTGAGCTCGCCGGCACCGACATCGGGTCGCCGAACTATCCGCGCCTGCGGGTGAGCGAGATCGCTCTGGCCGAGTACATCGCTTCTCGGACCACGACAGGCGAGACGCGCTCCGCCTGAGCCTCCGCCGTCCAGCAATGAACCCCGGCTCTACCGCGAAGCAGACAACCGGGGCCCATCGACAGAAAAGAGCATCTCATGCAGCAGCAGGACTTCCCGCAGTACGCACCGCGGCCGCGACAGCCGCGGTACCCGCTGACCGAGGCGGCCGAGGCCCGCCAGACCGAGCGCGACAAGCTCACGCCGTACGTCGCGGTCGCGTTGGCGATCGCCATCGTGATCGCCGGCGTCCTGGTGTTCATCGTCCTGTCGGACAACATCGCCGCCCGGGCCGGCGCCACCGCTGATAAGGCGCCCGTCCCGTCCGCGCAGCCCGGCCCGCCCGTCCCCCAGCCGATCCGCACCAAGCCGACCGAGAAGTCGCCGCCAGTACACGGGATCGTCACCGGCGACGGCACCTGGATCATCGGCAAGGACATCAAGCGCACGACGTACGAATCGGTCATCGTCGAGACCTGCTACTGGGCCAGGCTGACCAACCTGTCCGGCGACTTCAACTCGGTCACCGAGATGGGCTTCGGCCGCACCGGCAAGCAGATCGTCGAGCTCGGCCCCAACGACGTCGCGTTCCAGTCCGACGGCTGCGGCGAATGGACCGAGGTCCGATGACCGCCGTCGACGAAAGCCGCGGCACCATCGCCGATCGCCTGCACGACCTGGCCGACGAGCTCACGCTGGCGGCACCCGCTCTCGAGGCGGACCCCTCGCTGGTGGCGATCGCCGGCAACGAGCTCCGGATCGGCCACGTGTACTGGCCGACTACCACCCGGCGTATGTGCGTCGAGCGAATCACATTGAAGACCTGCGCGGGCCGACCGATGGATCCCATGCTCATCGCCCACGGCCCGACCGAGCTCAAGGACACCGACGACGGCGTCGTCGTCGCTGAAAAGTGGACCGACAACTTCTTCGGCGACGACTGGGTCGTGGTCGAGCGATGAGCGGCCTAGATCTGGCCAAGCAGGCCCGTGACGCGTTCAACCGGCACGGCAAGTTCACCGCCCGCCTGGTCGAGCACCACGGCGCGGTCGAGGTTCGCTACGTCGACGCCGGCGACATCGCAGCCACGGTCTGGCCCCCCAGCTCGACTTCGGGCGAGCAGTGGCGATGGCTCGCGGGATACCCCGGCGGCGGCATCCGGTCCCTGCCGAAGAACACCCCTCTCGACGTCCTGGTCCCGGCCGTCGCCACGCACGTCCTCGACGAAAGGCCGAACTGATGACCACCGAAGCCGTTGAACTGACCGCCGTACAGCACGGAACCGACAGCATCCCGATGCCCGCGATGGACCGTCTCCCGAAGGGCAGCGCCGTGCGCCGGCTCGCTGAGATCCTCGGCCGGCCGAACCTGGCCGTCCGCGTCACCGAACTGCTCGGCCAGCACGTCTCCGTCGTCCTGGCCCAAGCCGTGGACGCCGCGTTCGTACGCCGCATCACCGAGATCGAGGCCGAGGTCGAAGCCCGGCTGACCGCTGAGTACGCGGTCCGGTTCGCGGCCGAGCTCGAGCAGGCGCACGCCGCGATCGTCGACCGCTGGTCGATCCAGGACCACGCCGACCACCGGGCCGAGGTCAGCGCACAGCAGGAGATCGAGGACGCCGTACGGCGCGGAGCCGAGTCCGACACCGCGGTCGCCGTCGTGCCGGAGCAGCCCGAGATCGACTGCGTCTCTCCGGAACCGCAGCCGTGGGCAACCCGCGTCGACCTGCGCCAGCCGCCCCTCGTCCTCGCCGGCGTGTTCAACCGCGCATCCGATGACGTCGCCGAGCAGGCCGAGCAGGCCCGCATCGACCGGTTCATGGCCGGAGGCAACGATGCCTAGGGTCACGCTCAACGGACTGTCCGAACGCACAGTCGCTGCCCTGGACCAGCTCGCCGGCACCCACATCCCCGAACCGGACGCGCCGTTCCTCGATACCTCCCGGACGTACCCCGTCGATGCGCGCCAGCTGTCCAGCGCGATCGCCGAGGGGATGGCGGCGCGGCCGGAACTCAAGCAGCCGCTGTACGTCGTACTGCGCAGGCTGCAGGCCTGGCACGCCGCGCAGCTGCTCGGTGCCGGCGGCGATACGAACCATGTGAGCGTCTCGTGATGTCGGCCCAGCTCGAGTGGTTCCCCGAGCTCCCGACCAAGGACGACCTGGTCGTCGACGCCGACCGGCGCCTCGCGGCGCTGAGCCGGTCCGTCGACCAGGGCGCGCCCTGCCGCACCATCGGCCACCAGCTGGACGGTGCACGGTGACGCCCTGGTACTGCCGAGGCTGCATGCGCGCGCCCCGCAGCGGCCGCGCCGTGATCCGCTGCGACAAGTGCTGCGGGTGGAAGAACCCGCTCAAGACCGACGACGGGGCGCCTGCGCCCCAGCTGGATGCACCCCAGCCGACGGCGGTGTCCCCTGCCGCCCCGTCGTCGCTCCCTCGCCATTTCCGCCTGATCCGGCACCACGACGTGTCCGGCGTCTCCGGCACCGGCCCCGTTGCCGAAGGCACCCAGTTCACCGACGGGTCGGTCGCGGTGCGCTGGTACGGCGACTACCCGTCGACCGCGGTCTGGCCCGACATCGACTCGGTGCTCGCCGTCCACGGTCACAAGGGCGCCACCGAGATCGAGTGGCTTGACGAACGGCCGATCCCCTACTGGCCGGCCGAAAGGACGCCTGACCAGTGACTCCCACCAAAACGAGCCTGCGGCACCTGCCGCTCGAGCGGCTGACCGCGCACGCCGACAACCGGCCACTGGACCGGGACAAGGTCCGCGAGATGGCCGACTCGATCCGCCAGCACGGCATCCTCACGCCGCTGATCGTGACCGAGCACCTCACCGACTACAACCGGTGGATCATCCTCGACGGCCAGCACCGCGCGGCCGCGGCCCGGCTGGTCGGCAAGCAGCAGGTCCTGTGCTCGGTCCGCCATGGTCTCGACGCCGACAAGGACGAGCAGATCATCGTGATGCTGGTCGCCAACTGCCAGCGCGCCGAGCTGGACCCGATGCACCGCGCCGAGCAGTTCGGCGTACTGCAGAAGGCCGGCCTCACCATCGAGCAGATCGCGACCCGCTGCGGACTCTCGCCCAGCTGGGTCTCCGAGTCCCTGGCGCTGCTCGACCTCGACACCGAAACCCGCGAACGGGTCCGCGCCGGCGACGTCGGCGTCGGCCAGGCCAAGGCCGCCGTACGGCAGGTACGCCGAGCGGTCCGCACAGGTACGCCGATCGGCGACGCGATCGGCGTCGTGCCGCAGCGACGCCCGACCGTCAACGTCGGGCCCGCCCACTTCACCCGCAAGCACCCGCTCGCCGACGTAGTCCGCGCCAGCTGCGAACACGTCGACGCGTCGACCGGCCAGCTGCGCCCGAAGGTCGGCGCATCCGGCTGCGGCCAGTGCTGGGAAACAGCCATCCGCGCCGACGAGAACAGCAAGGCGGCAACACCGTCATGACCACCACCACACCCATGGAGACCCACCGCGTGACTGCAGATCCATTCGACCCGATGGGCGACGACGGCTCGCCGTTCTCCTGCCTGCCCTGCGCAAGCATCGCCGTGCAGGCCGTCGCGGTCGTCGCCCTCACCATCTGGTTCCTGGTCGAGACCATCCGGCGGTACCTGTGAAGCTCCGATCCGTCCACGTCACCGGCCGGCCGATCCAGACCTGGCCTGGTGAGCTCACCCGCGAGCGGAAGTCGTCCACGTTCAAGGCGGGCTGGTCATCCACGATCGACCTGCTCGACCGGGAGCTACATCACCTCGACGCAGAGAACGTCGTACTGCAGCTGGCGATGCGCGAGTCGGACTTCCGGCTCGACGGCGCACCCAAGGCCAACGCTCGCGCCACCCACCCAGGTGTGATCCTGTCGCTGGATTCGCCGTACGGGGCCCTGTCGTACCCGTGCGACCGGTTCACTCAGTGGGCCGACAACCTGCGCGCGATTGCCCTCGCCTTGGAGGCATTGCGGAAGGTCGACCGGTACGGCGTCACCAAGAACGGCGAGCAGTACACCGGGTGGAAGCAGCTCGACGCCGCGCGGCCGGCCTGGTCGACCGACAGCGCTGCAATCTTCATCGTCAACGCTGCGCTGCCCGACTCGACCGACGACCAGCTCCGGCACCACGCCGTCAACGTCGTCGAAAGCCTCCACATCAGAGCACGCATGTACCGCAAGGCCGCGGCTCGCCTCCACCCCGACGTCGCTGGCGGCAACGCGGCCCAGTTCCTGCGGCTGACCTCGGCCAAGAAGTTCCTGGACGGTGCGTGATGGCCGGCTACGACATGCATTTCGGGAAATCCGACCCGAAGAACGCGACCCCACCCCGGTACACCGAGCACAAGGCCAGCAAGTCCTACGGCTGCGAGATCGGATGCGGCACAACGATCAACCCCGGCGAGCTCTACCGCCGAAGCAAGCGCAGCTTGCAGATCATCTGCATCCCCTGCTGGGAAAAGAAGTGGCCCACCACATGACCCTGCGAGAAGCACTGACCAAGCAGCTGGCCGGCCTCCCGGTGATGACGTACGCCAACGGCTACCGCGTGCAGGCCTTGCCCAAGGCAACCTTGCTCGACCTGCTCGCCCAACACCCGGACGAGCCGCTCCCGATCATCGCGGTGTCGTGCCAGCTGGTGATGCCTCAGATCAACGAGTGGGCGATCGAGGCTCACGCACGAACGGCGTACGAGCGCGACCGGGCGGCCGGATCGACACCGGGCGGCGCACCGCCGTGGGGTGCCCATGACGGCCAGTGGGAGGAACTGCAGTCCACCTACCTGGTCGACGCCGAGATCTACCTCACCGCGGCTCTGCCGTACCTGACACCGACGTACGGCCCCGACCTGGGGGCGGGGCCGCACACCACGACGGAGGTTCCCCGGTGACCACTCTGCAGGAAATCCAGGCAAGAGCCGCGGCAGCTTCACCCGGGCCGTGGATGTGGCGCGGCAACGTCGACCACGACGACCCGGCGCTGAGCCGCTGGATGCCTGGCCACGGCCGCGTCGAGGTACTGCGCCACTACCCCCGCGAGCGCACCGCCGACGACCGGGGCGCCCGCGCGTACGCCGAATACCTCCGCGAGACCGACGTCTGGGACGACAACCACAAGGACGGCGTCGGCGGCTGGCGCAGCTACACCGAAGAAGAGATCACCGAGAAGGTCCAGCACGAGTGGGTAGAGGACCAGTGGGGCAACCCCCACCGCGAAGCGCGCCTGGCGTTCTCCGACACCGAGAACTTGCTCGCGATGGATGCCCGCAATCTCGCGATCTTCGAGGTCTGCCCGGCCGCGACGACCCGCGACGACCGGCGCGTCTACCGGGCCGACATCATCGGCGTACGGCACCCCGACGCCGAGTTCATCGCCCACTCCCGCCAGGACGTCGACGACCTCCTGGCCGTGATCACCGCAGTCGAGACGGTCTGCGACCACTACGACCCCATGGTCGCCCGCAACGACGACATCAGGTTCGGTGCTGACGTTGTACTGAAGTCAATCCGCGCCGTGCTGGCAGGTGCACAGTGACCGCCCTGACGCCGACACTGCTCAGCCTGCTGAAGGAGCTGCGGCTCCGCGAGACCCCGCCCGGTGGGCCGTGCTGGCTCGTGTGGGCGGAACGGAACCGGTACGCCCTGTTCGTGTCGTCGTTCAAGGGCGAGTACACCCGCCAGCGGCACGTCGCGGCGAGCACACTGCGGAAGCTCCACGCCGCAGGCCTGATCCAGTACAGCGCGGACGTGAAGATGCCGGACTGGTTCAACCGGCGCGAAGGCGACGCCGCGGTGGGATGCACGATCACGCTCACCGAGGCCGGCCAAGCAGCGAGCGGCGGTGCCCAGTGACCGGCTCACTGATGGTCGACGCGCAGGCACTGGGTTGGCGCATCCTCCTGGCCAACGGCGGTCTGTCCTCAGTGGAGATCGACGGTGAGGAGTACCTGCTCGACCCGGTCGTGCTGATGCAGGCCTCGCGGATCGGCGGTCTCCCGGTCGGGTACGGCAACCACCTGTTCCCGACTATCCAGCAGGCCGCCGACGGATTCGCGATGTGGCTGCAGGCAACGGTTCTGCCGACCCCGTCCGACCGGGTTTTCAAGGTGGACTATCTCAGCCTGCTCGAGGAAGCAGGCTTCACAGTGCGCCCGCTCGAAGGCGTGAGGAACGCGCACGGCATCTGCGACGGCCTGCAGATGGTCGGCCTGATCAACCCGCTACCCCGGCGCCACGAAGCCGCGACCTCGCCGGGCACTCATCGAGGAGCACGCTGATGCCGAACCTCGCGCAGGTCCTCTTCGGCCTGGTCGTCATCCTCGGCCTGTGCATCGCCGGCCTGTGTCGATCGCACCACGTCAACAACCAGCGCCTCGACGAACTCGAAGGCGACGTCGCCGAGCTCCTCGACCAATGGGCCGGCGCCGTCGAAGACTGCAGCCCGCCGCCGGTCAGTGAAGATCCGCTCCCCGGTCACGTCGATCACGTCATCCAGGACGACGTCGGTGCGCAGCTGCGGCAGCGCCGTCACGATGCCGACCGACGCTGGCTGTGCGTGGACCCGACGGAGAAGAGCTGATGGCCGCCAACGGGCTGTGCACCCTGTGCGACGCCGAGATCCTCTGGGCCCGCAGCACCAAGACCGGCAAGGCGATGCCACTCGACCCGGCCCCGACCGACGACGGCAACCTCGCCGTCTACAAGGACCACACCGGCCGCATCAACGCCCGCGCGCTGAAGGCCGGCGAGGAACCCGAGTCGTACGAGAAGCGCGGCAAGGCCCACTTCGCGACCTGCCCGAAGTACGCCGTCCACATCGCCGCGAAGAAGCAACGCCAGCGCGACGCCGCAGTACGCCGTACCCCACCGCCGACCGGGCCGCCACCGGCCAACGTCATCAACCTCCGGACCGCACGCCGCCGCCGGTCCGGGCCCAACTAGCAGGAAGGGAGAACAGCGTTGAGCGACATCGTTCCCGACACCGTGATAGCCAACCTCGTTGGCATCGAGCGTCACGCGATCGACCACTACGGCCGCGCCGTCTCGGCCGAGCAGACCGTGTACATCCTGCACTCACAGCAGTGCA
The DNA here is from genome assembly GCF_027627575.1 of Kribbella sp. CA-293567. NCBI lineage: Bacteria > Bacillati > Actinomycetota > Actinomycetes > Propionibacteriales > Kribbellaceae > Kribbella > Kribbella sp. CA-293567. The sequence goes on from NZ_CP114065.1 coordinate 5,197,721, forward strand.
AGGACACGACCCCGGACCTGCGCGACTGCCCGTACTCGCGGGCACTCGACCGGGGCATCGCCGGGCCGGTGCCCTGGCCCGCATGGCAGCACGTACAGGACCGGCCCACCCAGCTCGCGCTGTCGTTCGGCTGGTTGGTACCCGCCGGCCCGAACCAGCAGGAAGGCAGCGGCTCGTGGCCACTGAGCTGATGCAGTTCGGCCTCGGCGACGAAGACTCCGCCGACAAGGTCTGGTTCACGTTCGACGTAGGAGCGCGCAAGCTCACCATCGCCACCGGCGACAGCCGCGGTTACGACTCCAAGCGCGAGGTCGAACCGTTCGAGGTGGAACAGCTCAACACGTGGCTCGCCGCCGTGGTGGCCCTGGCGCCCGCCAGCAAGCCCGACGACGACACCCCCTAGCAGCCCACCCGCAGTACCCAACTTCCCCCTAGACGACGAGACAAGACGTCCGGTCGACGGTCAGGCGCGGGGCCTGGCCAAGTCAACCGGTCAACGACCGAAGCGAGGTGGCTCAGTGCCATGGTTCCGAGACAAGTACGCCGAAGCTGTGTGGGGAAGCGACTCGCTGCGCCCCAACGAGAAGCTCGTTGCCCTGACCTACGCCGAGTACGCCGGCGACGAAACCAAACCCGATAAGGACGACGCCTGGGTGACCTGGGCCGAGCTGTCGCTGCGTACCGGCCTGCGCTCGAAAGACGCCATCAACCGGGCCCTGCGCGGCCTGGAAGCGGCCGGCTGGCTCATCCAGCTCACCAAGGCCCGGCAGCACAAATCACCCCGGTACCGGCTCGTCATCCAGAACACCAACCTGCGCGCCACGTACGACCGCGCCGACGAACCCGAAGACCCAGCCGTCCGCGAGGCGTACCCCTCAGATCCTGTAGAGGTACGCCTCGCGGACGGCTCAGAAAGCCCAGAGGTACGCGAGGCAGACGCCTGCCCTGTGGATAACCCCACTCCAGAGGTACGCCTTACGGACAACTGGACAGCCCCAGAGGTACGCGACACGGATTCAGGGGTACGCGAGACGACGCCCAGAGGTACGCGAGGCGTACCCAATAACTCTAAAGAAACCCTAACTATAAAAGCTGTTCTTGGGTCCGGTACAGAACCACAGGACGCGCGCGCCCCCGACTGCCGTCACACCAGCTGGACCGTCGACGGCTACTGCGTTCGCTGCGACCGGCACGAGCCCTGCGGCGACTGCCGTCGCCTGCTCAAGGTCACCCCGGACGGTCGGTGCTGGCAGCACCAGGACCAGGCGGCGGCATCGTGACCGGCGACCAGGTCGACCAGGCCGGCCGCCGCGACCGGTACGGCGAACCCGCACCGAGCTCGGCGTCGATGCCGGCTCCGGAGCACGACCCTGCCTGCGTCAACGGATGGCTCTCCGCCGACGACGAGGGCCACCCGAAGCCCTGCCCGGTCTGCAAACCGTGGGTCGCGGCCTGCCCGACCTGCGGAGCGTCACGCAGCCGCTGCGAGTCAGGCCGGCCGATGCGCGGCCGCTGCTGCCCGTCCTGCCCGCACGACCCGCCCACCCGCAAGAAGTCCCGCCGAATCAAGACCGACCAGGAGACCCGCCCGTGACGGCCCGCTGCGAACACTCAGGCCTCGCCATCGACACCTGCGACGAGCCCTGCTGCCGCTGCGCGATCACCCAGCTCCCCCGCGGGACCTGCGCCGAGCGCTGCTGCAGGGCCGACCTCACGCAGTACCGGCCGATCCCCGAGGTCTGGATCCGGGCAACGCCCGCCGGCGCCGTCAAGGTCACTCCGGAGCACGGCCAGGACCTCACCGAGACCGACGTCGTCCACGCCCTGTTCCACACGGTCGGCGGCCGCACGAAGCGCCCCGACGTACTCGACATGGTCCGCGAGCTGTGCGACCCGATCAGCCACAGCGAGCGCTACACCCGTACCGGCGAACCGCCCGCCGTACCCCAACCCGCCCGCCGGAAGAAGGGCCGCAAGCAGAAGGCCGGCCGCAAAACCCAACCCCGCTACCACGTGTCGACCAGCCCCGCGCTGCTCGTCCAGCTGCACCAGGCCATCACGCCGAAGAGCTCGGTCGGCGCCGGCAGTCCGCGGCCGCCGGCATCGCAAGCTGCGGCCCGGATCGAGGCGATCGACACCGCAGCCCGCATTGAGCTCGACGCCGCCCGTTGGCTGCGTGCCCTCGGCAACGACGACATGCTCGGCCTTCTCGGCTGCGTACGCCGCCTGGGCAGCCTGCTCCCGTCGATCGAGCGGTGCCACCGCCGCAAGTCGATGCGCGCCACCGGCACCAGCCGAGTGATCTGCTGCGACGCCCACCGCGTCGAGGCCGACCTCGGCCGCTGGTGGACCTGGTCCCGCATCGTCACCGGCTGGGACCTGCCGGCCTGGCAGCCCGACAACACCTGCCCGCTGTGCGGCAACCGCGGAACCCTCCGGATCCGCCTGGTCGACCAGATCGCCACCTGCGTCGATGACGACTGCCGCGAGACCTGGGACGAAACCACCCTCGGCCTCCTGGCCGAACACATCCGAACCGAGAACCACGAAGACGAGGAAGCATCATGAAAACCGTTGCCCCGCTGTGTTTCATCGACACCGAGACCACCGGCGTACACCCCGGCCGCAAGGTCTGGGAGATCGCGATGATCCGCCGCAACCCCGGCCAGCCCGATCGGGAAAGGACGTTCTACGTCGACGTCGATCTGACCGACGCTGACCCCTTCGGCCTCGCTGTCGGCCGGTTCTACGAACGCCACCCACTCGGCCGCTGGATGGCCAGCGCCGGCGGCACGATCAACAGGCCAGCTGGCCGCGACATGGGCAGCCACCTCAGCCTTCGCGCCGCTGCGGAGGAAGTCGCCCTCTACACGCACGGCACTCACCTGGTCGGTGCTGTCCCGAACTTCGACGCCGAGACCCTCGCCCCGCTTCTGCGCGACCACCAGCTGACGCCGTCGTGGCACTACCACCTGGTCGACGTCGAGGCACTCGCCGCCGGCTACCTCGCCGCCCGTCAGCCTGCCAGCACCTCGCCCGCGCCGCCGTGGAACTCCGACGAGCTGACCGTGGCCATCGGCGTAGAACCCGCGAGCGACACCGAGCGCCACACCGCGATGGGCGACGCGCAGTGGGCGAAGCGCACCTACGACGCGATCATCGGCACGCACGCATGAGGACGCTCGCAGGACTCCTACGCCTCGGCCGAGTCGAGCGGACGACGCTGCAGGCCTTCGCCGACGCCGCGGACAAGCCGGCGACCTTCCTGCCGAGCATCAACGACCGCGACCTCGGCCGCGCTGACGCGCTCACCGAAGCCATGGACGTCCTGCGCCGCCTCGGCCTCGAACCACGCGGCCCGCTCGAGATCGGCGACCTGGTCCGGTTCGTCTACGCCCAGGGCTGGCAGGCCTGCGAGTCCGTGCTGGCATCAGCTGACACGGCTGACGCGATCGACGACGCGCTCAACCACCCGAGCCACGTCACCGATAAGACCTCGGACGACTCGATCAACACCTGGACCGTCCGCGCCTTGCAGCAGACCGTGGTCCGCATGGCAGGCCGGAGGTGAACCGGCACGAGTGCGACGGCTGCGGCCTGGCCGCCTGCGACCTCCCCGACGGCATCGACCCCGACGACGTATTCGACGACGGCCACTGCCAAGGCTGCGCCCAGCTGGTCGCGGCCGGCCAGCCAACGCCGTACGAGATGGCAGCAAGCTGGTGAGTCGCAAGAACACGCGGCGCCGGCAGTACATCCGCAGCGATCCCTCGCTCGCCTACGTCACCGGCGTCTGCGACACCGGCCGCAAGGCCTTCTGGACCCGCGCCGGCGCCAAGGCGCTCGTCCGGGTCCTGAAGGCCGAAGGCAAGAAGGGAGCCCGCGCCTACTTCCACGACGACTGCGGCTACTGGCACGCCGGGTACATGCCACACGCCGTCCGCCAAGGCCTCCGCACGGCGAGCGAGTGCTACCCGGTCGAGGAGCCGGCGCGGTGACCGACCGGATCCTGCTCGGCTTCGACGGCACGACCGACGGCGAGGTCGTGGCCGTCAAGGTCACGACCACCCCGGCACAGCGGCTAGAACTGCTGACGCTCACGCCCGACGTACCGAAGGACGAACTGCGCGTCGCGATCGCCGAACTCGTCCACGACATCGCCACCCGCCTGGCCGAGCTCGAGCAGCAAGCCGAAGCCGACCGCAGCGAGCCGCTCCCCGATCCGCTCCGAGGCCTCCCCCGGACCATCAATGGCCGAACCGTACGAGCCGAATGAGCGCGTCCGCGTCCGCACAGCGGCCGGCGTGGTCGCCGGCGTCATCTGGTCCTGCGGACCGACCCGTACGTCGTACTGGGTCGTACCCGACCATCCACAGCCGGACATGGTCCAAGGCTGCATCCAAGCCACCACAGCACAACTGGAGACACCAGATGCCGAAACGCTTTTCTAGCAGCCTGAGCAACCTCTTCGCCGGCCTCGCCACATCCGGCAACTCGATGATCGCGAGAGCGAACCAGGAACTGATCGCCCGCGAGGCGGCCGAGGCGCAGCTGGAGGCCATCTTGGCGACGGCTGATCACGCTGTCATCGCTCACTGGATCAACCGGCGATACGACAGCAAGACTCACCTTGCCAAGATGCTGCGAGGCAACGCCTACATCATCGCCGTCGAACTGGCCAAGCACGGCGTACCGGCCGAGCATGTGACGCTCTACGCGCTGCAGCAGGTCATCGAGCTCTGCACCGGCCACGAGACCAACGCCGCCAGCGTCGAGGCCACCGCCCGCGCGTACTGCGCGATCCACACCGCCGGCGCCGGCCCCGCGACCGGCGGCATCGCCAGAGCCGTCCGCCTGGCCTTCGACTACGGCCGCTGACCATGACCCCCGACGCGCCGCCACCAACGCCTGTTTGACATGTCGTTGCTCGAAGCCCATAGTCAGTGCCGATAGGTGAAGTGTCTCTATCGCCAGCAGCTACCAAATTGGGCCCTCGGCCCCATAGCAACACCAGACAGCCCCAGCGCCTCGAGCACTGGGGCTGTCGCCTTTCCAGCGGTGACCACCTCCCGCTCCGCTCGCTCGACCAGGAGGTGACGAGCATGGCCCGTGGCCAGATTTGCTTCACGTGGGACGACGGCTACGCCTCGGCCTTCCGCATCGCCCAGATGGCCAACGCCCGCCGGCAACGCCACACCATGTTCATCACCACCGGCCTGGTCGACACCCCCGGCCGGGTCAGCAAGCACCTCATCGGCGTCATGGCCAGCGACGGCCACGAGATCGCCTCCCACAACGTCGACCACCTCGACATGACCGGTCTCACCGCGGTCAACCGCCAGCCGCAGTGGGACGCCTCCAAGACCTACCTCGAGGCAATAGTGGGCGCCGGCAACGTCACGTCGTACGCCTACCCTTTCGGCGGCCGCACCCTGCCCACCGACGCCGAGGCCTACGGCCGGTACGACCGCATCGCCGGTATCGGCCTCGCGCAGGGCTACAACAGGCCACCGTGGACCTACCAGGCCGGATCGCGCCCCTTCCTCATCGGCCGGTTCCCCTGGTCTGACACGACCCACGCGCAGCTGCTCGCGCTGATCCGGATGACCGCAACGCAACCGGTCACGCTCACCGTCTACGCACACGATCCGGACACCGCCGGCAACCCGACCCTGGACCAGATCAACGAGGCCATGGCCCTGGTCGAGAAGCTCGGCATCCCGGCCGTCACGATGGCCGAGGCCTTCCCCGGATCCGGTGCCGGGTCGATGCTCGCGAACCCCGGTTTCGAGACCCCGGTCGACGCCGCCGGCAACATCCCCGGCTGGACCAAGTTCCCCACCTCGGCCACCATCATCGAGCGTCTGGTCGAGACGCCCGACGTTGGTCTGCCCGGCGCCGCGTCGCTGCACATGTTCGTACCGGCAGCCTCCGCGGCCGCCGCGAGCGAGTCAGTGATGCAGGTCTTCCCCGTCGAGTGCGGCAAGGTCTACACCCTCGGCGTACGGGCACGAGTGGCAGACCTGACCGGCGCAGGGAAGTTCGCCATCCGACGCAACCTGTACGACGCGACCGGTACGGCGATCGCCGGCCAGTCGGTGACCGGGCCGGCCATCATCAGCACCACCTGGGCGACGTCGACGCTGGTCGTCGACCTGCGCGCTGCAGGTACCGAGGGCGCAGCGGTGTGCAGGTTCGATCTGTGGGCCAACCAGGTCGCCGGCCACTTCTACGCCGACCACTGCTGGGCAGGCGAGACCATCGCAGGCGGACCGTACTCGTGAGCGACGACGAGCGACGCGAAGGCGAGCACCAGGTGCACGCAGCCCTGGCATCCGCTTTCAGCCAACAGGGCCGGCTACTGGTCAGCTCAGTCACAGTCGCAGTCACCATCGACGACCAGGGCCACAAGAGCCTGTCGCTGCACACCGCACCCGACCAGCGCACGTGGGAGACGCTGGGCCTGCTCGAGCACGTACGCCTTGAGTACGCAGCGTTCATGACCGAACAGCGCGTCGTACCCGACAGCGACAGCTGATGGCGAGCAGGGCATGGAAGCTGTGCTCGAAGCCTGGCTGCCCCACCCTCGTACCACCTGGCACGTCACGCTGTGAGGACTGCGCACAGGAAGCAGACCTACGTCGTGGCACGTCGACCGAGCGAGGGTACGGCGTACGGCACCGCAAGGTGTTCCGCAAGGGCGTGCTCGACAAGCACCCGATCTGCGTGCTGTGCCTCAACGCACCTTCGACGGTCGCTGACCACTACCCCCTCAGCAGGCGCGAGCTCGTTGCTGCAGGCCACGACCCAGACGACCCGGCGCACGGCCGGGGTCTGTGCAAGACCTGCCACGACACCGAGACCGCGACCCACCAGCCAGGCGGCTGGCACGCCGGTCACACCCAGTGACGAAGGGGTGGGGGGTGACCCCCATCCGGGCCGAAAGCAGAACCGCCGGAGAGGCGTCTGCCAGGTGCGGAGGGTTCAAACGTTCTCGTTGGTGACGCAACGTCACCACGGCTGATGCCGCGCAACGCGGCTGAGGAGACCGAAATGGCGAAGGTAGAACTGCACCACCCGACCGGCGACGACGGCGGGAGCCGGCTGCTGATCGACGGAGTTGACTGGGCCGACAAGGTCCACGACTCGGTCACGATCAAGGTCGAGGACAACGTCGCGACGGTCTCGCTCGACCTCCACACCGAGAGCCTGCTGCTGGACCTGAACGCCGCAACGGTTGGGGTCAACGGCACGCTGTGGCAGCTGTGCGAGAAGGCCGGCCTTTCCGGAACCGATCTCAGCACGGCGATCCTGGCCTGGGCTCGCTACCCGACCGGCAGCGACGGTGCCCGGATCCAGTCGATCATCGACGCTCACCTGTCGAAGGCCTAGCACCGTGGCCAGGGGTGGGGCCCGCAACCGGTCCGGTCCACCGGCGGACGAGAACTCGGCGCGGTCGGAGGCACGAGGTGTGGTGTTCACCGCGCTGCCGGCGGAGGGGTACGGCGGCGAGGCACCGGCGTTCCCGCTCGGCCCGATCGCCGAGCGGACCTCGGAGCTCGCCGAGCGCGAGCTCGCGATCTGGGCCGAGCTCTGGCGATCGCCGCAGGCCTGCGCCTGGGCGCTGCAGCCCTGGCGGTGGATGACCGTCGCCCACTACGTCCGGCTGGCGCTCAAGGTCGAGCTCGGCGGCGCGGCCGCCGATGTCAACGCCATGATCCGGCTGTCCGACCAGATCGGGCTGTCGCCGGCCGGGCTGAAGGAGAACGGCTGGAAGATCGCCGAGGACCAACTCGCTGCGAAGCGGCACGAGAAGGACGCCGAGGACCTGGTCGACGACGAGGACGGGATGGGAGACGTTCGCGACCGGTTTCCCAAGGGCGTGAACGATGGCGACGCCGGCGGCTGACAGCAAGTACGTCGTCGAGTGGCCGACCCTCTACATCGTCCCGGCGTGGATCCAGCGCCACTGCATCATCCCGGACATGTTCCGCAAGGGGCAGCCCTTCCGGATGTACAACTGGCAGCTGTGGTGCACGTTCAACCACTACCGGGTCAAGCCGAACGCGAAGGCCTACGACGCCAACGGCTACCCGACCCGGGGTGCCGCGTTCCACTACCGGCGGTCGCAGATCGTCGGGCCGCAGAAGACCGGCAAGGGCCCGTGGTCGGCGACCATCATCAGCGCCGAAGCGGTCGGGCCGGTGCTGTTCGCCGGCTGGGCCACTGGCGCCGAGGTCTACGACTGCGGCGATCACGGCTGCGGGTGTGGCTGGCGGTACAAGTACCGGCCCGGCGAGGCGATGGGGATGCCGTGGGCAACTCCGCTGATCCAGCTGCTCGCGACGTCGGAGAAGCAGGTCGACAACGTATACCGGCCGCTGAAGGCGATGGCGAACGGGTCACGGCTATCGGGCCAGATGCTGGTCCGGGAGGGGTTCATCCGGCTCCCGAACGAAGGGATCATCGAGGTCGTCACCGCCTCGGCACTGTCGCGGCTGGGTAACCCGGTGGTCTTCAACCCGCAGGACGAGTCGGGCACATACACCGAGCAGAACGGGATGAGGGAGGTCGCCGAGACGATCCGGCGAGGCGCTGCCGGCATGGGTGGCCGGTCGATGGAGACCACCAACCCGTGGGATCCGTCGCAAGACTCGACAGGACAGCGCACGTACGAGGGCAACGCGAAGGATGTCTTCAAGTTCTACGAGCCGCCGCCGGCCGATCTGGACTTCAAGAAGAAGGCCGATCGACGCAAGATCCTGAAGTACAACTACGCCGGGTCACCACACGCCAGCCTTCCGATGATCACCGGTGAGTGCGAAGAGCTGATGGAGAAGGACCCCGGCCAGGCCGAGCGGTTCTTCGGCAACAAGATCACCGCCGGCTTCGGCACCTGGATGGACAAGGCCAAGTGGGACGCACGGGCCAAACCGCGGCGCCTCGACAAGCGGACCAAGCTGCAGGTCGTGCTCGGCTTCGACGGGTCCGACGTCGACGACTGGACCGGGATCCGGGCCGAGACCCGCGACGGCTACCAGTTCACCCCCGAAACCGCCGGCGGTCCGACAATCTGGGATCCGGCGCAGTACGGCGGCCAGGTCCCGCGCCTCGAGGTCGGCGCGGCGGTCGACGAGCTGTTCACGATGTTCGACGTCGTCCGGATGTACTGCGACCCGCCGTACTGGTCGACCGAGATCGACGAGTGGGCCGAAGAGCACGGCGACAAGCGCGTCTTGCGCTGGTCGACGTTCCGTCCGGTCCAGATGCATGCCGCCTGCGAGCGGATGCTGACCGATGTCAACAAGGTCAGCTCCGGCTTCACCCACGACGGTTGCAAGATCACGTCGACGCACATGGGCAACGCCCGCAAGTCACCGCGGCCGAGCGGGCGGTACGTGCTGGTGAAGGCCAGCCAGGGCCAGAAGATCGACCTCGGCGTCTCCTCGGTGATCACGCACGAGGCCGCCTGCGACGTCACCGCGGCGAAGCTGTGGCGCAAGAAGTACGGCGCCTACGCCGGATAGGGAGGGGGTTCGATGGCATCGGTACAGGAAGCGTTGCGGCTGCTCGGCGAGCTGGCCGACGAGTTGCAGAAGCGCCAGCCAGATATCCGGCTGTTCGACGCGTACTACCGCGGCGAGCACAACCTCGCGTACGCCTCGGACCAGTTCCGCGGGTTCTTCGCGAACCGCTACAAGGACTTCTCCGACAACTGGTGCGGGGTCGTGGCCGACGCTCCGACCGAGCGCCTCGAACTCATCGGGATCCGGCCGAAGGGCGGCGGGAAGAAGGCCGGCGACAAGCTGTGGGCGACGTGGCTGGAGAACGACGCCGATGCCCTGTCCGACCTGGCGTTCATCGACGCGATCATCGCCAAGCGGGCCTACGCGCTCGTCTGGGGTGACCCCGACACCGACGACGCGACGATCACCTGGGAGCACCCCTCGCAGGCGATCGTCGGATACCACCCCGAGACCCGCCGGCGCCGGGCCGGCCTGAAGCTGTGGGCTGACGAGAAGCTCGAGTACGCGACGCTGTACCTGCGCGACGAGGTGTGGAAATGGCAGCGATCGCGTACCCAGATCGAGAAGGGCCGCACTCAGTCCGGCCTGTACATCGTCGGATCGCTCGGCGGTTGGGAGAAGCGCAAGAACCTCCCCGAAGGCGAACCGTGGCCGCTGCCGAACCCGCTCGGTGAGGTACCGCTGGTCGAGCTGCCGAACCGGCCGCGGCTGATCGGCGAACCGCTGTCCGACATCGCCGGCACCGTCGCGATGCAGAACGCGACCAACCTGTTCTGGTCGTACCTGCTGAACGCCGGCGACTTCACCTCGTTCCCTCAGCGGGTGATCATGGGCCAGGAGCGCCCTGAGGTCCCGGTCCTCGACAAGGACGGCCAGGAGACCGGCACGACCAAGCCGCTCGATCTGGCGAAGTTCTCGGTCGAGCGCGTGGTGTGGCTGGAAGACCCAGAGGCCAAGATCAGCGAGTGGTCGGCCACCAACCTCGAGCAATACACCAAGGTCATCGAGGTCCAGGTCGGTCACATCGCAGCGCAGACCCGTACGCCGCAGCACTACCTCATCGGGAAGATGTCGAACCTGTCGGCCGACGCCTTGAAGGCGGCCGAGACCGGCCTGGTGAAGCGCACCGAGGAGAAGACCGAGCACTTCGGCCGCGCCATCCGCGAGGTGTTCCGGCTCGTCGCGCTGGTCCAGGGCGACGAGAAGCGGGCCCGTGCGGTTGCTGCCGGCGAGGTCCTGTGGAGGGACGTCGAATCCCGCTCGGACGCGCAGCGCGCCGATGCGCTGCTGAAGAAGAAGACCATCGGCTACCCGTTCGAGTGGCTGGCCGAGCAGGACGGCAACTCGCCGACCGAGGTGGCTCGCATCATGGAGATGCGCCGCGCCGAGCTCAACGACGAGACGCTCAACGGGCTGTTGAAGGACCCGGCCGGCGACGATGTGGACCGCGAACCGGAGCCGAGCCCGGATGCTTCAGTCCGCGCTTGAGCACTACCGGCGCCAGCAGCGGATCACGGCCCGCGGCCTAGTCGCGGCCCGGCGCTCCCGGGGCAACCTGCGCCGGCTGATGACGGCGGTGATCACGTTCCAGGAGGCCGCGGCCGCGGACGCAGCCGAGTCGGTCGGGCTGATGCTCGCCGAGCAGGGCATCAACCCTGCACCGCTGGCCGAGGTCCGGCCGGAGTCGTTCTCCGGGGTCGCGTCGGACGGCCGGCCGCTGGAATCGCTGCTCGAGCTCGCGGGCCCGGGCAACTTCGAGATGATCGTCGCCACTCAGCTGCGCGACGCCGGCCGGGTCGCCGCCGGCGTCGCGCTGACCGTCCGCCCGAACGCGGGCGGGTACGTGCGGATGCTCAACCCGCCATCGTGCCCGCGCTGCGCAGTACTGGCTGGGAAGTGGTTCGGGTGGAACGCCGGGTTCAAGCGGCACCCGAAGTGCGACTGCCGGCACATCCCCTCGAGGGAGAACCTGGCCGACGATCTGCGCACCGATCCGCAGCTGGCGTTCAAGAACGGGCAGATCCGCGGCCTGACCCGAGCCGAGACGAAGGCGCTCACCGAGGGCGCCGACATCGGTCAAGTCGTCAACGCGCGGCGCTCGATCTACATGGACGAGGCCGGCCACCGGTTCACCCGCGAATCGACCACTCGCCGCGGCATCTTTCGCGGTGGGCCGCGACCGACCCCTGAGCAGATCTACCGCAGCGCCGGCAAAGACCGGCAGAAGGCGGTCGAGCTGCTGCAGCGGTTCCGCTACATCATCTGACCTTCCCGCACGCAAGGTGCGGGCCGACCTCGCAACGAGGAGCACCATGAGTTACCTGCAGGAACTGCCCTACCACGAGACCCTCGTCCACCCCCGCACCGGCGAAGCCCTGCAGGCGGTCATGATCCGCGGTGACGGCCGCCCGGTGTGGCCCGTGATCGGCGCCTCGCCGGACGACCCGTCGAACGACGACGACCCCGACGACGACCCCGACAAGGACGACGACCCGGACGACGACGCCGACGACCCGGACAAGGACGATCCGGACGACGACGACAAGCCGCTGGGAAAGGCCGGCCAAAAGGCGCTCGACGCCATGAAGGCCAAGGAGCGCGCCGCCCGCCGCGAACTGCGCGACTGGAAGGCGCTCGGTCTCACGCCCGCGCAGGTCAAGGAACTGCAGGCCGGCAAGCCCAAGACCGGCGGCAAGAAGAAGGACGACGACGCCGACGGCGACGCGCCGGACGTCGAGAAGATCCGCGCCGACGCGAAGGCCGAGGCCGCTGCCGAGGTGCTGCGCGGGCGGGTCGAAGACAAGATCGAGGCCAAGGCCCGAGCGTTCGCCGACCCCGAGGACGCCGTCTCGATCCTGCTGCGCAACAACGACCTCGAGGACTTCCTCGACGGCGACAAGATCGACACCGAGGCGATCGCCGAAGCACTGAAAGACCTCGGAAAGAAGAAGCCCCACCTTCTTGCGCAAGGCAAGAAGTTCAAGGGCGGCGGTGATGGTGGCGCAAGGCCCCCGAAGAACGAACGTCCCAAATCCCTCGGCGAAGCGCTCGGCCGGCACTACAGCCCGTCGAAGTGACCTGCCACCACACCCAGTAGGAGAACACCATGCCCGTCACCCTTGCCGAAGCGCAGGTGAACGTACAGAGCGACATCGACTACGCAGTCATCGACCAGTTCCGCCGCTACTCGTGGCTGCTGGACCAGATCACCTTCGACGACTGCGTCAACCCCGGCACCGGCGGCGCGACCCTGACGTACGGCTACACGCGGCTCATCACCGCGGCCGCCGCGTCGTTCCGGTCCGTCAACGAGGAGTACGTGCCGGGCAAGGCCACCCGGCAGCGCTACACCTCCGACCTCAAGCCGCTCGGCGGTTCGTTCGAGGTCGACCGGGTCATCGCCCGCCTCGGCGCCTCGGCGACCAACGAAACCAGCTTCCAGCTGGAGCAGCTGATCAAGGCCACCCGCGCCAAGTTCGGCAACGAGGTCATCAACGGCGACGTCGCCGTCGACAGCGAGGGCTTCGACGGCCTCAACAAGGCGCTCGCCGGATCCACCACCGAGTACCTGCCGCTGACCAACGGCGTCGCCACCGGCTACCTGGACTGGACGTCGGGCACCGTCGACACCCAGGACGAGGCCCACGGCGCGCTCGACCGCCTCGACGAGTTCCTGTCGCTGGTCGAGGGCGGCGCCGACGCGATCATGGGCAACCGCAAGTCGATCACCCGTGTGCGGTCCCTGGCCCGCCGCGCCGGCTACTACAGCCGCGAGGAGGACGCCCTGGGCCGCCTGGTCGAGCGGTACGGCAACGCCGTCCTGGTCGACCTCGGCGACAACGTGTCCGGGTCGACGTCGACGCCGGTCGTGCCGATCGCCACCCGCGACGCCGACGGCGGCGGTGCCGGCGGCAACATCACCGGCCTGACCGACCTGTACGCCGTCCACTTCGGTCTCGACGGCTTCCACGGCGTCTCGACCGTCGGCGACCTGGCCTCGGTCTGGCTGCCGGACTTCACCACCGCCGGCGCGGTGAAGAAGGGCGAGGTCGAGATGGGGCCGGCCACCATGGTGCTCAAGCGCACCACCGCGGCCGCCGTCCTGCGCAACGTGAAGGTGCAGTGACCATGACCTATCTGGTGGTTGCTCCCGTCAAGGACTTCAACGGCGTCGTCTCGAACCAGGTGTTCGTCGACGGCGCTGCCGAAGTCACCGACCCGACCGTTCTGTGGTACTTCCGCGAGGCCGGCTACTTCGTCGAGGAGATCCCCGACGAGGTCGTCGACCTGGCCGACCAGGACCCGGCCGGCCAGAACCCGGGCGCCCCGGATCCGGCAACTCAAGGCGCCGCCGGTCAGACCCCGGACGGCAGCCCGGTGACTCCCGACGAGGACCCGAACCTGGTGAACCCACTCGACAAGGAGCCGGGCAGCCAGACCCTCCCGGACCCGGACGACGGCGACCTGGACGACGGCAGCCAGCCGCCGGCCGACCAGGGCGACGAGCAGCTGCTCGCCGGAGATCCGGGTGTCCCGAATCCGGCCGAGCTCGACAAGCCGCTCCACAAGCGGCGCGTCGACCAGCTGGTCGTGTTCGCGGGCGAGCAGGAGCCGCCGATCGAGCTGGGCGGCGCGACGAAGAAGGCCGACGTTCTCGCCGCGATCCAGGCGGAACTCGACAAGCGAGCCGACGTCGGCGATCCCGGCGACGGCTCCGACAGCGGCGACTCCGCGGGCGACCAGCCCACGCAGCCGACCGCCTGACGAAGGGAGGTCCGTCGTGGCTCTACCTGACCTGGCGTCTCCGGCGGACCTCTCCGCCCGCAACATGCCGACCGCAGCGCCGGCGCCGACGATGCTCAAGGTCGCGTCGTCGGTGGTTCGCGCTGCAGCCGGTTCGCCGATCCTGCAGAAGACCACCACGCTCGAGCTCACCGGCCGCTGGGACGAGGAGTACCTCGAGCTGCCGGGGCTGCCGATCGTGTCGGTCACCTCGGTCAAGGTCGACGGCCAGGCCGTCACCGACTACCGGCTCGACGGGCACCGGCTGTGGCGGGCCGGCGGATTCGGCGGCCAGCTGGCGATGGCGACGGTCGAGGTCACCTACATCCACGGTCTGCCCGAGGTGCCGCCGTTCGTCGTCGACCTGGTCTGTGCCCTGGTCGGCGCCGGTGTCAACGCCGCGGCCGAAGGCGGATACGAGTCGTCGGATCCGCGGGTGATCGCCGAGAAGATCGACGACTACTCGGTGACCTTCGCCGCCGGCGCCGAACGGGTCGCGTCGGTGATGGAACTGCCGGCGGGGACCAGGCGCTGGCTGCGCCGGTCGTTCGGCGGCGGCGCCGGGATGGTCACCCACCGGTGAGCGTTCTCACGCGGGGCCGGCGGGCCGCGAGACGGCGGATGCGCGACAGCTGCCGGCTGAACCAGCCCGACGTCAAAGGGCCGCTCGACGAGGCAACCGGGCAGTACACGCCGGTCGCCGGGCCTCTCAAGTACGCCGGGGCTTGCAAGGTCCAGCTGCGGGTGTCTGCGACCGGGTCGGATCCGGTCGCCGGAGACCGGGCGTTCACCGTGCTGCGGTACGAGCTCCACCTGTCGATGAGCGCGCCGGCTGCGGTCATCGACGACGTCGTGACCATCACCGCGGCCGCGTCGGATCCCGAGCTCGTCGGCCGCCGGTTCCGGGTCGCGGCGCTGGTTCACAAGACCGACCTGACCGCGCGCCGGCTGATCGTGGAGGAGGTGCAGAGCTGATGGGTGTCGAGTTCGACTTCTCCGAGTTCGACGACGTCCTGGCCGATCTCGACAAGGCGCCCGGCCGTGCAGTACCGAAGCTGACTGCCGCCACCAAAGCCGCTGCCGGCAAGATCCGGGAGGCGATGGTCAAGGACGCCACCGGGATTGGGCACGCGCCCCACTTCCCCCGGTCCATCACCGACGAGGTCAAGTTCGGCATCGGCCAGATCGGCGCCGAGATCGGCCCCGACAAGTCCCGCAAACAAGGTGCTCTCGGCAACATCTTGTACTTCGGTGGCAGCAAGTCCGGGCCGGTGCTGGACATCAACGGCCCACTCGACCAGGAGACCCCGGCGTACATCAAGGCCGTCGAAGACATCCTCGGAGACGTCCTGTGATCAGCGCGCATCTCGACGCCTTCACCGCGCTGATCGCCGCCCACACCCCGGCGATCATCTGGTACGTCGGAGAATCGCCGGCCTTGGCCGGCGGCGGCTACGTGACGCTCTACCCCGACACCGGCAACCGCGAACCGGTCGACCTGGCCGACGCCAACCCGATGCGGGTCTGGACCGTCACCGCGAACTACAGCGGCGACGACGTCGCCCAGGTCCTGCGCATCGCCGAACTGGTCGAGGCCGCACTCAAAAATCAGCGACCGACCGTACCCGGCCGATCCTGCAGCCGGATCAAGCGACTCATCGCCCGCCCCGTGACCCGCGATGACGACAACTCCCCAGCACGGTTCTCCGGCACCGACGTCTGGCGCTGGTACAGCACCCCCGCGCAGCCGCCTGCCTGACCGCCATCCCAGCGTCGTACACCCCACCCTCTGCCCCGCCATCGCGCGGGGCTTTCGCATGCAAGGAGCACCCTCATGGCGACAGTTCCCATCAAGCAGGCGGTCATCGGCGGCGTACTCGTGCCGTCGACCGACGCGACCGCCGGTCCCGACAAGATCGCGTGGAACGAGCGCGCGGCGGCTTTCGTCGAGAACGGCAACGCCGGCGCGGTGATCGTGACGGTGGTCGTTCCCGGCAACACCAAGTGGGGCCAGGCGTATCCCGACATTCCGTCGGTGTCGATCCCAGCCGGCGGCCGGGCAGTGATCGGCCCGTTCCCGAAGGAGCTCGCCGATCCGAACACCGGCCTCATCGACCTGACCGCGGTGCCGTTCGCGTCGGTCAAGTTCTACGGGATCTCGGTCTGATGGCCCCGACCTGGATCCGCGTCAAGGACGTCGACACCGGTCACGAGTTCGACCTGCACGAGGAAGACCCTCGGCTGCGCGGTACTGCGGTCGAGATCCTCAAGGACTACCCGGAGAACTCGAGCTCGACCGCGCGAGCTCGCGCGCCGAAGTTCCGGGTCGACAAGGCCGGCAAGCCCGTCGGCCCGACCGCCGACAGCGGCCAGGCCGACGCCGCCGGCAGCGGCGAGCAGCCACCGGAGGGCAACCCGCCGGCCGAGGGTGGCGCTGGCGACCCGGCCACGTCGCCGCCGGGCGACGACGTCGACGCGGACGCCGTGACGGACGACAGCCCGCCGGCGCCCGTCGACCACGACCAGGCCGAGGGCGATGCGCCCCCGGTCGAACAGCCGCCGGGCGATGACTCGGCCGACGACAAGACCACGGCCGGGAACTCGGCCAAGAAGCGAAGGAGCAACTGATGGCCGACATCCCCAGCACCCCGGCAGACGGCAACGTCAAGGCCCTGTGGGTCCCGTCGATCCTGAACCCCGAGGCCCCGACGCTGGTCGAGCTGACGGCCGGCACGGTGAAGGACTTCTCGTGCTACCTGACCGCCGACGGCTGGACCCCGGGTCTGGACGAGCAGGTGATCGCGGACTCGCGGCTGTGCGAGATCGAGACGTTCGAGCAGCCCGGCCGGGTCGCCCGCACGTTGACGTCGACCTACATCGACAACTCGAACACCGCGCTGCCGAACGACGCGTTCAACACCCTGATCCCCGGCTCGGTCGGGAACTGGGTCACCCGCCGCGGCAAGGCCTGGGACCTGCCGATCATCGCCGGCGACAAGGTCGACATCTGGCCGACCAAGTGCGGCCAGTACAGCGACCTCCCTCCGGAGGCCAACTCGGTGCTGAAGGTCGCGCAGAAGCAGTTCATCACCTCCCGCGTACGGCTGCGCCGCGCCGTCGTCTGACCCGTCCTCCCTGATCAGCGCGCCCGGTCCCCTCGGCTTCGGACCGGGCGCGCTGCTGTACCCCCACCACCCCCGAAGCCGAGAAGCCGAAGGAGCCGAACGTGAACAAGCAGGACATCAAGAAGGTGCGCGCCCTGATCCAGAAGCGCACGCGCCCGGAGTGGACCACCCCGATCTGCATGCGCGGCGACCTGGTCGCGGCGATGCTCGACCTGGACCGCCAGCTGGTCCGGATCAAGCAGGAGAACCCGACCCAGATGCTGGTCGGGAACACCAAGGCCCGCGAGATCGCCGAGCAGATGGCCAAGGTCCGCGCCGAGGCCGACGAGCACACGATCGTCGTCCGGATGCGCGGCCTGGAGAAGAAGGACTGGAAAGCGCTCGTCGCGCAGCACCCGCCGGAGGACCCGACCCAGGACTTCGCGGACTCGATCTACAACGACGCCATCCCGGCCTCGATCATCGAACCGGAGCTCGACGCCGAGACGCTGGACCAGTTCCTCGAGGGCGTCACCCAGGGCCAGTGGGACGAGCTCGCGGCCGCGGCCCACTTGGTGAACGTTGGTGACGGGCGCGTCCCTTTCTCCGGAAACGAATCGCGAGCTCGCCAGAGCTCCGAAGAGACCTCGCAACAGCCCGATCCTGGGGAGTAAGCCACCGGCGGTTCTTCGGGTGGGAGCCGGCCGAGACGCACGAGCACTTCGACGCCGAAGGCAACTACACCGGCAAGACCGTCGTGACCCGCGAACCGGAGTGGGACGACGACGACCGTGACTGGGCGCTAGCCCTCACGGAGTTCGAGAACAACCGCTGCCCCGTCTGTGGTGGGCAGCGCGAGGAGTGCTCCGACCCGGCCAGTGAAGGCCGCTGGGAAGTTCCGCTCCCGACCCGGTGTCACCGGGCGACGTCGCTGGCGCAGAAGCAGGCGCCGTACTACGCGGCGTCCGAGCCCGGCAAGGCCGCTGCAGCACATCCCGAGGCCCTCCTGTGGGAGGTCCACCGACGACCGTGACAGGGGGTGCTGCCGGGTGACCGATCGCACTGTTTCCGTGGGCCTGCAGCTGAAACTCGGCCAGTGGAGCGCGCAGCTGCGCACGGCTGTTGCCCAGGGCAAGAAGGCGATCGGTGACATCACCGACGAGGCGCACAAGAACCGCGGGTCACTCGACGACATGGCCCGCGGTTTCGCCGGCGTCGGCACTGCCGCCACCGCGGTCGGGGTGATCGCGGTCCAGCGGTTCGCCGCGTTCGACAAGGCCATGTCGTCGGTCAAGGCCTCGACCCGCGAGAACACCATCGGCATGGCCAAGCTGCGCGATGCCGCGCTCGACGCCGGCGCCAAGACGAAGTTCTCCGCTACGGAGGCTGCGCAGGGGATCGAGAACCTGGCCAAGGCCGGCGTCTCGACCACCGACATCCTGAACGGCGGACTCAACGGCGCGCTCGACCTGGCCGCTGCAGGTGAGCTCGCGGTCGCCGACGCCGGCGAGATCGCCGCGACGGCGATGACCCAGTTCAAGCTCAAGGGCAAGGACGTCCCGCACATCGCCGACCTACTCGCCGCGGCCGCCGGCAAAGCCCAGGGCGAAGTGTCCGACATGGCCCAGGCGCTCAACCAGTCCGGCCTGGTCGCGTCGCAGTTCAACCTGTCGATCGAGGAGACGACCGGCACCCTGGCCGCGTTCGCCGCGCAAGGCCTGATCGGGTCCGACGCCGGCACCAGCTTCAAGACGATGCTGCTGCAGCTGGCCAACCCCAGCAAGGAATCGCGCCGGCTCATGGACGAGCTCGGCATCTCCGCGTACGACGCGCAGGGCGCCTTCGTCGGCATCGGCCCGCTGGCCGAGCAGCTCAAGACCAAGCTGTCCGGGCTGACCCAGCAGCAGCGCGACCAGGCGCTCGCCACCATCTTCGGCAGCGACGCCATCCGCGCGGCCAACGTGCTGTACACCAACGGCGCCAAGGGCATCGCGGACTGGACCGGCAAGGTCGACGACGCCGGCTTCGCCTCCGAGACCGCCGCGACCAAGACCGACAACCTGTCCGGCGATATCGAGCGGCTCGGCGGCGCACTCGACACCGCGCTGATCAAGTCCGGATCCGGCGCCAACGACGTACTGCGCGGCCTGGCGCAAGGCGCCGACGCCGCGGTGACTGGCTTCGCCGGCCTGCCCGACGAGGTGCAGGCAGTCGCGGCCGGCCTGACCGCCGTGCTCGCGGTCGGTGGCCTCTCGGCAGCCGGCCTGCTGAAGGCAGCCTCGGCCGCCGGAGAGGCCCGCGAGTCCTGGTCGGCGCTCGGCCGGACCGGCAAGACGCTGACACTGTCGATGGGCGCCGTCGGCGTAGTACTGACCGGCGCCGTCGCCCTGTACAGCGTGTTCGCGAAGCGGAACGCCGACGCCGCGGCCAAGGTCAAGGACCTGTCCGGGACGCTCGACGAGCAGACCGGCGCCATCACCAAGAGCACGAGGTCCTACGTCGCGGCCGAGCTCGCCCAGAGTGGTCTAGCGAAGAAGGCCAAAGACCTCGGTCTTGACCTGTCGAAGATCACCGATGCTGCGCTCGGCAACGACCAGGCGATGAAGGATGTTGTCGGCAGCCTCGACGCTGTGATCAGGGCCAACACCCAGGTCGGCAACTCCTACACCGGCAACAACAAGACCCTGAGTGCCACCGGTCTCGCGGCGAAGCAGCTGAAGGAAGAGCTCGTCGGCACCAATGGCGCCCTGACCAAGGCGCAGCAGGAGCACAAGCTCACCGCTGAGGGCGCGAAGGTCAACAAGGAGTCGATCGACGGCGTCGCCGCAGCCAACAAGAAGGCTGCCGAGGATGTGAAGGCCGCGGCCAAGGCCTTCGACAAAGAGGCCGAGAGCATCACCAAGGCCAACAACGCGATGCTCGACAGCCGCGGTCTGCTGCGCGACTTCCAGGCAGCGCTCGCCGACGCGCGCGAGTCGCTGAAGGAGAACGGCCGGTCGCTGGACATCACCACCGAGAAGGGCCGCAAGAACCAGGAGGCGCTCGACGGCGTCGCCGACGCCGGTCTCGCGGTGGTCGAGTCGATGCGCGAGCAGGGCAAGGCGCAGCCGCAGATCCAGGCGGCATTCACCTCGCAACGTGAGCAGCTGCTGCAGGTGGCGACCAGGTTCTACGGGTCGAAGGCCGCGGCCGAGGCCTACGTCGAAGCCGTGTTCTCGATCCCGAAGAGCAGCACCACCGCAGTACGGGCTGACACCAAGGACATCGACGCGAAGCTCGCCCGCGCCCGGGCACAGCTGAACGACAAGAACCTCACCAAGGAACGCCGGGCGAAGCTGACCGCCGAGATCGCGCAGCTGCTCGCCGCGAAGAAGCAGGCCCAGGCCGCGATCGACAGCCTGCGCGGCAAGAACGTCGACATCACCGTCACCACCTACAAGAACATGATCGAGAACTTCGTCCCGGCGAAGACCAAGGGTGTGGAGATCGCCCGGGCCAGTGGCGGGATCCTGCCGGGCGAGCCCTCCGGGGTCGACAACATGGTGATCGCGGCCGCGTCGGGCGAGTTCGTCATCAACGCGCGCCAGACCAAGAAGCACCGCGCGCAGCTCGAGGCGATCAACGCCGGTCTCGACGGGTACGCCACCGGCGGCCTGGTCGGCGGCAACCGCCTGGTCGACGTCAACTATCTGCTCGGCCAGCTGGCCAAGCAGTTCAACCCACTCGAAGGCGTGAACTTCAGCGCGACGCTGAAGAACCAGACCAACACCCGCTCGGCCGCCGCCTCGGCACAGCGGACCGCGGCCCGCGCCAACACCGTCGAGGCGAACGCGAAGGCCGAGGTCGCCCGCGGCCTGGCGGCCGAGAAGCAGCAGCGCGCCCGGATCGCCCGGCTGCGCTCCGAGAAGGCGTCGACCAAGACGATCGCGGACGCCAACCGCGAACTCGAGCGCCGCATCGCCGCCACCAACAAGGCGAAGGCAGCCGCCGTCGCCGCGACAAAGGCCAGCGAGAAGGCCGACGCCGTCTACAAGGCGAAGCTCGACGCCGCCACCAGAGCCAACGAGGCGCACCAGCGGTCGATCGAGGCGATCGTCGCCGCGCAGAAAGACGCGGTCGCACTGGCCGACCAGATCTCCACCGGCCTCAAGTCCGGGTCCGGCCTGGCCGACCTGTTCGGGATGTCCGGCACCGGCAAGGGGCTGCTCGGCGACCTGCAGGCCCAGGGCAAGGAACTCGCCGCGTTCCGTGGCCAGATCGAACGGCTGCGAAAGGCCGGCCTTTCCGAGACCCTCATCGGGCAGATCGTGTCCAGCGGCGCCGACGCCGGCAGCGAGATCGCCCAAGCCATCCTGTCCGGAGGCCTCGGCCTGGTCGCCTCGCTCAACGCCGCACAGAAGGCACTCGAGGCCCAGGCCAATCTGATCGGCGCCGGATCAGCCACCGCCCAGTACGGCGGCAAGAACATCCTCACCGGCCGTGCCGACGGCGGATCGGTCCAGGCCTACAAGGACTACTGGGTCGGCGAGCGCGGCCCGGAGATCCTGCGGATGGGCGGCCGGCCCGGCCGCGTCGAGCCCAACCACGTCGTCGACCCCGATCGGTACTTCGCCGGCAACCGCTTCAGTGGCCACGGAGCCGGCGGCCAGCCGGTCGTGGAGAAGCAGGTCATCTTGCAGCAGACCTTCACCGGGACCGACTACCGCACCGCCGACGTCATCGGTCACCGCACGCTGGCCGCTGCCCGATTCGCAGGGAAGGCCTGACCATGCCGATGCCCGACGAAGCCCAGGTCGACCTCAACGGGCTGCAGATCAACAACGGCCCGGACGCGGACGGCGTGACAGTCACCTGCAGCAAGATCACTGGCTGGGGAGTCCCGGCCCCGACCGGTGGCGGGATCCAGCGGTCCGGGACCGACGGCGGCACCAGCCCTACCCAGTGGACCGGGCCGCGGCTCGTCACGATCACCGGCCAAGTCCAGGCGCCGACCCGGGAACTACGGGAGGCAGCCGTCGACGACTTCAACGCTCGCGTCGACCTCGATCTGTTCCCGCTCCGGATCACCGAGACCAAGGCGCTGCAGACGCTCGCCCGGCAGAACAGCGCAGTGGAATGGAACGACGACACCGACGTGCTGTGGTCCTACAGCGCCGAGCTCTACTGCCCCGACTCGACCAGGTACGGCGTCATCCCCCGCCACCTCGAGCTGCGCCTGCCGTCCAGCACCGGCGGGCTGCGCGTACCGATCCGCGTACCGATCCGCGTCACCGGTACGTCGCAGACCGGAGACGGCGCCGAGGTCAACGCCGGCAACAAGGCCGTCTTCCCCACGATCCGGTTCGACGGCCCTTGCAGCCACCCGTCACTGACCAACGTCACCACCAGCCGATCCCTTACCTACAAGGGCGATCTCGGCGTTGGTGAGTTCGTGGAGATCAGCACCAAGTACCAGTCCGCGCTGCTGATGGGGACCGCGTCGCGCGGCGGCCTGGTCGGCGGCGAGTTCTGGGCGATCGCGCCGAAGACCACCAACACCATCGCTTTCCGAGCCGCGTCCGGCACGACCGCCGCGCTGGCAACCGTCGACTGGCTCGACGGCTACAGATGAGGAGCACCTGATGGGCGAACCGTTCTGGATCACCTACGAGGCCGGCGCAGCGGGCCCGGAGCTGACCGCGGGCGAGCTGCGCCAGATCGAGGCCGCGTTCTTCGAGGGGCCCGGGGGCGGCCGCGTGTTCTCTGGCGTGAAGTACGGCACCGGGCTGGTCAGCCTGGCCGGTACGACGATCACGCACCAGGCGCTCAACTTCGTCATCCAAGGTCTCACCACCACGACCGGCGCCTACGTCGGGTACGAGCCTCAGGCAACAAAGACGCTGCAGGCCGCACACGCGACACTGGCCCGGGTCGACCGGGTTTGGGTCGAAGTCCAAGATCACGAGGTCGACGCGTCAAACCAGCGGCGCAGCATCGTTGTCTACGCACCCGGCGCGCCGGGCGGCGCGGCCGCGACCGTCCCGACCACCGCGGTGTTGATGGCCGAGATCAACGTGCCGATCAACAACACCCTCGGCGCGACAGTCACCGACAAGCGGACCTACTACAACCCACCGCCCAAGATTGACCGCTTCAACGCCGACGGCACCTGGAACGAACCGGCTGGCTGCAAGTGGTTCAAGGTCCGGGTCCAGGCCGGCGGCGGCGGTGGCGGTGGATGCCTGGGTGTGGCCGGTACTGCGCATGGTGAAGGCGGCGGCGGTGGTGGCGGCGGCTACACCGAGAAGATCTATCCGGCTGGTGCCCTTGGTGCTTCCGTGGCGGTCACCGTGGGGGCGGGAGGTATCGGCGGCACACCTTCGTCGTCGAAGGGAGCAGACGGCGGCGCGAGCTCGGTCGGTGGCCTGACCGCCAACGGCGGTATCGGTGGTTCGCAGGGCACCGTCGGCGCCGGCAATACAGCAGCGAGCGGCGGCGCGGGTGGCACCGCGACCGGCGGCGACCTGAACGTCTCCGGATCCGACGGCGGCCAAGGCCGGGTACTCAGCGGTGTCTCGGCTCTCCACGGCTGGGGCGGCGCCTCGTACCTGGGCGGCTCGGCGCAGGCCAGGACCGCGATCGGCGCGGGCAACTCCGGAAAGCAGTACGGCGGCGGTGGCAGTGGTGCGTTCGTGACGACGGCGAACCAGTCCGGCGGGCCCGCTGCGGACGGCGTCGTCATCTTCGAGGCGCACTTCCGGTGACCATCGCTGTCGAGTCGTTCGGCCTACTGTCTGCCGGCGGCGCCCAGATGCAGCCGCCGCCGGTCGCGCAGCCGGCGTATCGGTGGCATGCCTGTGACTTCAAGACCGGTCGCCGCCTGGAGATCCTGCCGTTGCGCGGTACGCCGTCCAAGCTGATCGGCGCACCGACCACCCTCGACCTGACCTGCGACCTGGCCGAGCTCGGCGCCGGCGTCGACTTCTGGGGATCGACCATCCCTCGGCGCACGCTGATCGCGCTCGAGCGGACCTACCCGGGCGAGGAGACCAGCGACCTGCCCTGGGTCGGGGTCGTCACGTCCCGCCCGACCCGCGGCAACACCTCCACTGCGCAACTCGGCGCGACCACGATCGAAGGCGTGCTCAACCGGCGCTACGCCGGCAACCACATCTACACCGGCGAGGCCGGCCACACCGACGCGCAGATCATCACCGATCTGATCGCCGACGCGAACGTCGAGGGCTGGAACATCGGCCTGGACCTGGTCGGCCTCACCACCACCCGCAGCATCCGCTACAAGGCCCCAGAGCGGCGCACCGTGCTGTCCTGCCTGCAGGAGCTGTCCGGCTACGCGAACGGCCCGGAGTGGACCATCAACGGCTGGTGGAACGGCGACGCCGTCGGCCTCACCCTCGTCGGCCGGCCCCGGCTGGGCACCGCGTCGACCGACCCGAACGCCGTGTTCCGGTGGCCCGGCATGGTTCACGCCTACAACGCCGGCGAAGACCACACCGAAGGCGTCGGCGCGAACGCCGTCACCGCAGTGGCCAACGGGCAGGGCAGCTCGACCCCGTCGGCCACCGCCCGCAACGAGTCCGACATCGCGATCGCCGGCCGCTGGGAAGCGACCACCACGAAGGCCTCCGCCCGCGCAACCGAGCTGCCCGGCGCGGCCGCGGCCGACGTCGCCCGCATGGTCGACGGCCAAACCATCTACACCCTCACCGCCGACGCGACCCGATGCCCGCAGGTCGAGCGCGACTTCCCGATCGGCTCCGACGTCCGGTTCACCGTCGCCGCCGCCATGGTCGACCGGCCCGGCCCACCGTCGTACGGCCACCCCGCCGGCCTCGACATCGTCGCCCGCGCGTTCGGCTGGACCCTCGACATCGACGCGAACAACTTCCTGCCCGTGCTGTGGCAGCCCGGAGAGGACAACCCCACCTGATGGCCACCCCAACGCCCCTGTCCGACGGACCGGAATGGATCAACCAGCGCCTCGCCGAGATGCAACGCCAGATCGAAGAGCTCCGCGGCGCCGTCACCTTGGAATCGGCGATCATCGAAGACGGCGACCTGGTCGTCGACGGCGGCGCGATCAAGTCTCGCGACTACAACGGCACCACCCTGTTCTACCTCGGCAACATCTCCCCCAACCTCGACGACGGGCGTCCGCAGCGCGGCATGATCATGCGCCGCAACGACGAGTCGATCGCCCTCGCACTGTTCGACGCCTTCCCCGGCGACGGGACACCGGCCAACTACCGCCAGGCCCTCAACTGGTACGACCGCGGCGGCAACGTCGTGGTCGCCGACGACACCGACGGCGGCATCGGCCTCGCCCGCCCGTACGTGCCGTACGCGGTCACCAGCGGCGCCGACAACCAGAACGTCACCGCCGCCACCTTCACCGAAACCCACACCCTCGCCGGGCCGCGCCAGCACCCCAAGATGACCGTCGGCATCTCGGCGTTCGCATCCGACGGCACCACCGCCGGCGAGGTCCGGATCGTAGCCGGCGCCACCGTGCTGGCCGGCCCAACCGTCATCCCCGCTGGCGGCTCGATCGCACCCGCCTACGTCTTCCCACTCCCTGCCGCCACCCACATGGCGCTCGAGTACATCGCGATCCAGGCCCGCCGTACCGCGGGCGCCGGCAACATCATCGTCCGCCCCTTCTTCGCCTACGGGATCCAGACATGACCGAGATGCAAGCAGAAGGCCTGACGTTCGGCGCCGACTCGATCCCCGAGCAGCTCTGGCAAGGCGAGTGGGTGCCCGCTCCGGATCAGCCCGTCGATGCCGAAGGCAAGTACCGGCCCCGCCCACCCACCCCCTCCGAATAGGAGCCGACATGACCCGCTGGAATCCTCTCCGAGGCGCGCGAGGGTGGGTGTTGCTGCCGCTGGCAGGCTTCGCTGCGACCCGGGCACTCGCCTACGTCCCCAGCAATCAGCCGGCCAAACTGCCAGGCGCGCTCGATCTGATCTCGGCGTACGTCCCGCTGTCGGCGTACGTCGTCGGCTGGTTTCTCGCCGCGGTGCTGCTGCTCACCGCGTCGGTCTGCCGCCGGGCAGACACGATCGCCATCGTCGTACTGAGCACGATGTGGGTCATCTGGGGCGGCGCCTATCTCGCGGCCTGGGTGATCGCCTGCTTCAACGACGAAACGTCACGCGAGTGGCTGAACGCCAGCACCTACCTGTTCCCCTGGCTCGCCGTCATCGGGCTGCTCACACGGTCAGCCGTGTCCGAGCAACCTGCGGTGGCTCATGAGTGAGGGCGCGGTTGTCTCAATCGTCCTAGGAGTCCTCAGCCTGGTCGGCGTCGTGGTCGTTGCCAAGCTCAACAAGTCCAGGCCGAAGGCCGAGGTCACGCAGCAGCAGATCACGGAACTCAAAACCGAGATCACCGACCTGAAGACCCAGGCCGAGTCCGCGCGCCGACACCGGCTCATCACCGACGACTACATCTTCCAGCTGCGCCGGACGATCGAGGCCGCCGACCTCGAGGTACCGCCGTGGCCACCTCAACTCACCTCACCCTGACGATCGGAGTAGGCAACCATGGTTGATTACTACAAGGCCGCGTCGCTCGAGGCCTTCGGCGAGGAGATGGACCGCCGGTGGCCGAACCGGGCCAACGACGGATGGATCGGTGATCCGTCGCACCAGGCGCGCAAGTCCGACCACAACCCCGACTGGGATGCCGGCGGCGTCGTGCGGGCGATCGACGTCTACATCAAGGGCATCGACAAGGCCGCGGTCATCGCGGCCGCTCTCCGGGATCCGCGGACGGCGTACATCATCCACGACCGCAAGATCGCGTCGGCCACCGACGACGGGCAGCCGTGGGACTGGGAGCCGTACGACGGCGACCCGCACGAGAAGCACATCCACATCAGCATCAAGCACACCCGTGCTGCTGAGACCAACACCGCCGCCTGGTTCAAGAAGGCGGCACCAGCCGAGGAGGACGAAGTGAAGGAAGCCGACATCGAGGCGATCGCCACCCGCGTCTACAGGAAGCTGGAGCCGCGGCTCCAGGCCTACACCCAGGACCTGAAGACGTTCGAGCGGCAGACCGACGGCCCCGACGCGCTGCGCGCCGGCCAGGCGGCCGAGGCCGAGATCCTGACGACGGCGAACATCGACCGGATCGCGACCGCCGTCGCCGCGAAGATCACGGCGGCCGCCACCCCAAAAGCCTGACTGTCGCCGACCTCCGGGCCATGTTCCCCGGCCGCGTCGGCGACACAGCAATCGTCGAGGCCGGCCTGCCCGGCTTGCTCGAGCAGATGACCGTTGCCGAGATCAACAGTCCGCGCCGTGTGGCCGCGTTCCTGGCGACCCTCGCGCACGAGTCCGCCTTCGAGTACAACGCGAAGCAGCGCGGCTCGACCGCGGCCTTCGCCGGGCGCGGCTACATCCAGCTGACCGGGGTGAAGAACTACGAGGCCGCCGGCGATCGCCTCGGCGTCGACCTGGTCGCCAAGCCCGACCTCGCGCAGTCGCTTGAGTGGTCGGCCCGGATCGCCCGCTGGTACTGGACCGTGGCTCGGCGCTGCAACCCCATGGCCGACGCCCTGCAGATGGGCAAGGTCAACGCCGCGATCGGCTACCCGATCGGCGACGGAACCGAAGACGCTCGCCGCTGCGAGTCGTTCAAGATCGCACTGCGCCACCTGACCGGCACCGTGCCGGACGGCATCAGCTGCGCGCGGTGAACTCGAGAATGGAGCAAGGAATGACCCCCACCATCGGCCGGATCGTCCACTACACGATCACCGCGGACGAGGCCAAGCAGATCAACAACCGCCGGCGTGACGCCGACGCCCACAGCGCCTCCAAGCGCCACACCGGCTACGTCACTCACGCCGGCAACGAGGCCGAGGCCGGCCAGACCTTCCCGCTGCTGATCACCCGCGTCTGGGGTGACGAGCCCGGGGCGGCCGTCAACGGCCAGATCTTCCTCGACGGCAACGACACCCTCTGGGTGACCAGCGCCACCGAGGGCGACGGCGAGCGCCACTACCAGTGGCCGCAGAGGACCAACTCGTGATCACCCAGTCGAAGTACCCGTGGCGGGCGGTCACTCGCACGGTGTTCGCCGGCGTGGTCGGCGCGGCCGCCATGGCACCGCTGGTCTACCAGGCTGCCACCCAGCAGGACCCCGCTGCAGCGGGCGGCTGGGCAGCGACCGGCCTCGCGATCGCCGGCGCCATCACCCGGGTGATGGCGCTGCGCCAGGTGAACGACCTGCTGCAGAAGGTCCTGCCGTTCCTCGCGGCCGCGCCGAAGGCAGACAGCTAGTCCAGCTCAGTACGACGTACGGCGCCCCGCTCCCTATCCAGGGAGCGGGGCGCCTTCTCGCGTCTCCGGCGCGAGCTACCGGCCCGGAGGCCTTCGTCCCACTGGGCTTCAACCGCCACCGACGGTCAGGCATCAGGGAACCAAAGACGCGAGAGCTACGTCACCGGCTCGTCGTCCGGCCCGAGCAGAGTGAAGAACCGTGCGATGGCAGGCGTGTGAGTGTCGACTCGCGAGCCCTTATCCCAGCAGACGTGCATGATCGCAGGACCCGGCACCAGCACCGTTCCCTTGCCGTACTCGAAGTGCTGGATCCTGTCGTCCCGCTTCAGGTCGGTCCACTCCAGCGGCCCGGGTCGCGCGGCCACGCCAGGCCGGCGCCGAGCCGAGCTCACGACAACTCCGGATCGTCGTGGCGCTCCCACGCCGAACTCAGGATCGGCCAGTCGCCGGGCCCGAGCTGCACCTCGTTATGAGCCGTCGGCGGCGGCACGGTCTCTTCACGGGCAGCGTCGGTCGGCGCATCCAAGCGGCCAGATGTCGCCAGCGTGCTCAACATCCGTCGAGCATCGGGAGCGAGTCGGGGCCACGCGTCGAGCACGGCGGTCAGATCTGGATCATCGGCCACTTCCTGCGTGCGGTCATCTGCGGCCCTGATCATGAGCACTACGTTAGGGAGCCGTCGCTCCAAGGTGAACGAAGTTTCTAGAGATTTCTCCTAGGCCCTTGACTATTTCGGCGTCGAGTTCGCACTCTGTGTGAGCACCGGCAAGCTGATTACCCCACCTACCCCGAGGAGAATCACCATGCAGCACCCGCAACCCGAGCAGCTCAACCACATCGCCACCGACCCCAACACGAACAAGGAAGGTTGCCCGTCGTACTACGCGACGGACGACGGCAGATACATCGTCCAGGGCTACAAGCTGACCAGCGACCTGGCACGTGGTCAGCTGGTGAATTTCCCCGAGGGCGAGGACGCGGTCATCATCACGCCGGGACTCGTCGAGCTAATCCTTGCCCACCACGCCGGCCAGACCGGCCCCACGGCGTGACCGATCCGACCTTCGTCAACGTCGGCGCGGAGTTCGTCGAGTTCGCTCGTGGCTACCAGCACACCGCGTACCGGCTCGAGGTGAGAGACAACTACGCCGACCCGAGCGAGGCGGAGCACGTTCAGAAGTTCGTCGCTGGCGAGCCAGATGACGAGTCGTGGATGGAAGACTGGATGGGCCTGGTCCTCCGCCGCACCCTCGAAGGCCGGCGCATTGAGCGCGTTCGGGTGGTGAGCGAACCGTGGTCGGACTACGTGCGGTACGGCCTCCACTCGGCACGCCTCAACACCGCAGCCGGTGAGGACATCCGCTACCTGTCGCGCGGTCGCGCGAACGAGCTGGGCCTGCCGACGTACGACTACTGGCTGCTTGATTCACACAAGATGTGCATACTCCGGCACGATGACCAGGACGTGTTGCTCGGAGCGGACATCATCCACGATCCCGCGGTGATCCTTGAGCACGCCTACTTCCGAGATGTCGCTCGGCGGTTCGCGGCCCCGCGGGCCGAGTACCTGTCAAGGTACGACGACGAGTTCCTCAGCAAGAGCAACATCAACAGATAAGCGAGTGTGGGTGTCCAGTTTCCAGCGAGCGCGTGAGGCGCTCGGCAACCGTCTCCGGGAGCTGAGACTGGACGCCCACCTCACCGGGCGTGACCTAGCGGCTGCGGCCTCCTGGGTGCCATCCAAGATCTCGAAGATCGAGTCGGGGCAGCAGACACCAACCGACGCAGACCTCGCCACATGGGCCCTGATCTGCGGTCGCGAGGCGATCGTTGCGGAGCTCGTCGGCACGCTGCGATCCCTCGAGCAGCAGTACGTCGAGCATCGACGCATGTTCCGCACGGGCCTCCCCTCCCGGCAGCGTTCGATCGCTGAGATCGAGGCGTCGACGTCGCTGACTCGGAACTTCGAGCCTTGCTTCGTACCTGGCCTGCTGCAGACAGCCGAGTACGCCCGGTACCGGTTCGCGGAAGGTGATCCGGATGAATCCGAGCGCGGTGTGCCCAAGAGCGAGGCCGAGCTCGATGAGGCGATCGCTGCTCGGATGGACCGGCAGAGGATCCTGCACCGTGGTGAGAAGAAGTTCCACTTCGTGATGACCGAGGCCGTCATCCGGTACCAGGTGTGCCCGCCCGACGTGATGACCGGACAGATCGGCCACCTGATCTCGATGACGACTCTGCCGGCGATCCGCGTCGGGATCATCCCGTTCGATGCGACTTTCAGCGTCGGGCCGCAGCACGGCTTCTACCTGTACGACAGCAAGTTGGTGCTGGTCGAGCTCTTCACCGCCGGCCTGAACATCACCCAGGCGGACGAGATCGGAGCCTACGAGCGGATCTTCGGCCACCTCGCGAACGCCGCCGTCTACGGCCCCGAGGCCAGGGCACTCCTAACCCGCAGGCTCGACCGCCACCACGAGACGAGCTCCTAGCGAGCGGCTGTCTCGACCGACTTCACCTTGACAGTCGGCGAGGTCCACGCGACGACGCAGGTCACGTCGTACCAGTTGTCGCCCCACTTGGTCTCGTGGTTCACCTCACCCAGCACCCGCCAATCGGTGCCGTCAATCTGCTCGAAGCTCTGCTTGCCGCTGTCGTGTGTCACTAGCGGCGAAAGCTTCTGCTGGGCGGCTGTTATGCATGCTTCGCCCAACTCGAACATCCGGTCACGGACTTCCGCGCTGACTGGTTTCTGTTCGTCCGACTTCATCAACACCACCCCGCCGACCGTTGCTGCCAACAGCGTCACGCCCACGATCACACCCGCCCTGCGGCCGGCCCCCATCTTCAAGTTCATGCCCCGAGTGTGGGGGGCAGGGAGCTTCGCGGGGAAGGCCTCGGCGCGTCGCCAGAGGATCTGGCACGGGGCTGGCACGACGAAGGCCGGTCCCTATCGGAACCGGCCTCTGACCTGGTCTTTCTTCTGCTCCCGCGACTGGACTCGAACCAGTAACCTGCCGGTTAACAGCCGGCTGCTCTGCCAATTGAGCTACGCGGGATCGAGGTGCTTCTTCGTCCTCAACCCCGAGGACTTGAGTAGGTTAGCAGGCCGGGGACCAACTGCAAAAATGGGATTCCGGGTCGCTGCCGGGTCAGATTCCGAACTCGTCGCGGACTGCTGCCAGGGCGGCTTCGGCGCCGTCGACGACGCCGGGCTGGGAGGGCTCCAATCCCTTGTCCAGAACGAAGTTCCAGTGCACCTGGGCGTCGGGCTCGGAGGGGTTGCGGCGGCCGACGACGCGGACGCCCTTCTTGCCGGACAGTACGACGTGGCGCTGGATCAGGACGCTCGCGTCGATGCGCTCACGCAGTAGCTGGCCGAAGCGGCCGGGATCTTCGACCTTGAGTTCGGTACTACGCAGTGGAGTGCCGAAGGCGGTGGTCTCGTAGACGCGCAGGACGGACTCCTCCGAGTCCCAGCCGGCCCGCTCGATCTTCTCCCAGCCGACGCGGCGGACCGTGCCGTCGGTCTCCGTCGGCAGGTACAGCGCTGCGCGGCCGCCGGCCACCCAGCTGCCGTCGAGCAGCTGTACTGCGGCCAGGATGTCCTCTTTGCCGCCCGGGGAATGCCTGGAGGCAATAGCGACCGCCTCGCTCAGCTCGCGCGGCCACGACGTACGACGAAGTCTCAGCACAGGTCCATGGTCTCAGGGCGGTCCAACCGTCAGGCCGCGTAGTCCCGCAATCCGATCGCGCAGCGGCGCCGGAGATCGATCAGGGCTTGGGATTCGAGCGTGCGAACCTGGTCGGGATCGAGGTCGAGCAGGGCGGCTGTTTCGTCGACCGACGCCGCGGCTGGGCCGATCAGGCCGAAGCGCAGGCTGAGTACTGCGCGTTGGTCGTCGTCGAGGAACTCGAGTTGGTAGTGCAGATCACGCCGGAGCGCGGCTCGGAGCACGATGGAGTCGTCGTCGACGTACTGGTCGGTGTCGTCCAGATCGAGGGTCTCGGGGCGGATCTTCCAGGCGTGGGCGCGCTCGACGCGAGCGACGGTGAGCGAGGCTCCGGCTGCTACTTCGGCGGTGGATGGCTCGCGGCCCAGGCGTTGCGTGAGCTCGCGTTGGACGGCTGCCACCCGGCCCGCGTCGGTGTAGGCCTGGGCGGGCATGCGGACGAGTCTGGAGCGGTCGGAGATGGCGCGGCCGATCGACTGGCGGATCCACCAGATGGCGTAGGTGGAGAAGCGGTTGCCGAGTCGGTGGTCGAAGCGCTCGACCGCTCTCATCAGGCCCAGGTTGCCTTCCTGGATGAGGTCGAGGAGGGAGATGCCTTTGCCGGTGTAGCGCTTGGCCAGGGAGACGACCAGGCGGAGGTTGCCCTCGATCATCTTCTGGCGGGCTTGTTCGCCCAGTACGACGATCTCCTGCAGGTCGGTGATGAGGTGATCAGTGGTCTTGGTTTCGCTCGGCGCCTTTGCGGATGGGGTGGCGTGTTGTGTGGAAGACGAGGCGGAAGGGTGACGGATGTCTTCGGCGGCAGGCGAGGGTGGCTGAGCAGTCGGCGCGGGGCGCGCGGGCGAGATCGGCTGTGGGTTTGAGGCGGTGAGGGTGGTCAGGCGGTCGGCGGCCAGCAGGCCGGCTTCTATCCAGAAGGCATGGGTGGTGACTTCTTCGGTGCTGAGCAGCTCGTGGCGGCCGATGTCGCGGAGGTAGGTGATCAGGGCGTGCAGGTCGGCCGGGTCGCAGTCCAGGTTTGGCATGGCAGTCTCCCTCTGTTACTCAAGAGAGTGCCGTGATGACGATGGGTGACCGGCGGGTAGTTCTGGGGCTGTGGAAAACAGGCCCTAGATGGCACCGCTGATCGCTTGTTCGCGGAGTTCGGCGCGGTAGCGCTCCAGCGCGATCAGTTCGCCGAACATCCGGTTGTAGTCGTCGGCCTTGTCGATCGGGTTGGTGCGCTGGAGCTTCGACTTGAGGTCGGCGATCCGGCGTAGGCAGGTGAGCTCCTGGAGCCGGGCCAAATGTGCCCGGGCGTAGATCTCGTCGGGATCGCGGTCGAGGCGCACCGGGTCGACGGCGAGCGCGCTGACGACGGCGGCGGCCGGGTCGATGCCCATCGCCTCGCGGACCGCGACCACCCACGCCTCCCCCGGCGGAGCCTGCGCGGGGCCGCCGGTCTTCGCCATCGCGGTCCGTACGGCGGCGAGCCAGGGGTGGGTGAAGTCCTGGTCGTCCAGCTCGTCGAACGCCGTACCCATCAGGTGCGGGTGCTGCATCGCGATCTTCAGTACGTCCCACTCGATCGTGAAGCGCTGGTCGCGCGGTGACGGCAGGTCGACGCGAGGCGGCGCGGCCGGAGCCTCGCTCGTCGCCTGCACGGGACCGCGGTCGGGCGCGGCGGGAGCGGGGGCAGGACGAGAGGCAGCCCGGTGTACTTCGGTCCGCACCTGGTCCACCTCCATCCCCAGATGCCCGGCCAGTTCGCGTGTGAAGGCGTCGACCTTGGACCGGTCGCGGATGCTGATCACGAGTTTCGCCGCGTCGCGCAGGGCGTCGATCCGGGTGTCCGCGCGGTCCAGGTCGTACTTCGAGAGCACATTGGACAACACGAACCGGTACAGCGGAACCCGCCGGCCGATCAGCTCGCGCACCGCTGCGTCGCCCTTCTGCAACCGCAGATCGCAGGGGTCGAGTCCGTCAGGCTCGACCGCCACGTAGGTCTGCGACGCGAAGGCCTGGTCGCCTTCGAAAGCCTTCAGCGCGGCACGCTGGCCGGCGCTGTCACCGTCGAAGGTGAAGATCACCTCGCCGCGGAACTGGTCGTGGTCGAGCAGCAACTGACGCAGTACGCGCGAGTGGTCCTCACCGAACGACGTGCCGCAGGTAGCCACCGCAGTCTGTACGCCGGCCAGGTGGCAGGCCATCACGTCGGTGTACCCCTCGACGACGACCGCCTGCTTGCCCTTCGCGATCTCCCGTCGCGCCAGGTCGACGCCGTACAGGACCTTGGACTTCTTGTAGATCGCGGTCTCGCCGGTGTTGAGGTACTTCGCCTCGATCTTGTCGTCGTCGAACAGCCGCCGGGCACCGAACCCGATCACGTCACCGCCGGCGTCGCGGATCGGCCACATCAGCCGGCCGCGGAAGCGGTCGTAGAGCCCGCGCTGGCCGTCCGAGCAGAGTCCGGAGGCGAGCAGTTCGGTGTTGGTGAACCCGCGGCCGCGCAGGTGCGCGACCAGCGACTCACCGCCGCGGGGCGCGAAACCGACGCCGAACAGTACGGCGGCGTCGCGGTCGAAGCCGCGCTTGTCGAGGAACTGCCGGCCGAGCATCGCGTCCGCGGCGCCGAACAGCTGCTCGGAGTAGAACTCGGCGGCAACCTTGTGCGCCTCGACCAGCCGCGGCCGCTGGTTGCTCTGCGAACGCTGGATCGGCGCGCCGGTGTCGTCGTACCGGAGCTGGATGCCGACCTTGGCGGCGAGCGTCTCGACCGCCTCGTGGAAGCTGATCTGATCGATCTTCTGGATGAAGTCGATCACGTCGCCGCCCTCTTGGCAGCCGAAGCAGTAGAAGAAGCCGCGGGCCGGCGTCACGTTGAACGACGGCGACTTCTCGTCGTGGAACGGGCACAGTCCCTTGAGCGATCCGCCGCCCGCGTTCTTCAACGTCACATAGGAGCCGACGATCTCGTCGATCCGAGCACGCTCGCGCACCAGCGCGATGTCCTCTTCCTTGATCCTGCCGGCCACGCGGTGAGTCTACGGTCCCACCGAAGCCCGTGACACAACGGACGGCCACAGCCGAATATTCGCTGGCGCCCGGGTCACCGCCGGACGCACGATTCAGCTCTCGACGACCCCGCCGGGACCCTGGGGTGCGTGTGCGACAGACGATGCCTATCCAACTTCCGGAGATGTCCGTGCAGTCGTCGGCTATGCGCTGGAGCACGGCTGGCAGCCGGACGAGGTCGGTGGAACTTTTGTGCTGACCGAGGCTGAGCAGGCAGCGGCGTTCGAGCTGCCGGCTTTTCTGATCACCGATCGGCTGAGGCATCCCGGAGCGCCGGAGCCGGGTCTGCGGGTGTCGTCCTCCGCTGCGGGGACCTCCGGCTAGAAGTCCCCGCCGGCGAGGTCAGAGGTCGGAGAGTTCGATCGACGTGTCTGCGAGGCGGGCTGGGTCGTGGGGCTTCTTGGAGCTGATCAGGGACTTCAGCTGGTCGATGGTGTCCCAGGTGTTGACCTGCATGGCGGCCAGGGCGTGGTTGTCGGGCGACAGCCAGAAGGCCAGGTAAGCGCCGGTGGTGGGGTCGCCGCGGAGGACCACCTGGTACGACGTGCCGCGCGGGACGTCGCCGGTGTACTCCATGCCGAGGTCGTACTGGTCGGTGAAGAAATACGGCAGCGCATCCTGTACGACGTCCTGGCCGAGCAGCGCCTTGGCGGCGACGACTCCGCTGTCGATCGCGTTCTGCCAGTGCTCGACACGGACCGAGCGGCCGAGCAGCGGGTGGTCCCAGCGGACCACGTCACCGGCGGCGTACACACCCGGCACGGAGGTCTGGAGGTCCGAGCCGGTGAGAATGCCTGAACCCTCGTCGCGGCCGGCCACCTCGATGCCGGCGGCCTCGGCGAGTTCGGTGTTGGGCTGGACGCCGACCCCGACGACCACCAGATCGGCGGGCAGGACGTCGCCGCCCGACAGCTTCACGCCGGTCACCTGGCCGTCGCCTTCGAAGCCCGCGACGCTGGTGTCGAACCTCAGCTCGACACCGTGCTGACGGTGCAGCTCGGCGTACAGGTTGCCGATCTGCTCGCCCATCACCGAGGCGAGTGCGGTCGGCTGCGGCTCGACGACAGTGACCTCGCAACCACGCTCGCGCGCGGCCGCGGCGGATTCGAGCCCGATCCAGCCGGCGCCGACGACGACCACGCGCGGCTTTGCGGCGTACGCGTCGGTGAGCGCCTGAGACTCGGCCGCAGTCCGCAGATAGTGGACGCCGGCCAGCTCAGCCCCCGGTACGTCGAGCTTGCGCACCCGGCTGCCGGTGGCGATCAGCAGCTTGCCGTACGCGATCTCGCCGTTCTCGCCCAGACTGACCGTCCGAGCCGCCGTGTCGATCGCCGTCGCCTTCGTGCCCAGGCGCAGCTCGATGTTCTTCTCGTCGTACCAGTTCTGGTCGTGGAGCCGCGCGGCCTCCGGCTCCTTCTTGCCGAGCAGCACGTCCTTGGACAGCGGCGGTCGCTCGTAGGGCAGTTCGGTCTCGTCGCCGATCAGGACGACCTCTCCGGTCCAGCCCTCGTCCCTCAGCGTCTCCGCGGCCTTGGCGCCGGCCAGGCTCGCCCCGATGATGACAATGCGCTCCGAGTCGGTCATGTCCCGAGGTTAGACCAGCCGCGTGTGCCAGCTCAGGGCCGACGGGTCGGTCAGCGACGCGACCTGATCGACGATGACCCGCAGCCGGGCGCCGTCGTCCGCGGCGTCGCGGAAGTCGGCGGCGAAGGGCGCGTCCAGCTCGCGCGGCGCCGAGGCCCACAACACCTCGACCAGCTCGGTCAGCAGCTCGCGCTGGACCGCCCGGCGGGCCTGCCGCTCGGGCGAGTTCAGCACGTGGAACATGCCGATGCTCTTGAGCAGCGCGATCTCGACCCGGACGCTGTCCGGCGCGACCAGGTCGGCCTCGTAGCGGATCAGTCGCGACCGGCCGAAGCGCGCGTGGGTGGCCTGCTCGGCCGCGGTCACGAAGCGCCCGATCAGCTGGCTGGTGAGATCCTTCAGCCCGCCGAGCGCGCGCCGGCTGTCGTCGAAAGGCGCGCTCGGCCAGTACGGCAGCGCGGTCAGCCGGTCCCAGCCGTCGTCCAGCTCCGCATCGGTTGCCTCAGGCAAGTAGATTCGCCGGACCGTCTCCCAGTACGGCGCCCGCTCAGCACCGATCCGGCCGAGATCGATGTACCGCGCGACGATCCCGTCCTCGACGTCGTGCACCGAGTAGGCCACGTCGTCGGCGAAGTCCATCACCTGTGCCTCGAGACAGCGCCGGCCGCCCTCGACGCCCTGCCGCAGCCAGTCGAAGACCGCCGCGTCGTCGTCGTACGCACCGAACTTCCGCTCCCCCGGCTTGCGCTGCCACGGGTACTTCGTGGCCGCGTCGAGAGTCGCGCGGCTGAGGTTCAGCCCCACGCTGCGTCCGGCCGCGTCGAACGTCTTCGACTCCAGCCGGGTCAGCAACCGCAGGGTCTGCGCGTTTCCCTCGAAGCCGCCGATCTTCTCCGCCAACTGGTCCAGAGCCCGCTCACCGTTGTGCCCGAACGGCGGGTGACCCAGGTCGTGGGCGAGACAGGCCGCGTCGACGATGTCCGGATCACAGCCGAGCGTGCTGGCCAGCTCCCTGCCGATCTGCGCCACCTCCAGGCTGTGCGTCAGCCGGTTGCGCACGAAGTCGTCGCTGCCCGCCGTCGCGACCTGCGTCTTCGCCGCCAGCCGACGCAACGCGGCACTGTGCAGCACACGCGCGCGATCACGAGCGAACGCCGACCGCCCCGGCCGTTTGACCGGCTCCGCGACCCACCGCTCCGCGTCGTGCTCGTCGTACCACTCGTGCTGCTTTCTCATCACCACTCACCCTAGCCACCCGCACCGACAGTTCTTCTGCGAACTTCGGCGTAACAGCGAAGGACTCCCGGCGATACAGCAGGCAAGGGGAACGGGAACACCAGGGGGAACCAGATGGCCGGTCGGCCGGCGTGCGTCCGCGTGCGGGTATGAAGAAGCGAACCGTCGCGATCCTCGCGTTGGCGGCCGGGCTCGCGACCGGCGTTCTGGTCGGCGTGTTCGACCAGGGCGACCGGACGATCGGTCCCGAGCACGCCGCCTCCGCATGCCCTCGGTCCGGCGCGGTCACCAAGTTCACCACGCGACTCTCGGTGAGCGAGGGGTCGGCACAGCAGGCGCAGGTGCGCGCGTCGGCCGCGGCCGAGGTCGCGCAGGCCGATAGGTCGTGGACGCCGGATCGGCTGCCGCTCTGCGTCTTCTCCAACGGCCAGACGCAGGAGTTCCCGAGCAACCCCGAATACGAGCGACTCGGCCCGCCGCAGCTCCCTGTTTCGCGGTACGAGCTCGACGCCGCCGCGTCGAAACTGCAGGTCGACTACGCGCAGACCCTGATCCCGCTGCAGGGACTGCCCGGCGCACCCAGCGCGGACTACTACTTCAGCCAGTTCACCGCCTCCGCAGTGGCCGCCTACCGGCAGGGCCGGGTCCTGCATTTGGACATCGACCTCTGCCGATCCCCGAGAGTCCGCCTGGTCTGCCAACCGAACCCCACCAAGGCCGCCCCGGCCGTCGTCGAACTGGTGATCGCCGACAACGTCCGCGCCGAGCACTCCACCGTCACCAGCGCGCCTCAACCCACCTCGTTGAAGTCAGACCCCGCCGCCCGTACGACGACGTACACCTGGCGACTGACCGACCCGGCCACACCACTGTCGGTCGAGATCCCGCTGGCCTGGACCGTCCGCTGGACCGCTCAGTCCTCCCCGGTCGGTGAACCGGGCAACTTCTCCCTCGGTTCTGCGAGCTTCCGGGTCAACTGGCCGATGCTCCGGGACACCTCACCCGCCCTGCTCGCCCTCGCGCTCGCGACGTTCTTCCTGGGACGGTTCGGGCAGCGCGCGGCCGGGATCGGTCCGGCTCTCGCCTTCACCGCTTTGCTGGCCGGCCTGACCATCGACGTTCTTCCCTTCCAGCCAGGTGACGGCCTGCTGAGTGCCTTCACCTGGGCCGCCGTCACGATCCTGAGCGCGGTCAACCGGCGGGGCTTGCTGATCGGCGCAGCCGTGCTGGGACTGCTCGCTGCGGTCGGCGGAGCGGTCGGGGATCTCCAACTCGCTTCCTCGCTCGGCCTGCTGACCGTCGTGACAGCCGGCCTCATCAGCCTGGGCTCCAGACTGTTGGTGATCCCCCGGACACTGTCGATCGCAGCCCTTGAGAACACCTCGCCCTGGTTCAGGAACCGCGCTCTGTCGGTTCGCGGAGGCCTCGCCAGAGCGGCCTTGTTCCTCCTGGTCGCGACGGCCGCGGCCTCCGCCGGTGACGCGCTCGGCCGGTACGCCGAGAGGGACGGCCGCAGCCTCACCCAACTGGTCGACTCCGTCGTGATGTCCGCGAGCAGCAACCTCGGCTGGGTGGTCCTCTCCGCGACGTCAACGCTCGTCCTCTGCCTCTGTCTGGCGAAGTTCGCCACCATCCCGGCGGCACAGCTGCAGATCACCTCCGCCCAGGTCCTCGCGTTGACCCTGGTCGTCGCCGTGGTCGTGCCACCGCCGACCTTGAGGTGGGCAGGCGTCGGCCTGCCGGTCTGGCTGCTGACCTGGCTGACGCTGGCGCTCGTCGTCCGAGGCCGCGAACCGGCAGGGCTGGTACCGGACGGGCTCACCGCGCGCGAGCGATTGGACCGTGCTCTGAAGGCCGAGAAGTCCCGGGGCGAAGTACTCGCGCTGGACACCAAGCTGACCGCGGGCGCCGCAAGCCTCACCGACCTGGAGACGAGCGCCTCGACCCACCGAAGGTTCTACCCAGGTGACCTGGGCAGAGATCTGTTCAGGCGAGGTTCCGGCGCCGGCTGGCTCGCGAACGCGAGGACAACAGCCTGGATCGGTACTGCGCTGGCCCTGTTGCTGGTCGGCTACTACGTCTTCGGTGCCCTCCAAGCACTGCCCCGACGGCTGACCTACAACGGACTCTTCTACCTCGCCGTCGACGTCCTCTCCGAGTTCGCCCGGTGGATCGGCCTGGCCTTCGCCTTCGGCGCGCTGTACCAGCGGCTGCCCACGCGAGTCGGCGCTAGCAAAGGCGCAGTACTCGGCATCGCCTGGATGGCCGGCGCGGGCCTTGCGGAGCTGGCCGCCGGCTGGCGCGGTACGCCGACGTCCGGGCTGTGGCTCTACCTGTCGCTCCAGATCATCGTCTTCCTGATCGCGCTCGGCGCGGCCTACGACCTGATGACCGTCGAGGCGGCCGGCGGCTCGTGGCGGCGGCTGACCGACCTGTACCGGATCCAGACCTTCCGGCAGCGCCTCGCCTACCTGGGTCCGCTGGTGCTCGCGCTGATCGGGCTGGCCGACCAGATCCGCACGGGAGCGCCCGAAGAGCTGGCGAAGCAACTCTTCGCCGGTCTCAGCGCGATCGCAGGCTGACCTGGCTCAGCCTGCGACGCAGTAGCGGAGCCAGGTGATGCCGGGTTTGAAGGTCTCGACGTTGGCCAGGGCGAGGTCGAGGTGGCCGGTGAAGGTGTCGTGCCAGCGGGGCGCGTCGCCGACCACGACGGGGTGGATCAGGAGGCTCAGTTCGTCGACCAGACCCTGCTCCAGCAGAGCACCGACGAGAGCGCCGCCGCTGTCGACGCGGACCAGCTTGGCGCCGCGGCGGCCGAGCAGGTCCAGGACTTCCGCCAGGTCGACGTGGTCGTAGCCGGTGACGCACTCCTGGATGGTGCTGTCAGGGGCTCGGGCCGGCGTCAGCTCGGAGTACAGCGCGAGGACGTCCGACCAGTAGCCGAGGTCGCGGAGCGCGTCGAGGTTGTGGACGCGATGGCGGCTGTCGACGACCGCCAGCAGCGGTCCGGCAGCCCGTGGGCCCGGCCTCGGCGCGACCCGGACAGCACTCTCCTGGGCGAGGAGGGTGTCGGCGCCGACCAGCGTCACATCCTCCTGCCACAAGGTCGCCATCGCGTAGAAACGCGCTTGGTCCGCCTCGAAGCCGGTGGTCGCACCGTCGATCGAGATCGCGAGATGAGCCAGTACATGAGGCCGCATAGCTCAGAAGCTAGACGGCCCCACCGACAGATTCCCACGGCAGCGCGGTTCCTGAGGTCGCTGCTGCTTGGAGGCGGGCGCGGATCGACTTCCGTGCCTGGGTGTAGATCGCGGCATCGCCGTCGCGGAGCAGGGAGGCCAGGTTCGCGGAGTCGTAGTAGGCGTTCAGCTCGAACGCGAGTTGGACGGGATCCGTCGTGAGCTCACCAGCCGCGATCGCTTCACCGACTGTCTGCTCGAGCAACTGGATCCACTCACGATTGACCTCGGCCAGGTATTCGTGGACCGGGCCGCGGCGGGCGCCGTACTCATGGGAGGCCTTCGCGAAGAAGCAGCCACCGGGGAAGACGCGCCGCTCCGAATAGTCCAGCCAGCGCTCGCTCAGCAACCACAGCCGTCCCAGTCCGGGCTCCACAGCGAACGCAGGCTCGACCACTGCCTCCGCGTAGATCCGCCGGGCCGCTCGAACAGTCGCCAGCTGCAGTTCTTCCTTCGACCCGAAGTGCGCGAACACACCGGCCTTGCTGAGCTCCAGTTCCTTGGCCAGCCGGCCGATCGACAACCCTTCCAGCCCGTCCACAGAGGCGATGTCGACCGCGGCGCGCAGTACCGACCGCCGCGTCTGGTCGCCACGCACCAGGCGCCCATCGACTCGTGTCTCCACCCGCCACCTCCTGTCCGGCAGATCTTAGTTCGCTTGACTCCGTGACCTGGACAATCTAATAATACGACCGTTCGTATAGTTTCTCGGCCCGGAGGACCACCACGATGAATCTCAGGTTGCTGAACCTGCTGCCAGCCGGGATCGCCGGGCGGATCGCGTTCGAGTTGTGGCAGCGACCGTTCAAGCGCGGCCAGGTGCGTGAGAGCGAGCGCGAGATCCATCAGGCCGCCCGCGTCGAGGTGATCGACGGGGTCGTCACCTACGCGTGGGGCGATGGCGAACGGCCGATCCTGCTGGTGCACGGCTGGCGGTCGCGCGCCTCGCGCTTCCACGGCTTCGTCACCCGGCTGCTCGACCTCGGCTACAGCCCGATCTCGTACGACGCGCCTGGACACGGCGACTCCCCCGGCCGGGTCGCGACGATCGTCGGCCACCAGCACATCATCCAAGGCCTAGAGAATCGCCACGGGCCGTTCGAAGGCGTGATCGCGCACTCGCTGGGCGTCCCGTTCGCCCTGTACGCCGTCCGCGAGGGCGTTGCCGCCGGGCGGGTGGTCGCGATCAGCGGGTTCGCGCGGTTCGACTACCTGGTCGACGCCTTCTGCCGCGCGCTCGGGCTCGGCCCGAAGGTGAACCAGGGCCTGCGACGATCCATCGAACGCGGCTACTTCGGCGGCGACGATCAGATCTGGACCAGATTCTCGGCCACCGCCGGCGAGGTCGACCTGCTGGTGATCCACAACGACGAGGACGACGTGGTGGATCCCGGCCAGGCGCCGCTGCTGCTGGCGGCGTACGGGCCGCGGGCGCACTTCCTGCAGACCAACGGCCTCGGCCATCGCCGGATCCTGGTCGATCCGGAGGTGATCACCGAGGCCGTGGCCTTCTTGCAGGACCAGGCGGGCAGGCGGGAATCAGATGTCGCGGAACGTCTCGATCTGGGCGCCTAGCGAGTTCAGGCGGGCGGCCAGTTCCTCGTAGCCGCGGTTGATGACGTAGACCGACCGCAGTACCGAGGTGCCCTTGGCCGCCATCATCGCGATCAGCGTGACGACCGCCGGACGCAGGGCCGGCGGGCACATGATCTCGGCGCCGGAGAAGTGCGTCGGGCCCTCGACCATCACCCGGTGCGGGTCGAGCAGCTTGACCCGGCCGCCGAGCTTGTTCAGGTCGGTCAGGTAGATCGCGCGGTTCTCGTAGACCCAGTCGTGGATCAGCGTCTGCCCGGTCGCCGTCGCGGCGATGACCGCGAAGAACGGCAGGTTGTCGATGTTCAGGCCCGGGAACGGCATCGGGTGGATCTTGTCGATCGGCGCGTGCAGCGT
This sequence comes from Kribbella sp. CA-293567, assembly GCF_027627575.1. Taxonomy (NCBI): domain Bacteria; kingdom Bacillati; phylum Actinomycetota; class Actinomycetes; order Propionibacteriales; family Kribbellaceae; genus Kribbella; species Kribbella sp. CA-293567. The sequence continues at coordinate 5,241,225 of NZ_CP114065.1, forward strand.
CGACGGCCGGGTGGTCAGGTCGACCAGCCGGGTGCGGCCGTTCTCGGCCAGGTACTCGTCGGTGCGGCTGTAGTCGAGCCCCATCTCCTCCAGCAGCGCCAGCTCGATCTCCAGGAACTCGATCGGCGCCCGCCGGATGGTGATCTCCGAGCTGGTCACGATCGCCGCGGTGAGCAGGCTCATCGCCTCGATCGGGTCCTCGGACGGCGCGTAGTCGACGTCCACGTCGATCTCGGCCTGACCGTGCACGGTCAGCGTGGTCGAGCCGACCCCGTCGATCCGGACGCCGAGCAGTTCGAGGTAGAAGCAGAGGTCCTGCACCATGTAGTTGGACGAGGCGTTGCGGATCACCGTGACGCCGTCGTGCCGGGCGGCGGCCATGATCGCGTTCTCGGTCACCGTGTCGCCGCGCTCGGTCAGCACGATCGGCTTGCCCGGCGTGATCGCCCGGTTGACCAGCGCGTGGTACTCCCCGGCGGTCGCCTTGATCTCCAGACCGAACGGGCGCAGCGCCGACATGTGCGGCTCGACCGTCCGGGTGCCGAGGTCGCAGCCACCGGCGTACGGCAGGGCGAAGGTGTCCTCGCGGTGCAGCAGCGGGCCGAGGAACATGATGATGCTGCGGGTCCGCCGGGCCGCCTCGGCGTCCATCGCGGCCAGGTCGAGGTGCTCCGGCGGCACGATCTCCAGGTCACCGGCGTCGTTCAGCCAGGTGGTCTTCACGCCGATCGAGTTCAGTACCTCGAGCAGCCGGTTGACCTCCTCGATCCGCGCGACCTTGCGCAGCGTCGTCCGGCCCTTGTTCAGCAGCGAGGCGCACAACAGCGCGACCCCGGCGTTCTTGGACGACTTCACGTCGATGGATCCGGACAGTTGGCGTCCACCTACGACACGGAGGTGGACCGGACCGCCACCAAGAGAGACAATTTCGGAGTCGAGTGCCTCGCCGATCCGGGCGAGCATCTCGAGAGTGAGGTTCTGATGACCCTTTTCGATCCGGTTCACCGCGCTCTGACTGGTGCCCAGCACGTCGGCGAGCTGGGTCTGCGTCCAGCCGCGGTGCTTGCGGGCGTCCCGGATGAGGTTGCCGATCCGGCTCAGGTAGTCGTCAGTCATGCGCCGGACCTTATCTCACATGTGAGATACCGATTGACCGACCCACCGCTCACAGCGTAGCCAACGTCACGACGCACCGGCCGCCAACCCTCGGTGCATCCCCAGCGTCATAGTCTTAGCCATTCCGACCGCCCGGAGAGGAACCATCGATGCCCGACGACGTTCACACCACTGCGGGTGTGACCGAGTTCGAGGCGGAGTCCTGGCCGCTGGAGGCAGCGGCCGAAGGCCTGCACCAAGTGATCGACGGCTTCCAGAACGGTGACACCCGGCCCCTGGTGATCGGTGACGGCGACCAGCCGGTACTGGTCGTGCTGTCGATCGCCGATCTGGCCGACTTCCGCGCCCGGATCGCCGAACTGCTGGGCAATCCCGTCGACGCCGGCTGGTTGCGCTACTACCTGCGCTCCACCTTCGACATGAGCTCCGAGACCCTGGTCGAGCAGCTCGGGGTGGACACCGACCACGGCCTGTCCTCGCTGGCCAGCCAGGTGAACGTCGAGCAGGCCGCGGTGCTGCTGCCCGACCACCTGCGCCGGACCGAGGCCGGCGGTAATCCGCTGATGCTGATCGGCGACGGGATGCTGGCGACGGCGGCGCTGATCGCGTTCCCGGCGTTCTCGGTGCTGCTGGCGATGGAGAACGACGGCAAGACCGACGACGACTCCTGCGCGCACGACGAGGAAGAAGAGAAGCCGACCACGCCGCTGGAGGTGCTGGCCGAGCGGCTCGGGCCGATCTCCACCCAGCTGGTCGCGCGGATCAACGCCGGCCGCCGGCCCGGGCTGCCGAAGTACGACCTGCACTTCGAGGACGACCTGATCGAGCATCTGCGGGACCTGGAACGGCGCGCGCAAGCGGCTCCCGGCGGCGGTGCCTTCGACGAACTGAACGACCTGCTGCACTCGTTCGACCAGATGCGCAGCGGTGAGCTCGCCGACGAGGAGGACGAGGAAGAGGAGGCCGCGGAGGCGCCGTACATCGAGGTGACCGATCTGCCGGCGGCCTTTCCCGAGGTCCGCGACGCCTTCCGTTCCGGCGCCGACGACCCGTACCTGGTCGGGATCGACGGCAGCCCGCTGGCCGGGCTGATCTCCTACGACCTGTACGAGATGCTGCAGAAGGTCTCGGTCGAGATGGACGGCACCGAGGAGGCGCCGGTCCTGCCGCTGCCCGCGCCGCTGTGGGAGAACGGGCCGGAGGTGCTGCCGTTCGACGCCGCGGTGGAGGTCTGCCCGGCCGTGATCGAGGATATCTCCAACGGCGAGGCGTCGATGCTGTTCGTCGCCGACGACGAGACGGGCGAGCCGGAGATGGTGCTCGCGCCGCTCGTCTGGCTGTGGGCCTACGTCGACTTCCTCGAGCTGGAACCGACGGTCTGACCCGTACGACGGGTCCGCCGGCTCACGCCCGTACCACGGACCGCCGGCTCAGGCCGACGGGAACAGCTTCAGCCACTCCTGCAGCGTGACGATCTCGTAGACGTCGGCCGCGGTGTACGGGTCGTCGGCGAGAATCTCGCGCAGTTCCGCCTCGTCGGCGACGTCGTAGATCAGCAGGGCACCGCTCTGGTCGCCGAACGGTCCGGCGGCGTGAAGCTTGCCGGCGTCGTAGAGCTCGGCGAGGTAGTCGCGGTGCGCCGGGCGAACCTCCATCCGGCGGTCCTGGTCGGTGAACTTGAGCTGAAGCGCGAAAAGGGCCATGGCCTCAACCCTACTCAGGGAGGCCATGGCCCGGTCGCTGCTGCCACGTTGGTGCGGGAAGGGAGTCACGAGCCGCCACAGCGGCTGGTTCAGGTCGGACCCTAAAGTCGACGGTGATCGCCCTTCCCGCTCGGTTAGTTTGACCACCGGATCAGCTGGATGCAAGAGGTTGGTTAAGCCGATTTGCGACCAGCAGCTGGGTCAGGTGACGCTTCGTGACCGACCCGCCCGCCGCGTTGATGAGAGCGCTCACACACTCGTACAGTCCGTCACGCCTGGCCGAAGTCAAGGCCCGGTGTCCCGAGTAGGAACTGAGCAGATCGAGGTACTCGGCGGTCGAATAGGTCCGTTCCCACTCGTACCGGTGGAAGACAGCGGGCCCGAACCGGCCACTGGCGTCCAGCTCACCCGAGTCCTTCGGCACCGTGTCGGCCGGTTGCGGACCGTCTTCGTCGGCGTCGTCGGTGAAGCGCCGGTAGCACTCCTGGAGATCGATCCAGAGCTGCTCGCTGCCACCGGCGACGTGGTGGGTGGAGATGATCGCGAGCACTCCACCCGGGCGGAGCGCATCTGCCGCCTTCGGCACGCGGACGGCCGGATCGATCCAGTGGAACGCGGTCGCGGACAACACCAGGTCGAACTTCTCGGCCGGCAGCGGCCAGCTCTCGAACGGCGCCGTGATCACTTCCAGCTCGGGCAGGTTGCCGCGCGCCACCCGGCTCAGCTCCGGACTGAGTTCGACCGCCTTGACCGACCAGCCGCGCTTCAGCATCGGCTTGGTCGCCTGGCCCGTTCCGCAGCCGATCTCCAGGACCCGGGGGCGCCGCGGATTGCCGAGGAGCGCCGCCAGGTCGTCGTACAGGCGGGGCGGGTAGGTCGGCCGGACCCGGTCGTAGAGCTCCGCGTCCTCTCCGAACGTCTGGCGCAACGTCTCGCGGCTCATGGCTGAAGGCTAGCGCTCCGCCTGATCCGCCGTCCCGATCGCCAGAGCGCCGGAAGCAGCAACGGGAGGAAGGCGGTCGCGAGGCCGACGTACAGTCCGGCCAGGAAGAGCGTGCGCTGCTCGTCGTCCTCGGTGATCGAGTCGACCAGCGAACCTCTTCCCTTGATCGCGGAGACGTCTTCCTCGTACCAGAACAGCGTGCCCGCTACGAGCGGTTCCGGGCTGACGTTCTCGGCGCGATTCGTCACCGGCAGCTCGCCGTAGTCGATGCTGAGCGTGAGCCGCTCCGGTACGGCGACCTTCGCCCCGGCGAGCGGAAAGGTCACCCCGGCCCGCTCCCCCGCCGGCAGGTAGCTGGTACCGATCGCAGGCAGGCCGAAGTAGACGCGCTTCCCGTCGGCGTTGGAGAAGCCCCGACCGGTGTCGACGCCGATCGAGGCCCGCAGTCCGTCGTCGCCGCGAACGATTCGGCCGCTCACCACACTCGCCTCTGTCGGCAGTTCGGGTGCCGCGTTCGTCATCGCCGGGTCGAGTTTCCCGACCTGGCACCGCATCTCCCCCGTACTGCGGACCGCATCGCCCGGGCAGCCGTCCACGACCTCGCCACCTGACGCATAGACGGCGTTGCCGGTGAGCACCAGGAAATAGCCGACCTCTGCACCGGCGTACGCCCTGTCCACCTGTACGTCGAAGTCCAGCGTCGCGTCCCGGACCGTTACCTCCAGCGAAGCCGTCACGCCGGGCCGGTCGAAGTACAGGTAGGCGCTGCCTCGGTCATCGAGCGGCGCACCCGAAGCGGACAACGCCGCGTAGTCGCGATAGAACCGCACACCGCCGGCCACCAGCAACACCAGGACGGCAACCAGGAGCAGGAACCAGCCTGCTTCCTTGCCGCCGCCGACCCGCGTCAGGACACGTTTCCACCGCACCACGATCGCCCCGTTCGAAGATGACTACTGCCTGCAGTCATCTTCGGGCAGATCGTGGCGCGGTGGACGCAGGTCAGGCCAGCGCGGCGCGGCCTGCTTCCAGTCGTGCGACCGGGATGCGGTACGGCGAGCAGGAGACGTAGTCCAGCCCGACCTCGTGGAAGAAGTGGATGCTGTCCGGGTCACCGCCGTGTTCGCCGCAGACACCGAGCTTGAGGTCGGGCTTGGCGGCGCGGCCCTTCTCGGCGCCGGTCCGGACCAGCGAGCCGACGCCGTCGCGGTCGATCGACTCGAACGGCGAGACCGCGAAGATGCCCTTCTCCAGGTAGCGGGTGAAGAACGAGCTCTCGACGTCGTCGCGGCTGAAGCCCCAGGTCGTCTGGGTCAGGTCGTTGGTGCCGAAGGAGAAGAAGTCGGCCGCCTCGGCGATCTGGTCCGCGATCACGGCGGCCCGCGGCAGCTCGATCATGGTGCCGATCGGCGTCTTCCACTCCACCCCGTCGACCCCGTCGGCGGCGGCCCGGTCGACCTCGGCCAGTACGGCGTCCACCTCGTCGCGGGCCAGCTGCAGCTCCTGCACGGCGCCGACCAGCGGGATCATGATCTCCGGGCGGGGATCCTTGCCCTGGGCCCGTAGTTCGGCCGCGGCCGAGGCGATCGCCCGCACCTGCATGGCGAACAGGCCCGGAACGACCAGGCCGAGCCGCACTCCCCGCAGGCCGAGCATCGGGTTCTGCTCGTGCAGGCGCTGAACCGCGGCGAGCAGCTTCGTGTCCCGTCCCGGGTCCTCACCGCGCTCCTCGGCGATGGCCACCTTGACCGCCAGATCCTCCATCGACGGCAAGAACTCGTGCAGCGGCGGGTCGATCAGGCGGATCGTCACCGGCAGCCCGTCCATCGCCGTCAGCAGCTCGAGGAAGTCGCCGCGTTGCAGCGGCTCCAGCTCGGTCAGCGCCGCCTCACGCTCGGCGTCGTCGTCGGCCAGGATCAGCCGCTCGACGGACTCGCGGCGCTCACCCAGGAACATGTGCTCGGTCCGGCACAGGCCGATCCCCTCGGCGCCGAACCGGCGGGCCCGCTCGGCGTCCTCCGCGGTGTCGGCGTTCGTCCGTACGCCGAGTCGCCGGATCTCATCGGCGTGCGTCATCAACCGGTGCACCGAGGCGACCAGCTCGTCGCCGTCTTCGGCGGCCAGCGACCCTTCGAAGTACTGGACCACCGGCGACGGCACGACCGGAACCTCACCGAGGAAGACCTCACCGGTGGTGCCGTCGATCGAGATCACGTCCCCCTCGCCGATGGTCGTCCCGCCGGCCACCTTGATCCTGCGGCCGGCCACGTCGACCTCGAGGTCCTCGGCGCCACACACGCAGGTCTTTCCCATCCCCCGGGCAACCACCGCGGCGTGCGAAGTCTTGCCACCGCGACTGGTCAGCACGCCTTGGGCCGCGATCATCCCGTGCAGGTCGTCCGGGTTCGTCTCGCGGCGGACCAGGATCACCTTCTCGCCGGCGTCGGCGGCCTCGACGGCGGCGGCCGAGGTGAAGACGACCTTCCCCGAGGCAGCGCCCGGCGAGGCTCCGATCGCCTTGCTGACCAGCTCTTTCGCCGCGTCGCTGTCGAAGCGCGGGAACATCAGCTGAGCCAGCTGGGCGCCCTTGACCCGGCGCAGCGCCTCGTCGGTGTCGATCACGCCCTCGTCGACCAGGCTGGTCGCGATCCGGAACGCCGCTCCCGCGGTCCGCTTGCCGACACGGGTCTGCAGCATCCACAGCTTGCCGCGCTCGACGGTGAACTCGATATCGCACAGGTCGCGGTAGTGGCCTTCCAGCGTGGCCATGATCGCCATCAGTTCGTCGTACGACTTCTTGTCGAGCTGCTCGAGGTCGGCCAGCGGCACCGTGTTGCGGATCCCCGCGACGACGTCCTCGCCCTGCGCGTTCTGCAGGTAGTCGCCGTAGACACCGGACTGACCGCTGGACGGGTCGCGGGTGAAGGCGACGCCGGTACCGGAGTCCATCCCGAGGTTGCCGAAGACCATCGAGCAGATGTTCACCGCCGTCCCGAGGTCCTTGGCGATCCGCTCCTGCCGGCGGTAGAGAATGGCGCGCTCGGAGTTCCAGGAGCCGAAGACGGCCTCGGTCGCCAGATCCATCTGCTCGCGCGGGTCCTGCGGGAACTCCCGGCCGGTGTGCTGCTGGACGGCCGCCTTGAAGGTGCCGACCAGCGCCTTCAGGTCGTCGGCGTCCAGGTCGAGGTCGTTCTTGCTGCCCTTGGCCTGTTTGGCGGCCTCGATCGCGTCCTCGAAGACGTCGCCTTCCATCCCCAGCACGGTCTTGCCGAACATCTGGATCAGCCGCCGGTAGGCGTCCCAGGCGAACCGCGGGTTGCCGGAGTGGTGCGCCAGACCGTTCACCGAGTCGTCGTTGAGGCCGACATTGAGGACGGTCTCCATCATGCCCGGCATCGACACCGCGGCCCCGGAGCGGACCGAGACCAGCAGCGGGTCGTCGGCCTGGCCGAGCTTCTTGCCCATCTTCTGCTCCAGCGCGGCGACGTGGTGGTCGATCTCGTCGGCGAGCTCCGGCGGCACCGAACCCGTGGCCAGGAACACCTTGCAGGCGTCGGCGGAGATGGTGAACCCGGGCGGCACCGGCAGTCCGAGGTTCGTCATCTCGGCGAGGTTGGCTCCCTTGCCACCGAGCAGTTCCTTCATGGACTTGTTGCCTTCGGCGAAGTCGTAGACGAGTTTCGGCACGGTGACTCCCTGAGGTGTGGGCGGCGCGACTGGCGCGGCATGGTGGCCGCTGGCCCGACGACTCCGGTGGCGAGGGCGTCTTGTCAGAGTAAGCGCAAAAACCATGCCAGTTGAACACTGGTCTCACGATGAGAGGGGTGATGCTGCCCACATACGATGGCCGGAAACCCCTTACCACGTTGACAACGCAGGACAAACGCGGGTTTTCCCGTGGAAACACAAAAGCAGGCGCATACCCACCTTCGACCTGGGCACCGCCTGCTTTCGGGTCGGCTCAGAGCCGGCGTCGGGTCCTCAGGTAGTCGCCGACGACTGCCGCGCCGAGGCCGTCCGCGTCAGGGGCCAGCACCCGCCCGCCGCTGCGGCGGGCCAGCAGGTCGACGAACGAGTTCAGTCGCGGGTCGTCGCCGAGCCGGAAGATCGACAGGGTCGCGCCGAGCTTGGCCAAGCGGTCGACCTCGAAGATCGTCTTGCGCAGGGTGGCCGGCCGCGGCGGGTAGTCGAACTCCGCCGTACCGTCCGGCTCCAGGTGTGCTGTCGGCTCTCCGTCGGTGACCATCAGCACCACCGGCTGGGCGTCGGGGTGACGCCGAAGGTGCCGCCCGGCGAGCAGCAGCGCGTGGTGCGCGTTGGTGCCCTGTTCCCAGGTGCCCTCCATGCCGATGAGCTGCGGCAGCTCCACCACACCGGCGTACCGGCCGAAGGTGATCAGCTGGAGCGCGTCGTTGCGGTACCGCGTCGAGATCAGCTGGTGCAGCGCGAGCGCCGTCCGCTTCATCGGCAGCCAGCGGCCCTCCTGCACCATCGACCACGAGGTGTCGACCAGCAACGCGACGGCCGCCCGGGCTCGATGCTCGGTCTCGGCGATCTCGACATCGGTCACGTCCAGCCGCACCGAACCGGAACGCCCGGCACCAGCAGTCCGCAGTACGGCGTTGCGCACCGTCCGCGGCACGTCCCAGGACTGGGTGTCGCCGAACTGCCACTGGCGCGTCGAGCCGCTCAGCTCGCCCGCGGCTCCCGCGGAGGCGGCATCACGTTCGCCGGACTGACCACGGGCAGTTCGCAGTACGTCGGACAGCGCGGTCTGGCCGAGTTGCCGCAATGCCTTCGGGGAGAGCTGCAGCGTCCCGTCCGGCGCCCGCTCCAGCAGGCCCTGGTTGCGCAGCTCCCGCTCGAGCTCCGACAGCCGGCGAGCGTCGACGGTCGCCTCGTCCCCGAGCTGCCGGGTCAACGCGTCGAGATCGATGTCCTCCAACCGTGCCCCGGGATACGACTGCGCCAACTGCTCGGCCAGCGCGTCCAGCTCGGCCAGATCGGACATCGCCCGAGCGCCTTCGGCCAGCCCGAGCGGGTCGTCTCCGCTCATCCGCTCGGATCCCGACCAGTCCTCGCCGGGACGGAGTGCCTGCAACTGCGCATCGAGATTCGTCAGCTGCTGCGACAGTTGCGGGTTCCCGAACGCCTGCTGCGAGAGCTGGGCCAGCTCCGCCCGCTGCTCCGGCGTCATCGAGTTAAGCATCCGCTGTGCCGCCGCCGCGCGAGCCGCCAGTACGTCGATCAGCTCGTCGACCGTTCGCGGGTTCTCCGGGAAGAACTCGCCGTGCTTGGCCATGAACTCGCCGAAGAGCTCGTCGATCCGCGGCTGTCCCTGCGCGTGCGCGGCGAGCAGCGCGTTGAGGTCGGACAGCATCTCGTTGATCCGCTCGACGTCCTCCGGCGTCGTGTTCTCCAGGGCCTCCTTCATGCCCTCGAACCGCGATCCCAGCAGCTCCCGGCCGAGCAGTTCGCGAATCTCCTGGTACTTCTGCCGAGCCTCGCCCGACTGCCAGTCGTAGTCGGCCAGCTCGCGCACCGCGGCCGCCGTACCGGACGGGAGTGCGTCGAGTTGCAGTTCGCGGAAGCGAGCCTCGTCGGACGGGTTCGGGAACAGATCGCGCCGCTCGGCCTCCAGCGCTTCGTCCAGCAGCCGCTGCACGTCACGCAAGGTGCCGTCGAGGTTGTGGCGGCGCTCGATCTCGCGCCGCCGCTCCCACAGTCTGCGGGTGAGGTCGTCGAGGCCCTGAGTGTTGCGGGTTCCGCGCCGGAGCAGCTCCTCCAGCGCGGAGCGCGGTGACGAACCGCCCATCACGTCCCGGCCCAGCTCGTCCAGGGCGTCCCGCAGATCCACCGGCGGCGCGAGCGGATCAGGACCCTCGTGCCATGGCCCGTACGACCAGCCTTCGGGTAGCTGGGACATGTCAGCCGCCGTAGACGGTCGTGTCGTCGTCCGCGTCCTTGGCCAGCCGCTTGGACAGGTAGAGGGCTTCCAGGGCGAGCTCCACCGCAGCCGCGATCCGGCCGGGTGAGTCGCCCGGGCCGGCGCCCGCCCGGGCCGCCACATCGTGCAGCACGGGCAACTCGGGCAGCGCCGACAGTACGTCGCGACCGGGGATCCGCTCGCCCGTGGTCACCAAGTGGCCTTGGGCAACGGCATCCACGAGCGGGGTGAGGTCGAGACCGGCGAAACGTTCGCGGGCGGTGTCGGCCACCGAGCGGCGCAGGAGGTACTCGAGCAGCTCGGTCTCGCGGCCCTCTTCACCTGGCTCGAACTCCAGCTTGCCCCGCAGTACGGCGGGCACAGCTTCGAGGTCGACCGGCCTGGCGACGGCCGGCTCCTCACCGGTGATGGCCGAGCGGCGCAGCGCTGCCGCCGCCACTGTTTCGGCGGCAGCGATCGCGAAGCGCGCGGAGACACCCGAGCGCTGGTCGATCGCGGTCGACTCCCGCAGGTGCCGGACGAACCGCGCGAGCACCTCCAGCAGCGGCTCGCCCACCTCTGCGACGAGCTCGCTCTCCTGCTGGACGACGTCCACCTCGGCGTCGATGTCCAGCGGGTAGTGGGTCCGGACCTCGGCGCCGAAGCGGTCCTTCAGCGGGGTGATGATCCGGCCCCGGTTGGTGTAGTCCTCGGGGTTCGCCGTGGCCACCAGCAGCACGTCCAGCGGCAGCCGCAGGGTGTAGCCGCGGACCTGGATGTCGCGCTCCTCCATCACGTTCAGCAGCGCGACCTGGATCCGCTCGGCCAGGTCGGGCAGCTCGTTGATCGCGACGATGCCGCGATGCGCGCGCGGGACCAGCCCGAAGTGGATCGTCTCGGGATCACCGAGACTGCGGCCCTCGGCCACCTTGACCGGGTCGACGTCACCGATCAGGTCACCCACCGAGGTGTCGGGGGTGGCCAGCTTCTCGGCGTACCGGAGATCGCGGTGCAGCCAGGCGACCGGCAGGTCGTCGCCGAGCTCGGCCGCGCGGCGTTGTGAGGCCGGCGTGATCGGGTCGAGCGGGTGCTCGGGCAGTTCGGCGCCCTCGATCACCGGGGTCCACTCGTCGAGCAGCTCCCGCAGGGAACGCAGCAGCCGGGTCTTGCCTTGTCCTCGCTCACCGAGGAGTACTACGTCGTGCCCCGCGAGCAGGGCGCGTTCGAGCTGGGGGATCACGGTCCGGGAGAAGCCGACGATCCCGGGCCAGGGGTCACGGCCGGCGCGCAGTCGTTCGAGCAGGTTCTCGCGGATCTCGGCCTTGATCGTGCGGGGGACGTAGCCGGCGGCGCGCAGCTCGCCGGCCTTCCGGGGAAGCTCAACAGGTGCACTGGTCACGTCACGACGTTAGCTCGCCCACACCAACCCGGGGAGTCATCCGTCCGGACATGAACAGTCCGGTGCCGAAGAAGGTCACCGGCACCCACGGTTGTCCAGGATCGCTGCGCGCGACGAACTGGTTGCCGTCACCGGGCGCGGCCGGGCGCAGGTCGTACTCCACGACCGGCTGCTCCGCGAAGGCCAGTCGGTCACCGGTCGCCCGGTGAGTCATCAGCAGGCGGTCGCCCCGCTCCTCGACCTCGATCCGGATACTTGCCCGCTCATACCTTCCGAGGTGCTCGCGACCTGCGAAGACGTCGTCGAGAGGCTCCGGTGGAGGCGGCACCGCGACGCCGACGTGGTGGGTGAAGACCTCGGAGACGAGCTGGTCGAAGAGCGCCGGCGCGTTGACCGAGTTGGTCAGCAGGCAGACGGCCAGCCGGGCCTCCGGGTCGATCCGGAGAAACGCCAGCTGAGCGATCGTCTGGCCGTCGTGGCCGAAGAGTTCGCGCCCCGACCAGTTGTAGAGCCGCCACGCCTGGCCGATCGCCTCCATCCCACCGACGCCTGCGGGGAAGGCGACCTGCGGCGCGCGCATCTCGGCGTACCGGTCGAGGTGCAGCCGGGCGAAGCGCAGCAGATCGCCCGCGCTCTGGGTGATCAGGCCGGCCGGGCCGATGCTGCGGGGCAGGTTCCAAGTCTTCACCGGTACGCCGTACCGAGCTCGAACAGTTGGTCCACGCCGTCCAGCAGAGCGACGTACCGCTCCACGCAGTCGTCACCGCGACCCGTGTCGGTGAACAGATCGCCGTCGATGCCGCTCTGGTGCGTGAGCAGGTGCCGAACCGTGATCCGCGGATCGATCGGCGCCTCGGGCAACAACTCGACGACCGGGCCGTCCAGCCGGCACTTGCCTTCAGCAACGAGTTGCGCGATCAGCGTCGCGGTCCAGGTCTTGGTGATCGAGCCGATCTGGAAGACCGAGTCGGCCGTCACCTCGGCGCCCGTCGCGCGATTCAGTACGCCGTACGGCGCGATCGTCTGCCGGCCGTCGGCCCAGATGCCGAGCACAGCGCCAGGCACCTCGGTGGCGGTCGCCAGCGCTTCCAGGCGGGCGGTCCAGTCGGGCATGCGGTCGACCTACTTCGCTTGGGTCAACTCGTCGAGCGCCGCCCGGATCGCCGCAGCGGCAGCCGGTTCGTCGAGGCCGAGACCCGTCAGGACCTCGGTCGCGACACTGCCCGAGTCGCGGTAGAAGGCGAGCAGCAGGTGCTCGGTGCCGACGTAGTTGTGACCGAGCACCAGCGCTTCGGCGACCGCGCCCTGCAGGACGTGCGCCGCCTTGCGGGTGTACGGCGGATTCCCGGCCGACAGCGCAGCCTCGACATCTTTGGAAGGACCCTTGGCAGGACTCAGCGGAGCGACGGCCGCGGCGACCGCCTCTTCGGTGATGCCGTGAGCCACGAGAACGCGCGTGGCGATCGACTCGGGTTGACTGAAGAGACCGAGCAGCAGGTGCTCGGTGCCGAGGAACGGGTGGTTCAGGCCGCGAGCGACCTCCTTCGCGGCGCCCAGCACGGCTTTGGTGCGCGGGGTGTACCGATCGAGCACGGCGGTGGCCGTCCAGGAGTCGGCGAAACGCTTGTGCGCGGCTTGTTTGCTCACGCCGAGCACGGCGCTGATCTCCACCCAGGACTTGCCGGCGCCGCGAGCGCGGTCGACGAAGTACCCGAGGGCAGCATCGCTGGTGCTGGTCAGTTCGTTGATGGTGGTCGCGGCCGCGCCGAGCTGGGTCAGGACGTCGTCGGAGGCGGCGTCATCGCGGATCGTGTCGATGAGTTGCTGCAGATCGGGACCGGGAGTCATATCGTCAACGCTAGGTTGACGAAGACGTTAAGTCAACCTTGGGTTGACGATCAGCACTGATGCCGGACGAAGTCGGTGAGCGCCCAACCGGTCCGGCCGGTTCCGGATGCACCAGTTCGACCGCGACGCACTTCGGGCACCGAGCGGACGCCGTACGGCGTGCGGCGTGCCGCGGAGTGCTCGAAGTCGGCGACGGTGGGAGAGGCTCGCGCGAGCTAGGGTTCTGGAGTGCAAGGGATCGCGGATGTCATCGGGCCCGGCCTGCGGGTGCTGTTCTGTGGGATCAACCCGGGACTCGTCTCGGCGGCGACCGGGCATCACTTCGCCCGGCCCGGGAACAGGTTCTGGCCGGCGCTGCACCTGGCGGGATTCACGCCTCGGCAATTCCGGCCGGATGAGCAAGAGAAGCTGCTCGGGCTCGGGCTGGGCATCACCAACATGGCGGCTCGGCCTTCGGCGAAGGCCGGTGAGCTGACCAGAGCCGAGTTGGTGGCCGGCGGGGAGACGCTGGTCGAGAAGGTACTCGAGTACCAGCCGCAGTGGCTCGCGGTGGTGGGCGTTACGGCGTACCGGGATGCGTTCGGCGAACGCAAGGCCGCGATGGGCGAACAGACCAGACTGATCGGCGAAACGCGCGTCTGGATCCTGCCCAACCCGAGCGGCCTCAACGCGCACTACACGCTGCCGACGCTCGCCGCCGCCTACGCCGAGCTGCAGAAGGTCAGCTCGGGCGCCGGCGGCTAGCAGGCTCGTTCAGGCGAGGGCCTTGCGGAGGGTGGTGACCGCGAGGTTGATGGCAGCCTCGGCGGCGTTGGTGGTGCGGAGCGCGTCGACCATCACGAAGTCGTGGATGACGCCACCGAACCTGACCGCCGTGACATCCACGCCGGCCTCCCGCAGCTTGGCCGCGTAGGCCTCGCCCTCGTCGCGCAGTACGTCGGCCTCACCGTTGATCACCAGCGCGGTCGGCAGGCCGCGCAACTGCTCGATACTCGCCCGCAGCGGCGACGCGGTGATCTCGTTACGCTGCGCCTCGTCGGTCGTGTACTGGTCCCAGAACCACTGCATTCCTTCCCGGGCGAGGAAGTAGCCGGTGGCGTACTCGTGGTACGACGCCGTGTCGAACGACGCGTCGGTGACCGGGTAGAACAGCACCTGCTGGTTGAAGGTGACGTCGCCCCGCTCCTTGGCCAGCAGCGTCACCGCGGCCGCCATGTTGCCACCGACGGAGTCGCCCACGACCGCCAGCCGGCTCGCGTCCAGGTCGTGGTCCTTGCCGGAAGCAACGATCCAGCGCGCGGCGGCGTAGTTCTGCTCCAGAGCGATCGGGTACCGCGCCTCCGGCGACAGGTCGTACTCCGGGAAGACCAGCGCCGCTCCGGCGCCGACCGCCAGCTCACGTGCCAGCCGGTCATGGGTGTGCGCGTTGCCGAAGACCCAGCCCGCGCCGTGGATGTAGAGGATGACCGGCAGCGGCCCGGTGACGCCGGCCGGGCGGATCACCCGGACCTTGACGGAGCCCTCACCGTTCGGGACGGTCAGCCACTCCTCGTCGACCGCGAGCTTCGGGTAGTCGGTGGTCTGTACCTCGTCGACCGCCTTGCGACCCTCGGCCGGGGGCAGCTGGAACAGGAACGGCGGCTGGCTGGTGGCGTCGGCGAAAGCTTGGGCGGCGGGCTCCAGAACGGTCATCGAAGTTCTCCTCTACTGAGTTCCACTGGCTGAGAACGAGCGTTCTCTGCCGATGTCCAGTACTGTAGGAGAACGTTGGTTCTCAGCGCAAGCCCGGACTGTCAGAAAGGCGATATGACCATCGACACAGCGACCGCGCAGCAGCAGGTGCTGGACGCGGCGGACGCCCTCTTCTACGAGCGCGGCGTGCAGGCCGTCGGGATGGACGCGATCCGGACGGCGTCCGGCGTCTCGCTGAAACGGCTCTATCAGCTGTTCCCGTCCAAGGACCATTTGATCGAGGCCTACCTCGACAAGCGGGACCGGCTCTGGAAGGAGATGCTCGCCGACCACGTCGAGGCGGCGACCGAGCCGCGCGAGCGCATCCTGGCCGTCTTCGACTTCCTGGACACCTGGTTCCAGGAGAAGAGCTTCCGCGGTTGCGCCTTCATCAACTCCTTCGGCGAGCTGGGCACCGTCTCACCGCAGGTCGCCGAGCTGGCGCGCAAACACAAGGCCGGCTTCCGCGTCGCCCTGCGGGACCTGTCGGCCGCGGCCGGCGCACCGGATCCCCAGCGGCTCGCCGACTACCTGATCCTGCTCAGCGAAGGCGCCATCACCACCTCGGTGTTCTCGGAGTCGGCCGCTCCGGCGACCCGGGCCCGCGAGGCGGCGCAGCTCCTGATGGACGCGACGTTGCCACCGGCGTGATTCCGTCGGCCGCGCTGCCGCCCGCCTGACTCTCCGGTTGGGCAGGATGGGCGGATGCGAGCGTCCAAGTTGCTG
Source organism: Kribbella sp. CA-293567 (assembly GCF_027627575.1). NCBI lineage: Bacteria > Bacillati > Actinomycetota > Actinomycetes > Propionibacteriales > Kribbellaceae > Kribbella > Kribbella sp. CA-293567. Next base: position 5,256,617 of record NZ_CP114065.1, read on the forward strand.
AGCGCCCTCGATGACCTCCCGTACGGCGAACGCGTCCGGCTGATCGCCGATCACGCGCTTCGGCTGCGCGGTACGACCGAGCTGACCGCGTTGATCGCCGAGCTGGACCAGGGCGCGACGTACGAGCGCACCGTCGGCCTTCAACTCGCCCAGATCGGCGGCGAGGCCGGGCACGTCACGAAACTCCTCGCGGACGGCGACCCAGCGCTGCAACTGCGGGCGCTGGCCGCCGCGGGGCGCGGCGTACCGGTTCCTGATGAGGCACTCGAAGCCCTGTACGCCGATGCGCCGGCCGCTCTGCGCACCCGCCTGCTGAGCGTCATCCGCCGCACTCGCCGGCGGGCGCTGGCCGCCCGGTTGATCGACGACCAGCGACAGCTCTGGGGCGATCGCGCCGCCGCGGGCCTACTGAGCAGCGCGGATCAAGCCACGGTCGAGAGGTTGCTACCGAAGCTCGCTCATGCGTTGTCTCACGGCGATTGGGGCCGTCTGGCCGCCCGTCACCCGGAGCCTGTACTCGGCTATGCCTCGCGGACGCTGCCCGACGAGGCCGAGCAAAAGCAGTGGTGGAACAGCGTCGGCTACGGCGCGATGGATCTGATCGACACCTACCCCGAACGCGTCCTGGAGTTGTTCCGTGCCGCTCTCCCCCAGCACGAGTTGCCCTGGGCAGCAATCAAGGTGCTCGGCCAGGTCGCCGACCGGGATCCGGCCGGCCTGCTCGCGATTCTGCTGGCGCCCGACCGAGCGGCGACGATCCGTCAGGCGCTCACTCCCGCGGTCAAGCGGCGGCTCTACCCCTTCGCCGACGAGGACCTGATCGCGCTCGGACGCACCCTCTGGCCGCACGTCGAAGGCGTGCTTGACGAGCTTCCGCCGTCGCGGCGCTCCGCGATCTTCGCGGCGATCACGTCGACGGTGGAACTCGGCCAGACGATCCTGTCCGACGAGCTGCTCGCGGCCCTTCCCCGCACCGACCGTCACGAGCAGGCCCGGCGGATGCTGGCGCTCCCGAAGGTCAGCGAAGATGCTCACACCCGTTGGCGAATCACCGCCCACCTCCCGTACGCCGAAGCCTTCGCACTACTCGAACCAGAGATCGGCCGAGCCGAAGCGGACGACCCCGCCGCCGTGTACCGCGCGGTCATCGCAAGCGCCGGCTACTCGCGTCAGCCGGCTTCGATCGGGCAGGCGCTGACCTGGGCGACCAGGGTCCGCAACGACCAGGATCCCGTGCGGCAAGCGGTGTTGAGCACGACCGCCTACCTGCCGCCGTCACTCCTGACCGACGACCACGTCGTACCGCTGCAGACTCTGCTGACGGATGCGCTCGAGGCCCGCGACGCTTCCTGGGGTTCTCGGTCCGCCCTCAACCAGCTGGCCGAGACCGCCGTCCGGCAAGGGGCTCTTGGCAACCAGATCGCGCTGCTCGACTGGGGGCTTCAGGCCCATGCCAGACTCACCGAGAACACCGGCGCCGTCCGCCTCTACGGGCTGATCGACGGACTGCCGCGGGGCCGCGAGACGGCGGTGTACGAAGCACTGCACCCGTACGTCGAGGCTGCGGCCAAGCGCCGGGAGTTCGGCCTTGCCCTCGCGATCGCTCAGGCGTTCGGCCGGCGTGGCTGGACCAACGTGTTGCTACACGGCGTGCTCGAGCAGGCCGTGTGGTCGAACCAGGAGTACACGGTCGACCGGGCGGCGCGACTCTGGCTCGAACCACCGGCAACGCGCGCGGAGCGGACCGGCCTGATCATCAAGCGCGAGGTCGGCATGGCGCGCTGGGACTCCATCTGGCAAGCCGTCACCGAGGTACGCACCGACTTGCTGGACCGCGTTCTCGCCAAGCCCGACCGGATACGCCGGTTCAACCGCAATCACCCTGCCTGGCAGGTGTCCAGCACAGCACTCCACCGTTGGCTCCCCCGCCAGCACAGCCGGTACGCCGTACTGGTGGCTGGTGTGGCCAACGACAGCCGAATGCCTGAGTGGGCTCGCTCCAAGGCCGTCTCGACGCTCGGCCGGATCCCGGGTGTGGGGCGAGCTGCGGTCGAGCCCTTCCTCAGCAGCGACCTGGTTGTCTTGCAGGAGGCCGCCCTGGCGTCGCTGGCCTGGACCGACCAGCCGGAGCTTGCCTTGCCGGTGTTGCTGAGCCATGCGGGCGATGACCGAGCCCGGGTCGCCATGTATGCGGCCAGCCGGGCGGCACGGTTCGTCAGGCCGAGTCTGTTGGCCGACACGTTCCGGCCTGTCTTGGTAGGCGAACGGATGAAGGTGACCTCGCGCAAGGAGGCCGCGCGACTCCTCGGCGTACTGCATGCTCCGGGGGCTGGCGACGTACTGGGTGAGGCTTGGGCCTCGGCGCACCGGGATGTGCGAGCAGCAATCGCCAGTGCCGCCTCACAGCACCTCCTGCACGAGCCTGCCAGTTGGGCGTTGCTGCAAGAGGCTGTGCACGATTCGCCTGCTACTGCGACGGTTCTGGTGCAGCGGTCGCCTGCGACGATGGCAGCGCAGTACAGGTCCAGGTACGCCGACCTGCTGATAGCGGTGACCAACAGGCCAGAGCCGGAGGTCGTGCGGCTTGCTCTGGTGTCGCTGTCTGGCTGGGCTCGCTACAACTCGGCGGTCGCGCCGGTCTGCGCGGGCTTCGTCACTGACCTCTCGATCCGAAACCAGACCTGGAGCGACGCAACAACGGCCCTGGTAGCGATCGCGGCCGGCGGTCGGGCGCAGGACGAGCTGGTCTCCGTCGTGCGGCTGCTCGTCAGGCTGGAGAGCGACCCGAACACCCCCAACGCGGAACCCGATCGCGACCACCCGGCTCGTCAGCGGCTGACCACGGTGGTCAACCGCCTGACAGCTGCCCTCAGCGCCCGCAGCTTCGAAACCCGACGATCGCTGTCCTTGATAGCCGACGAACTGACCGCACCGGAGTACTTGCCGCTCCGCGTCGGCCTGCTGATCTACGCCTTCCAGTGGAAGACACCTCTTGCCGAACTGACCGCAGTAGCCGACCTGCTCGCCGACCGCCCGCTGGCGATCGCGTCCGCAGTCACCCAACTCAGCACGCGACTGACCAACGCCCAAGCCCAGTGGACCGACACGGACCTCCTGTCCTCCGCGACCCACCTGACCACCACCGGCCGTCCTGTAGACGCTCTGCTCGCCCTCACGCTGACAGCAGCCGCTACCGGTCGCACCGGGTGGTCACCTACCTGGCGCGCTCTGCTGGTAGCCCTGCGCAACCACCCGTCGGCCGACGTACGGCACGCGGCTTTGGATCTGGTGACGGCCGTGGAGGGTCAGTGATGTCAGAAGCTGCAACGCCGGTGCGCGCTGGCCGCTGATCTGTCATCCTTCGGCATGCGCATCCACCCGCTCCATGCGTCGCCCTGGATTCCGGCCGTCATCGCCGGGGCCGGCTTCGAGGTGATGTTCGGGATTCTCACGGTCATCTCGGGTCTGGAGCTCTGGGCTGGGGCGGTGATCCTCGCGCTGGCGGGAGGGGTACTGCTCTCGACCGCTGTCGGGCTCGCGGTCTGGCGCGCTCAGCGGCGGTTCGCGCCTGACATCGCCGGCATGTCGCGGGAGTCTGCCACGCTCGCGTACCGGGTCGCCCAGCGCGGCCAGGCGCCGGCCGACCCTGAGGTCCGGGCAGCGGCGTTGCGGATCGCGGAGCGGAACCTCGCCTCGGCCGGTCAGACCCGTCTCGGGCTCACGATCGCCTTGGCCTGCACGCTGCCTGGCGTCGTCCTCGTGGTGCTCAAGGGCGAGTCGGGGCTGGGCGCAGTAGCGGCTGTCGCTGTTGTGGTGGGCATCGGTTTCGCCGTCGCCATCCCCCGTCAGTTGCGACGCCGCGTCGAGGCACTCCGCGCTGCCGATTAGCTCTCTTCCTCGGCCGCCTTCCGAGCTGCGGCCTTGCGGCGCTTACCTTCATGCATTGCCACCACCCGCGCGATCGGGATCTCATGCCCTTCCGCGATCAGGTCGGCCGGCAACGTCTGCGGCGCGGGAAGTTGCTCAGCCCAAGGCGTCGCCAGCAGCCCGGGCGCAGTACGGATCGTGAAGTCCCGCGGCGCGATCTGCTCGATGTCGTCCCAGCCGACCGGGAAGGACACCGTGGCGCCCGGCCGAATCCGCGGACTGTACGCCGCGACCACGGTCGCGCCGCCCGCCCGGGTGGAGTCGACGAAGACCTTGCCGTGCCGCTCCTCCTTGATGTACGCCGTGGTCGCCAGCACCGGATCGATCCGCGCAGACCGCGCCGCGATGGCCCGAGTCGCCGCGGCAGCGTCATCGATCGAAGCGCTGTCGTCGATCGGCACGTAGACGTGCACACCCTTGGCGCCGCTCGTCTTCACCGCGCCATCCAGTCCGAGCTCAACCAACGCCTGCCGGACCAGCAACGCCGCCTGCACCGCCAGTGAAAACGTGTTGTCGCCCTCGGGCGGATCCAGATCCAGCACCAGGTGAGTCACCCGATCCGGCCGGTCGAGCCTCGTCAACGTCGGGTGGTACTCGACCGCCCGCTGGTTCGCGAACCACAGCAGCGTCCGCCGGTCGTCGCAGACGGCGTACGAGATCTCGCGCTTGGACGCCTCCGCCCACACCGGCGCGGTCCGCACCCACTCCGGCGTGTACTTCGGCACGTTCTTCTGCATGAACGACGGCTGCCCCGGCCGGATCCGCACCACCGACAACGGCCGCTCGGCCAACCCCGGCAGCAGCACCTCACGCACCGCGTCCAGATAGTCGACCAGCTCGCGCTTGGTCGCCTCGGCACCGTCGAACAACGGCTGATCGAGATTGGTCAGCGGTACTCCGTCACGCACCTCGTCCGGCTTGCTCGCCATACCAGGAGCCTAAGCGCTGACGGAGGCAACCGCCTGCCGACGGACGTCGTTCGACGCTGAGAACCATCGACCTCGATCCAACGGTCACCCCGCGGACCGCCGACCCGGTCACCGACCGCCGTCTTGGTGCTTTCGGCAACGATGCCGTTCCGGCCTGCAGGAGTGTCCTAAATCGGCGGTGCCGATCTCCGCCAGCCAGAACGCCTTCCGCTGGTAGGTGGGTTTGATCAAACTCGGACCACCCAAACGCCAACGCGCCGATACCTCCGGACGCGGCCGGCGCACCCCAGGTCGGCCGATCGTCGACCCGCCCCCAAGGAGCAGTTGTGAATCGAACCAAAACCAGGGTGACCGCCATCGGCGGTCTCCTCGCCGCCGGGCTGGTGATGACGCCTTTCTTCGCCGCCAACGCGGACCAGACACCTCCTGGCGCCGTCGCCCATGAGTCGAGCTCCTTGGCTGCCGACGAGCAGACGCAGGCCCCGGCAAGCGCCTCCGCGCTGGGGCTGGCATCGGGCGAGAAGCTGACCGTCAAGGCGGTCATCGAGGACGAGGACGGCGGCACGCACGTGCGCTACCACCGCACGCTCGACGGGCTGCGGGTGATCGGTGGAGACCTGGTCGCCCACAAGGACGCGAAGGGCGCGGTCGAGCAGGTCACCTACAACCGCGGCTACAAGAACATCACCCCCGCGTCGCGGACCGCGAAGGTCTCCAAGGCGGCAGCACAGGCCAAGGGTCTGGCCACGGCACAGGCGACCAAGGGCGAGACGTCGGCCGGGAGCGAGCTGGTCGTCCTCGTCACCGACCAGGGTCCCAAGCTGGCGTACGACGTACTGACGACCGGTGTTCGCGCCAACCAGGTTCCGACCCGGCTGCACACGTACGTCGACGCCGGCACGGGCGCCGTGCTCCTGACCGACGACGAGATCAAGACCGGGACCGGCGACGGCATCTTCGTCGGCAACGTCACGATCAACACCACCCCCAAGTCGGGCGGCGGCTTCGAGATGAGGGACGCGGTGGGCCATACCGCCACCGACGTCCACAACCAGGGCAACCCCAACACGGGTGAAGGCCCGGTCGGTGACATCTTCACCGACGCCGACGACAAGTGGGGCACCGGAGCGCAGTCCGACCGCGCCTCGGCCGCCGTCGATGCGCTCTACGGCGCGCAGAAGACGTTCGACTACTACAAGACCCAGCTCGGCCGCAACGGCATCTGGAACGACGGACGCGGCGCCCGCTCGCGGGTTCACTTCGCCAACGCGATGGTCAACGCGTTCTGGGACGGCACGCAGATGTCGTACGGCGACGGCGCGAACAACGCTGCCCCGCTCACCGAACTGGACGTCGCCGCACACGAGATGAGCCACGGCGTCACCGAGAACACCGCGGGACTCGTGTACAGCGGTGAAGCCGGCGGCCTCAACGAGGCGACCTCCGACATCTTCGGTGCCGCGGTCGAGTTCTACGTGAACAATCCCAACGACGTACCGGACTACTTCATCGGCGAAGAGATCAACATCCACGGCAACGGCACGCCGCTGCGCTACATGGACAAGCCGAGCAAGGACGGAGTGTCGAAGGACTGCTGGTCCTCGACGCTCGGCTCCCTCGACCCGCACTACTCCTCGGGTCCGCTGAACCACTGGTACTTCATGCTCTCCGAGGGCTCGGGCGCCAAGACGATCAACGGGATCAGCTACAACTCCCCCACCTGTTCCGGCGCGGCGGCCGTGACCGGCATCGGCCGCGCGAAGGCCGAGAAGATCTGGTACCGCACGCTGGCGACGTACCTCACCTCGTCGAGCAAGTACTCCAACGCCCGGACCGGCGCGATCAAGTCCGCCAAGGACCTGTACGGCCAGGGCTCGGCAGAGTGCCTCGCGGTCGAGAAGGCGTTCACGGCCATCGCCGTCGCGGCGACGACCGAGACGTGTGGCACGGGCAACCCGAACCCCAGCTCACCGACCGTCACCAACCCCGGCGCCCAGACGAGCACGGCAGGGACCGCTGACACGCTGCAGCTCGCAGCAGCCGGCGGCACCACGCCGTACTCGTGGTCGGCAACGGGTCTCCCCGCGGGCCTCACGGTCAACGCCTCGACGGGTCTGATCTCCGGTACCCCGACCGCCGCGGCCACCTCCACCGTGACGGCGACGGTCACTGACGCCGCGGGCAAGACGGCCGGCGTGTCGTTCTCGTGGGTCGTGTCCGGCGCCAGTGGCACGACCTGCACCGGCGCGCTGACCTACAACGGCAGCCTCATCGCAGGCACCAGCAAGACGTTCCCCGCCTTCAGCGACAGCGACGCGGGCCGGCTCAAGGTCTGCCTCGACGGGCCGACCGGCAGCGACTTCGACGTCTACCTGCAGAAGCGGTCCGGACTGTCCTGGGTGACGGTTGCCCAAGGCACCAGCCCGAACCCGGACGAGTCGTTCAGCTACACCAACACGGCGGGCACCTACCGCCTGCTGGTGAAGGCCGACTCCGGATCGGGCGCGTTCAAGGCTTCCGTTTCGGAGTGATCGCACGAGTTCGGGCGCGGCGCGCCTGAGCAGTGGCACCTCCTCGAGCGCTTCGGGCTCGAGGAGGTGCTGCTGTGCCGACTCAGATCCAGCCCCGGCGGCTCGCCTGAATGGCCAGCTGGAACCGGCTGTGAGCGCCGAGCACCTCTTCGAGACGAGCGATCCGCCGGCCGACCGTACGAGCGCTCACGCCCAGATCGCGGGCGATCGCCTCATCGGTGAGACCGGCTGCCAGGTAGGACAGCAACTGCTGTTCGCCCGACCCCGGCCCATCCAACGCGTCGACCACCTGAGACTCCGCCGACAGCGGCACACCCATCTGCCAGAAGACCTCGAAGAGACCGGCCAGCGAGTCGAGCAGACCGGACTCGTGAACGATGATGAGCGACCGCCTCGCCCCTTTCTGCCCCGGAACCGACAGCAGCGCACGCTTGCCGTCGTACAGCATCAGATTGAGCGGCACCTGCGCGAAGACCCGCGCCTGCTCCCCGACCGCGATGCACTGATGAACCGCGGCCAGCCCCTCGAAGTCCTCGAGAACCGAGACGCCGTAGAGCCCGCGCGCTCGCACACCGCGCTCCATCGCCGCAAAGAACCCGACCGCCACACCGGGCCGCGGGATATCCATCCCGGCCTGCACCTTCCGCGGCGAGACGGGCCCGATACACAAACCGTCGACGGTCGAGGCCGTGTCATCCATCAGCTTGATCTCGACGGCCCCACACCGAGCCTCGTCGGTGATGACCTCCACAAAGCTCGACCGATCCCCGGCCTCGCTCCAGATATCGGCGAATACCGACGCGATCTGCCGAGTGGCATCAGCAGCCCGCGCATGCTCAGCCGCCACCTGCTCCAACGGAATCCGCGGCGCAACCGCCTCGATCCCCCCGTCACCCACCTCAAGCAACCCGATCGCGACGAGCACCTGCACCTCATCCGCAGCCACGACCCGGTCAACCCCAGCCCGCTCAGCCAACACCTCCAGACTCGCCCTGCCACCCACCACGGCCGCCCGGTAAAGCGGCTCCGCGACAGCCGAGAGAACAGGTGCTGAGGGCAATTCCATCCCGCCGTCTTACCATCTCCCACGCCCTCCGCGCGAGCATCAGAACCCGTGATCGCCCAATGCTCGCCTGGCAGTCACCGAGCCCACACATACGGTAACCGCAGGCCCAGCAGACGTGCATCTACGCCTCTTAGGCGGCCAAGTCCCGTATTGAATCGCACCCCTAAGCATCATCACGGGGTATGATTTGGTACATGACTCGCTCGCACCAACGACTGGCGAACCTGCCGCCTACGTTCACCACGGCTCGGGCGCGCCAGGACGGCTTGCCGTCACGGGATCTGGCGGCTTTGGTCGGCGAAGGGGTCGTGATCGAACTGTCGCGCGGTGTCTACCGGCGGTCCGACGCCCCTGAGACTGCGCACCTTGATTTGCTGGCCGTGCACAAGCGAGCATCCCACGCGGTCGTCTGCGGCGAGTCCGCATTAGCGCTTCACGATCTGATCGACGACATACCAGCCGCCGTACACGTCGCCGTACCACGTGGCAGCCGCCGTCCAGCGATCTCCTACCCACCCGTCGTCGTCGAGCAGTACGCGGCCAGAACCTTCGACCTCAACATCGAGCAGTACGAGGCGGCGCCAGGAGAGCTCGTGCCGGTCTATGACGCAGCCCGCAGCGTGGTCGATGCCATGCGCCATCGCAATCGCATCGGCCAGACACTCGCCTTGTCAGCGCTCGGCCGTTATCTGCGAAGAAGTCGGCCCGACGGGGTCGGGAACCTTCAACAGATCGCGCGCGAACTGCACGCTCTGTCCGTCATCCGGCCGGCTGTCGAAGCGGTGCTCGCCTGATGATCAATCCAACCCGCGACACCACTGCCGGTCGCATCTACAACGACTTGCGGAACTCAGCACGCCGGCAAACGCGCCACTGACGAAGTCATGGTCGAATACGTCCTCGAACGATTCCTCTATCGACTCGCAACATCTCCAGCAGGCCGCGAACACTTCGTCCTCAAGGGCGGGCTACTCCTGGCGCAGTTCGGCGCTCGCCGAACGACGCGAGACATCGACATTCTCGGGCAGGCTTTCAGCGGCGAGGACACCGAGATCATCCGCCGCGTCAGGGCGATCGCCGCGACCGAATTCGACGACGGCGTCACGTTCGACGGCGCAAGCCTGAGAACCGCGCCGATTCGAGACGACGGCCGCTACCACGGACTACGGCTCGTCATGCCCGCCTCGATCGCCCGTGCACAACTCAAGCTTCAACTCGACGTCAGCATGGGTGATCCCATCACGCCTGAGCCCCAGCTCATCGCATACCAGCAGCTACTCGCGGATGGGACCTTCAGCATCCTCGGCTATCCACTTGCGACCGTCATCGCCGAGAAGCTGTCCACCGCCATCGAACTAGGCGACCTCAACACTCGCGACCGCGACTACGGCGACCTCTACCGCCTGCTACGCGCCAACACCCTCCGCGCCGACGAAGTGTTCACGGCGCTCGAAGCCACAGCAACACACCGCCGCATCACCTTGCGACCACTCAGCTCGAGCATCACCGATCTTCCACACCAGCGACAGTCCTCCTACACCGCATGGCTTCGACGTCAGGGCCCAGCCGCCAGCGGCTACCCAACCAACTTCGCAGCCGCGGTCGCGGTGATCACAGCCTTCGCGGATCCGCTCGTCAGCGGCGAGGCCGGGGGCAAAGAGTGGGATCCTGAAAATGCTCGATGGACCTGACGAGCAGTACTCGGAGGCGCTCGATTCCATGCACACTCGAGTTCGAGACGGACAAGGTAACTGACCCATCGGCCAGATGCTGCTGGCCAAGTCTTCTGGACAAGGCTGAATGACCTCCGTGGCGTACAGGGACGCTACGTCCGTCGGCACCTGTGGACGATGCGCGCACGACTCGCGAGTTGGGGTGCGGCCAACCGTCGAGCACCCATCCGCCGCATCGCCTCAGCCACACCACCCAGGCCCGCGTCAGCTTCCCGCCGAACCGCACCCCCGCGCGGGTTCGGGTGGGCACAACGCTCAAGCTGACTCGCGAGTTCGGGTGGGGCGAACACCTCAGCCGCCGGAGATACCGATTTCCGCGTCGGCCATGTCAGTCCCCAGTCCGTCCGTGTCGTCGAGCCAACCGTGCGGGAGGATGACGTGGTCGCGGGGACTGCCTTGGCGGCCTCGCGGGGAGCCGAGTTCCTGGACCGGGAACGGCGCCGACGGGTCGAGCTGGGAGAGCAGTTCGTCCAGGCGGGCGAGGGAGTCGACCATGCCGAGCGAGGCGCGGAGTTCGCCGCCGGCGGGGAAGCCTTTCAGGTACCACGGGACGTGTTTGCGGAAGTCGCGGAGGCCGCGGTCTTCGCCCATCAGGCCGGCCAGCAGTTCGCCGTGGCGGCGCATCACGGTCGCCACCTCGCCCAGGGTCGGCAGGTTCAGAGCCTCGCCGCCGGCGAAAGCAACCGCGAGATCCCGGAACAGCCAAGGCCGGCCCAGGCAGCCACGACCGACAATCACCCCGGCACAGCCGGTCTCAGCAACCATTCGGAGCGCGTCAGACGCCTCCCAGATATCGCCATTGCCCAGCACCGGGATGTTGACGTGCTCGACCAGCTCGGCGATCTTCGTCCAGTCCGCCTGACCCGAATAAGCCTGCGCCGCAGTACGCCCGTGCAGCCCAATCGCCGCCGCGCCCGACTCCTCGGCGATCCGGCCCGCGTCGAGATAGGTCTGATGCCCGCTGTCGATCCCGATCCGGGTCTTCATCGTCACCGGAATCCCGTACGGCGTAGCCGCCTTCACCGCCGCCTGCAGGATCGCGCCGAGCAGATTCCGCTTCCAGGGAAGGGCTGCGCCGCCACCCTTGCGGGTCACCTTCGGCACCGGGCAGCCGAAGTTCAGGTCGACGTGCGCCACCCCGTACTCCGAGCACAGCAGCTCGACCGCGCGCCCGACATAGACCGGATCGACGCCGTACAACTGCACCGACCGCACGGTCTCGCGCTCATCGAAGGTCAGCATGTCGAGACTCTTCTGATCGCCCTCGACGATCCCGCGCGAGGTGATCATCTCGCAGACGTAGAGCCCGGCGCCCTGCTCGGCACACAGCCGCCGGTACGCCGCGTTGGTGATCCCCGCCATCGGCGCGAGCACCACCGGGGTGTCGATCGTCAGGTTCCCGAGCTTCAGCATGGTCAGGCCTTCGCCACCAGGACTTGACCGTTGCCGGAGATCCGCGCCCGGTAGGGCTGCACCGCGTTCGCCGTGGTCGTCACGTCGCAGGACAGCGCCTCGCCGGCGGGCTTGACGATCGCGACGTCGTCCATCGTGCAGGTGACCTTCGCGGCATCGGGCACCGTCCGCAGGACCGCGTCGACCACCTTCGGCCGAACGATCGCCACCTCGTCGGAGGTGAACTTGTACGACGCGCTGTACTGCTTCGCGTCGACCGTCAAGGTCCCCTGGTACGACTTGCCCGCGTAGGTGACCGTGCAGTCCAGCGTGTGCTTGCCCGCTGTCTCCGCCTTGTCGATGCCCGGACAGTTCACCGTTGTGGTGGCAGCGCGGCCCGCGGTGACCTGCGTCTGCTTCGAGATCGCGAACCGGATCCGCTGGGCCAGCGGCGCATCCGAGGCCGGCTCGCCCTTGACCGACGGGGTCGGCCACGGCTTCGACGGGGTCGGCAGCGGGGTGAGCGACGGCGTCGAAGCGGTCGGGATCGGCGCGGTGGAGCCGGGCGCGGAAGGCGTCGAGCCGGTCGAGCCGGTGGTCGGACTGGACGCGGGCGGGTTGCTCGCGTCCGGCGCGGAGTCCGAGCAACCCGCGACCAGGAACACCAGCAGGGCGCTCAGCCCGAAGACGGCCACGCCGAACTTCGTCCGGCTGGGCGTCAGCAATCCACGCAGCGTCGGTCCGGGCATCGTCAGCAACCCACCAGACGCTGCGCGAGGTAGCCGGTCACCTCGGTCAGCGCGACCCGCTCCTGCTTCATCGAGTCCCGCTCGCGGATCGTCACCGCCTGGTCGTCGAGGGTGTCGAAGTCGACCGTGATGCAGTACGGCGTACCGATCTCGTCCTGGCGGCGGTAGCGCCGGCCGATCGCCCCGGCGTCGTCGAAGTCCACGTTCCAGTTCTGCCGCAGCTCGCCGGCCAGGGCCTTGGCCTTCGGGGACAGGTCCGCGTTGCGGGACAGCGGCAGCACGGCCGCCTTGACCGGCGCCAGCCGCGGGTCGAAGCGCAGTACGGTCCGCTTGTCGACGCCGCCCTTGGCGTTCGGTGCCTCGTCCTCGGTGTAGGCGTCCAGCAGGAAGGCCAGCACGTTGCGGGTCAGGCCGGCGGCCGGCTCGATCACGTACGGCGTCCAGCGCTCGCCCTTCTCCTGGTCGAAGTAGGACAGGTCGACGCCGGAGTGCTTGGAGTGCGTGGACAGGTCGAAGTCGGTCCGGTTCGCGATCCCCTCCAGCTCGTCGAACTCCTTGCCGCCGAAGTGGAACTTGTATTCGATGTCGACGGTCCGCTTGGAGTAGTGGCTGAGCTTCTCCTTCGGGTGCTCGTAGAACCGCATGTTGTCCGGGTTCAGCCCGAGCCCGAGGTACCAGTCCCAGCGGGTCTTCAGCCAGTACTCGTGCCACTCCTCGTCCGCGCCCGGCGGGACGAAGAACTCCATCTCCATCTGCTCGAACTCACGGGTCCGGAAGATGAAGTTGCCGGGGGTGATCTCGTTGCGGAAGCTCTTGCCGACCTGGGCGATCCCGAACGGCGGCTTCTTCCGCGCCGTGCCCATCACGTTGGCGAAGTTGACGAAGATGCCCTGGGCGGTCTCCGGCCGCAGGTAGTGCAGGCCTTCCTCGGACTCGACCGGGCCGAGGTAGGTCTTCAGCAGGCCGTTGAACATCCGCGACTCGGTGAAGGTGCCCTTGTTCCCGCAGTTCGGGCAGGACAGCTCGTCCAGCTTGACCTCGTCGGCGTCCTTGTTCTTCCGCCGGGCGAAATCCTCCCGCAGGTGGTCGTCGCGGTAGCGCTTGTGGCAGGACTGGCACTCGGTCAGCGGGTCGACGAACTCCTGCAGGTGACCGGAGGCCTCCCAGACCCGGGTCGGCAGGATGACCGAGGAGTCCAGCCCGACGATGTCGTCGCGACTGGTCACCATCGAGCGCCACCACTGGGTGCGCACGTTGTTCTTCAGCTCGACGCCGAGCGGTCCGTAGTCCCAGGCCGACTTGGTACCACCGTAGATCTCGCCGCACGGGTAGACGAAGCCTCTCCGCTTACTGAGGCTGACGACGGCATCGACGGTATCCACGGGCACGTTTCGACTCCAGAGTGGTGGTACGGGAAGGGACCAGGTTATCCGGTCAGCGGTGCGGTGAGAATTCACTCAGATCGTCGTAGGCGGACGGTTCGTCGATCGCCTGCGACAGCAGCGGCACGGCCGCCAGCTTGACCTCGTACGGCGACAGCGCGCGCCGGTAGCTGCCGATGTTCAGCCACTCCATGCTCAGCGCCAGCAACTCGGGGTCGTCGGCGTTGCGCCCGGTCCTGGCCGCGACGAAACCCTTCTGCCGCGACAGCACCTCGACGGCGGTCTCCAGCCGGCCGATGAACTCCGGCTGAGCGGCCTCTTCGACCCGGAACCTGATCACCACGAACACTCGCGACAGCGTACGGCGTCGCCCGGGGTCACCGGCCGCTGGCCCTGCTCCGGTGGCCTGGAATGATGGGGGAATGAGCAGCACACCCAGCAGTCAGCCGGTCAGTCCGCTCCGGGCGCGGATCACCAAGGCCAGCTACCCGATCGTCGCCAGGTTGCACGGGATGCCGAAGCTGACGCTGCCGGGGATCACGCTCGTGCTCGTGCTGGTCGGTGTCTTCGCCCCGATCAGCTTCGGCGTACCGGCGCTGGTGCTGCTGGCCCTCCTGCTCGGCTGGCTCGGGTTCCTGTCCTGGCCGGTGGTCGGCAACGGGGCCCGCTTCCTGCGGATCTTCACGGTGCTGGTGATCCTGCTGTTCGCGGTCTCCCGGATCGCCAACCCCTGACCTGACCGGCCACACCTGACCCGGCCGTCCGGTCACCAGTCGTGGACGGTCCCGTCCGCGAGGCGGTTGACCGGCAGGTAGGCCGCGGCGTACGGGTGCGCGGCGGCCAGTTCCTCGTCCAGCTCCACGCCCAGCCCCACCGCCTCGCCGGGATGCAGGTGGCCGTCGGTGAACGTGAACGCGTGCCGGAACACCTCGTCCGTGGCGGCGGTGTAGCCGGCGTACTCCTGGATGCCGAAGTTGTGGATCGCCAGGTCGAGGTGGATCGCGGCGGCCATCCCGACCGGCGAGATGTCCTCGGGTCCGTGGATGGCGCTCTTGATCTGCTGCTGGGCGGCGAAGTCGAACAGCTTCCTGATCGGCGAGACCCCACCGAAGTGCGTGACGGCCGCCCGGACGTAGTCGATCAGCTGCTCGTTGACCAGCGTCCGGAAGTCGTGGACGGTGTTGAAGACCTCACCGATCGCCAGCGGCGTGGTGGTGTGGCTGCGGACCAGGCGCAGGCCCTCCTGGTTCTCGGCGGGTGTGCAGTCCTCGAGCCAGAACAGGTCGTACGGCTCCAGGTCTTTGCCCAGCCGCGCGGCCTGCTGCGGCGTGAGCCGGTGGTGGGCGTCGTGCAGCAGCGGCAGCTCCGGACCGAACTCGTTGCGAACCGCCTCGAAGACGGTCGGCATGTGGCGCAGATAGGCGCCGGTGTCCCAGTCCTCGACCAGCGGCCGCACTCGGCCGTCCGGCGTGGTCTCCGGCCCGCCGCCGACTCCGTACACCCGCTGCAGGCCGGGGATGCCGGTCTGGATCCGGATCGACTGGTACCCCTGCTCCAGCCGCGCCCGGACCGAGTCGAACAGCTCCGGTACGTCGCGCCCGCTGGCGTGACCGTAGGTGCGCACCCGATCGCGGCTGGCCCCACCGAGCAGCTGGTACAGCGGCAGGCCGGCCACCTTGGCCTTGATGTCCCACAACGCCACGTCCACAGCGGCGATCGCCGCCATCGTCACCGGGCCGCGGCGCCAGTAAGCGCCCCGGTAGAGCGACTGCCAGGTGTCCTCGATCCGGTGCGGGTCGAGGCCGATCAGCAGCGGTGCGACGTGGTCACGCAGGTAAGACACCACTGCAAGCTCGCGCCCGTTCAGGGTGGCGTCACCGAGACCGGTCACGCCGTCGTCGGTGGTGAGTTTCAGCGTGACGAAGTTGCGGCCCGGGCTGGTGACGACGACGGACGCGTCCACGATCTTCATGGCGGCACTCTAGAAGACCGGTTGCTCAGAGCCCCGAGAGCTGCTTCAGCTGGCCCGCGCGGGTGGTGATGATCGAGGCCGCCAGCTTCTTCGCCGCGGGGTCGCTGCCTTCGGTGGTGATGCTCTTGGCCAGCACGATCGACTGGTCGAGGTGCTCCTTGAGGTTCTTCTCGAAGAGCGGATCGAAGGCGGGCCCGGTGGTCTTCGCCAGGGTGGCGACCTCCGGCTCGGTCATCATGCCGGGCATGTCGTGACCCTTGTGCGGGTTGCGGACCGGCAGCCGGGAGCGAGTGCGCAGCTCGACGAACTGGGCCAGCTCGGTCCGGTGCCCGGCGGCCAGCTCCGACGCGAACTTCTTCGTCGCGGGACTGGTGGCCTGCTTCTCGGCGATCCGCAGGACCTGCAGGAGTTGCTCGTCCATCGGGATCGCGAGCTCGATCCAGGCCAGGTCGGTCGCGTTGAACGACGGGTCGATGTCCCAGGACGTACTGGTCGCCGGGGTCGGCACCGGGGCCGAGGTCGGAGCGGCCGGCGGTGGCGCCGAGCCGGCGGCGGACGAGCCGCATCCGGTCAGGGCGGCCAGCAGCAGGACGCAGGGCAGCAGGCGGGACGGCGCACCACGAGTCAGGGCCTTCATGAACGAACTCCTCGAAAAACGGGGGCGGTGGAGAGCTCCTCGAAAGCGGTCACACCAGTTAAGCAGAGATCTGTCGTAAAGGAAGGGCAGCCGGGCGGGTCCTGGGACGTGGACCCGCCCGGCCGATCGGAGGGAACTACCTGGCGGAGTACCGCGGGTTACGGGTGACCGTTCGCCCCGCACTTGATGATCGGGCGGATGCAGTCGTTGACGCGGCGCTCCATCTCGGCCACCGGCCAGGCGTTGAAGAAGTCGCCGTGCATGGTGAAGCCACCGCCCGAGGAGAGCCGGAAGCCGGCCGTCGAGCCGTTCACCGGGTACCGCAGGACCTGCCGCAGCTTCGGCACCGGCACCGGGTGGGTGGCCGGGCAGCCGCCGTTGACCGGGTAGGACATGTGGCTCTTGTGGTCCGGCGAGTCCAGATCGCGCCCGTTCCAGCACTGCGGGAAGTCCAGGTAGGACTCCAGCATCGTGCCGGCCGGGCAGGTGACGAAGTCGTGCCCGGAGCCGGCGTCACCGGCGTGCAGGCAGGACCACCGCGAGATCGTGTTGTCGCCCGGCCCGGTGGCCTTCGCGTTGCCGGCCACGATCCGCAGCCCGAACGGCAGCGGCTGGGTCCGGGCGATGACGTCGTCGCGCACGCCCTCACCCAGGTAGTAGAAGGTCGTCCCGGTCGGTTCGACCGGCTGGTTGTTCACCAGCAGGGTGGGCACCCAGTACGACGACTTGTCCTCGGCCGGGTTGCACGAGGTCGGCGAGTTGACCAGATCGTCCACCGTGGTGTGCGCGTTCGTCACGGTCGCACCGAAGAAGCTGTGCAGGTGCGAGGCGCCCGGCAGGTTCGGGAACACGATCGGGTCGTCCGGCAGCCGGTGCGTGAACGGGCAGTCCGCCAGGAACTCGGCCACCCGCACGATCGGGCCACCGCCACCCGGCGTACCGCCGTACACCTGGAACTCGAACAGCGAGGCGCCCCACTGGGTCGCACGCTGGGTGACCAGCACCCGGACGTACCGGCCGTTGCCGTTGACAACGAGACTCTGCTCGCCGCCGGTGCCGTTCGTGGTGGTCTGGATCGTGGTCCAGCTACTGCCGTTGCCGGAGGTCTGGATCTGGAAACCCCGTGCGTACGCCGCTTCCCAACGCAGTACGACGCGGTTGACGGCCTGCGCGGATCCCAGGTCGACCTGGAGCCACTGGTTGTCGGCGAACCCGCTGGCCCAGCGAGTGCCGTTGTTGCCGTCCACCGCTGCCGCGGCCGGGAAGGCGGCGCTCTCCACCGAAGAGGCGAGCACCGGCTTTCCCTGTGACAGCAGGGTTTCCGCAGCCTGCGCGGGCCGGCTGGCGACCACCAGGTAAGCACCGAGCAGGGCGAGCAGAGCGACGGTCAGGGTGCCGATCCTGAACCGCTTGCGCGCGATCATCGGTACACCCGCACGTAGTCGACGAGCATCTTGGCCGGGAACGGCGTACTGGCGTCGGGCGGGCCGGGCCAGTCACCGCCGACCGCGAGGTTGAGGATGATGTAGAACGGGTGGTCGAAGATCCACGGACCGCGGGTCGCCTCCACCTGAGCCTTGTCCAGGGTGAAGACCGTCCGGCCGTCGAGGGTGTAGACGATGCCCTTGCTGTCCCAGGCGGCCGCCCAGGTGTGGAAGTCGTCGGAGTAGTCGGCGCCGTTCGGCAACGTGTACGAACCGCCGATCCCGCCACCGCCGTTGTAGGCCGGCGCGTGCACCGTCGAGTACGCCGTCTTCACGTCCTTGCCGAGCACCTCGAGGATGTCGATCTCACCGTTGTAGGGCCACGGGCGGCCGGTCAGGAAGTCCGCGCCCATCATCCAGAAGGCCGGCCACAGTCCGTTGCCCTTCGGGATCTTCACCCGGGCCTCGATCTTGCCGTAGGTGGTGGTGAA
The DNA here is from genome assembly GCF_027627575.1 of Kribbella sp. CA-293567. NCBI lineage: Bacteria > Bacillati > Actinomycetota > Actinomycetes > Propionibacteriales > Kribbellaceae > Kribbella > Kribbella sp. CA-293567. Next base: position 5,274,850 of record NZ_CP114065.1, read on the forward strand.
CTTGCCGCCGGTGTTCATCCGGTGCGACGTGTACTGGCAGGTGCCGCTGCCGGTCAGCGGGTCGGTCGGACAGGCCGAGCCGGGGGTGGCCTGCTTGCGGGCCTCCATCACCAGGTTGCCGTTGCCGTCCATCGAGGCGTTGTCGTTGTTGGTGTAGTACTCGAGTTCGTTGTTCGGACCGGTGCCGGGGTCGATCGTCCACTTGGCCGCGTCGGGCTTGCTGCCCGCCGCGCCGTTGAACTCGTCGGACCAGATCAGCTGCGGCGGGTTCGCCGGGTCGGCCGGCGGGGCAGGCGGCGTGATCGGCGCGCCACCGGTGCCGTAGACCTGGAACTCCCACAGCGAGTACCCGTACGGCGTGTTGCGCTGGGTCCCGTACATCCGGACGTAGCGGCCGGAGCCGGTGACGTTCAGCGTCTCCTTGAACCCCGGACCGGCGGTGCTGGTGTAGATCGGGGTCCAGTTGACGTTGTCGCCGGAAACCTGGATCTGGTACGACTTCGCCGAGGCGGGATCCCACTGCAGGATCACCTTGTCGATCTGGGCGGTCGCGCCGAGGTCGACGGAGATCCAGCCCGGGTCGACCCAGCCGCTGTCGGTCGTGGTCGCCCAGCGACTGGCCGGGTCGAGGTCGAACGCGCGGGCCGGCGTGCACTCCCAGCAGTTGTTGTCGTGCTGCTGCGACGAGGCCGCGCCGGTCTTGCCGTAGGAGAGCAGTTTGCTGCCGGGGCCGGGGCCTGCTCCCGGCGTACCGAAGACCTTGAACTCCCACAGCGAGTAGCCCCACTGGGTCGTGCGCTGGGTGCCGAGCATCCGGACGTAGCGGCCGGAGCCGGAGACGGTCAGGGTCTGGTTGCCACCGGTGCTGGTGGTGGTCGTGTAGATCGAGTTCCAGTTGGTGCCGTCGGCGGAGACCTGGATCTGGAAGGCCTTCGCGGCGGCCGTCTCCCAGTTGAGCTGGACCTGGTTGACGGTGGCGGTCTGACCGAGGTCGACCTGGATCCACTGCGGGTCGGCGTGCGCGCTCGACCAGCGGGTGCCCGCGTCGCCGTCGACCGCCGAGGCCGCCGTGAAGACGGTGTTCTCGGCGGACGAGGCGGTGGCGGTCTTGCCTTGGGAGAGCAGGGTGTCGGCTGCGTCGGCTGGCTGGCTGACCAGCAGGGCCAGGACCAGGCTCGCGGCCACCGCGAGACCGGTGACGAGCTTCGCGCGCTGGGCCGGACGGGTTCTGCCGAGTCGAAAGGAGGGCGGGGAAAGGGCGGACATGGCGACTCCTGGGGCGGGACGAGAAAGAACCGGGGGAACGTTCCCTAAGCCTGAGAAAACCGTGCTCAGGGAACGGTGTCAAGACCTCGTGGTCACTTGCCCGCAACCTGCGCGAAACATCGGCCGACCTTGACAAGGTTCCGGAACCGCCGGGATCCTCAGTCGTGGGGAACGCTCCCCTGGCCGGCCGAGTCTGAGGGGGAAGCACGTGCGACGACCGACGCTGCACGCCGTCGCGGCCCGGGCCGGGGTCTCGAAGTCGAGCGTCTCCCGGGTGATCAACGGCGAGCCCACGGTCGCGCCGGAGATCCGCCAGATCGTGATGGCTGCGGTGACCGAGCTCGGCTACGTGCCGAACGGCGCGGCCCGCAACCTGGTCACCCAGAAGACCAACACGGTCGCCATCATCGTCTCCGACCCACCGGCCGGGCTGGTCTCCGACGACCCGATGTTCGCGATGGTCGTCCGGGCGGCCTCACGGGCGCTGGAGGCAGCCGGCAAACAGGTCTCGCTCGTGCTGGCCGGCTCCGACGAGAGCCGGCTGCGGGTCGAGAAGTACCTCGCCGGCGGTCACGTCGACGGCGCGATGCTGGTGTCGATGGACGGCTCCGACCCGTTGCCCGCCGTGCTGGCGCGGACCGGCCTACCGATCGTCTCCCACGGCCGGCTCGCGACGCCCGGCCTGATGCCGTGCGTCGACAACGACAATCTCGGCGGCGCCACCAAGGCCGTGCAGCACCTGCTCGGCCAGGGCCGGCAGCGGATCGCCACCATCTCCGGTCCACTCGACATGCGGGCGGCGCAGGAGCGGCTGAACGGCTACCGGCAGTGCCTCCAGGAGACCGACCGTCGCTCGATCGTTGCCCTGGGCGACTTCACCCGGATCTCCGGCGCGGAGGCGATGCGCCAGCTGCTGCGTGACGATCCGCAGCTCGACGCCGTCTTCGCCGCCAACGACCTGATGGCGATCGGCGCGCTCCGCACCCTGCGCGAAGCCGGCCGCCGGGTGCCCGACGATGTGGCGGTGGTCGGCTTCGACGACATCGAGGCCGCGCTCTACACCGCTCCCCCGCTGACCACGGTCCGCAGCCCGATGGGTGAGCAGGCGGCCCGGACGGTCCGCCTGCTGCTCGACCTGCTCGCCGACGGCCACGCCGACTCGGTCATCCTGCCGACCGAGATCGTCATCCGCGAGTCCGCCTAGGGTGTGTCTCCTAATTCCCGCCGTAGCGAGCAGGTGCTCGGTGCGGTAGCTCGGCGTGCTGGAGTGAAGGCCTCGATGCTTTTCCATCGTGGTCTTTGCTCCAGTGCGTCGAGGTGCCGTGCCGAGTGCCGCGCAGTAGGCGGGAATTAGGAGACACACCCTAGTCCTCTCCTGCTCTCAGAATCAGATCCCGTACGCCGGTCGCCTCGATCCGTCCCGCCGGAGCCAGCTGTGGATCGCTGCTGAGGAAGACCGGACCATCCTCCGGCGAAGCGGGCAGGCGGCCGTGGGACCCGCGCACGATCGACGGGTCGAGCGGAACCACCGACATCGCGTAGCGCAGTCCGAGCTTCTTCTTCAGCAGGTACGACGCCGCCCGCGGCTTCACCCACCGGTCGGCCGGATCGAAGAACAGCTCGGCCGGGTCGTAGCCGGGTTTGCGGTGGATCTCCACTCCCCTGGCGAAGTCCGGCGCACGCTCGTCGTCGAGCCAGTAGTAGTAGGTGAACCACGAGTCGGGCTCCGCCACCGCGACCAGCTCACCGGCTCGCTCGTGATCCAGCCCGTACTTTTGCTTGCCCTGGGCATCGAGTACCTCGGCCACCCCTGGCAATCCGTCGAGAAGCTTGCGGACGGCGTCCACCTCGGCCGGATCCTTGACGTACACGTGAGCCAGCTGATGATCCGCGACCGCGAAGGCACGCGACGTCCACGGATCGAGGTACTCCATCCCGTCCTGGGTGTGCACCTCCAGCAGCCCTTCCGCGCGCAGCAACCGGTTGAGGTCGACCGGCCGCGACACGTCGGTGATCCCGTACTCCGACAGCACGATCACCGTCGCCCCCTTGGCCTCGGCATCGTCCAGCAACGGAGCCAGTACGGCGTCCAGCGCGATCGCGGCCCGGGTCGCCTCGACCGACGAGGCGCCGTACCGCTGCAGGTCGTAGTCGAGGTGCGGGACATAGGTGAGCAGCAGGTCCGGGTCGTCCTCGGCAAGGATCTGCCGGGACGCGGCAACGATCCACTCGCTCGACCTGATCGATGCCGTCGGCCCCCAGTAGTGGAAGAGCGGGAAGTCGCCGAGCTTGCCGGTCAGCCGGTCGTGCAGCTCGACCGGCCGGGTGTAGCAGTCCGGCGCCTTGCGGCCGTCGGCGTAGTAGATCGGTCGCGGCGTGACCAGCAGATCGGTCTCCGCGCCCATCGCGTACCACCAGCAGACGTTCGCGACCTTGTACCGCGGGTTGTTGCGGCGGGCAACGTCCCAGACCTTCTCCCCCTGGACGAGCTGGTTGTGCTGACGCCAGAGGAAGACCTCGCCGAGCTCGCGGAAGTACCAGCCGTTGCCGACGATGCCGTGCTCCTTCGGCAGCGTGCCGGTGAGGAAGGTGGCCTGGGCCGAGCAAGTGACCGCCGGCAGCACGGTGCCCAGCTCGCGGTTCAGCGGCAGTTGCCGCAGCCTGGGCATCCTGCGCAGCAGCCGAGGGGTGAGACCGACGACGTCGATGACCACGACCTGCTTGCTCATTTGATCTCCTCCAGACCGAGGCCGACCAGGCGGTCGCGCAGCCAGGCGAGCTCTCCGGCGATGCCTTCGGCCAGCTCACGCTGGTTCTTGGGTGCGGTCGGCAGCACGGACCAGGTGTAGGTCTCGGACTCCAGATGGTGGGTCAGCGGACGGACACCGCCGACGAGGTGCTGCAGGCTCTCCTCGAGGACCCCGGTGGTGCTGGTCAGCGGCGGGCGCGGCGCGGCGTGCACGGGAACGTGGAAGTGCACTCGCCAGGACGCCCGCCCGGACAGCTGGTCGATCAGGTCGAGATCGTCGATCCCGGGGCCGCCGTACTCGCGGGTCTGGTGCAGGAACTTCGGCTCGGCGAACTCGTTCAGCAGTTCGAGCGCGACCGGATCGTCGGGGTGCGGAACGTGCAGGGCGGCCGAGACCTGGCTCTTGACCACCTCCACGCCGGCCCGCCGCAGGGTGGCGAACGCTTCGGCAGGCTCCTCGAACTGGACCGCGAGGTGGCAGGTGTCGAGACACAGGCCGACCAGCGACTGCGCGGCGTACGGGGTGAGCCAGTCGGCGGCCTGCGGGATCATCTCGAGGATGCAGCCGGGTTCTGGTTCGATCGCGACCCGGATGCGGCGGCCGGTGGACTCCTGGGATCTGGCGAGGCGCAGTTCGAGACGGTTGAAGGCCTCCCGGGCCTGAGCGTCACGGGTCCGGTTCCACGGCGTACGCCAGGCCAGTGGCAAGGTCGAGATCGATCCGTACGCCGCGTCGGCGGGCATCAGTTCGGCGAGCACGTCCACCAGATCGAGGGTGTACTGGAGCCTGGCCGGCTCGGTCCAGTCCGGTGAGTAGACCTTTTTGCCGACCACGCGATCGTGGAAACCGGCGTACGGGAAGCCGTTCAGGGTGACGACTTCGAGGCCGTTGCGGTCGAGCGCGCGGCGCAGCCGGTTGAGGGCGACGGACGAGTTGGCCAGCCGGTCGGCCAGGGTGTTGGCCAGCCAGAGGCCGACGCCGAGGACCGGGACGCCGAGTTCCTCGCGGACGAGCGCGGAGCAGCCGTCGAGCTGGGCGATGACGCCTTCGAGATCCTCGGCCGGGTGGACGTTGGTGCAGTAGGCGAGGTGGACGACCGAGCCGTCGGGATGGCGGAACCTCATGGTCTGGCCCCTCGCAGGATCGAGTTGCCCGCGAACGTGTCCGGCGGGCTGCTCTCGCCGAGCTCCAGTCGTTGCGACTGGCCGTAGAAGGCGACCGGGTTGCGCCACAGGACCTGGTCGACGTCGTCGTCGGTGAACCCCGCGGCGAGCATCGCCCGACCGGTCGCGTAGGTCCGCAACGGATCGGACTTCCCCCAGTCGGCGGCCGAGTTGACCAGCACCCGGTCGGTGCCGAACTGCTGCAGGATCGCCACCATCCGGCCGGGGTCCATCTTGGTGTCGGGGTAGATCGAGAAGCCCATCCAGCAGCCGGAGTCGGCGACCTCCTTGACCGTCACCTCGTTGAGGTGGTCCACCACCACCAGGTGCGGTGCGACGCCGGACTCCTTCACCACGTCGAGCGTGCGCGTCGTACCGGCGCCCTTGTCGCGATGCGGGGTGTGGACCAGGACGGGCAGCTCGAACTGCCGGGCCAGGTCGAGCTGGTGGGCGAAGACCTCGTCCTCCTCCGGCGTCATCGAGTCGTAGCCGACCTCGCCGACCGCGACCACCCCGTCCTTGGCGAGGTAGCGCGGCAGCACTTCCAGCACCTCACGGCAGCGCGGGTCGTTGGCCTCCTTCGGGTTGAGCGCGATCGTGCAGTGGTGCTTGATCCCGTACTGCGCCGCGCGGAACGGCTCCCAGCCGATCAACGCGTCGAAGTAGTCGACGAACGAGCCGACGCTGGTCCGCGGCTGCCCCAGCCAGAACGCGGGCTCCACCAGGGCCTGCACTCCGTGGGCCGCCATCGCGGCGTAGTCGTCGGTGGTCCGCGACGTCATGTGGATGTGCGGATCGAAGATGCGCATGTTGACCTCTCAGGGCGGGCTGGTGAGGTACGCCTCCAAGTCGGCGGGGAGGTCCCGGCCGGCTGCGCTCCGTTCGGTGGCGAAATCGGACATCATCCGGATCAGTTCCTGATCCACCCGCTTCGGCAGGCCGTCGACCACGGCCAGCGGGATGTCGGCGAACACGCACTTCAGTACTGCCTGGCGGAAGGCGTGTGGAGGGAGGTGCTCGGTGGCGTAGGGCCCGAGGGCGGCCGCGATCAGCCGCCGGTCGTTGGTGCGGATCGCGTCCTCGATGATCGGGACCGCTTGGTCCTGCAACGCTTCCGCGAGGTCGGGGACCGAGAGGGCGTGCAGAACGGCGAGCTTCTCGGCCGCATCGCCGTACCGGTAGACCTCGAGGATGTCGGTCGCCGAGGCGCCGACGAGCAGCAGCGCTCGGGCCGCCTGGTCGGTGGTCCAGGCCGGGCTCAGCCGCTCGCGACCGACCTTGCGAGCTGCTGCGGGGAAAGCTGAGGCCAGCGGCTCCCGGCGTGCGTCCGCAAGCCAAGCACGCGCTGCCGCGGGCAGCAGCTCCTCCAACAGCTCTGCCCGCATCATGCTGACGCCTTGCGCAGGAACTCGATCGACTCTCTGGCGACCGTCGGGGCGGCATGCGAGTGGCGTGGGAGCTCCACCGCCACCAGACCTTGGTAGCCGATCTCGCGCAGAGCCTGGAAGACCGGCGGGAAGTCGACCTCACCGGTGCCGAACTCGAGATGTTCGTGCACCCCACGACGCATGTCGTCGATCTGGACGTTGACCAGGTACTGCGCCGCGGCGGCGATGCAGGCGGGTGGGGACTGGGGCTCGTTGCAGACCAGGTGACCGATGTCGAGCGTGAGGCCGAGCGTCTCGCTGCCGACCTCGGCCTGGAGCTTGAGGTAGCCGGCCAGATCGTCGACGAGCATGCCGGGCTCCGGCTCGAGACCGAGCCGCACACCGCGGTCGGCGGCGTACGCGACGAGTTGCTCGCAGCCGGCCACCAGACGCTGCCAGCCGAGCTCGGGTGAGACGCCGGACGGAAGATTGCCGGACCAGAAGGAGACCGCGTCGGCATTCAGGTCGGCGGCCACCTCGACGGCGCGTTCCAGCAGGGCGATCCGCCACTCCGCGCCGGTGGTGTGCAGCAGGGTCGGCTCGTGCTTGCGATACGGATCGAGCACGTACCGGGCGCCGGTCTCGACCACCACCGAAAGGTTGCGCTCGGCAAGCATTCTGCCGACCTCGGCGGTGCGCTGCCGCAGCTCCGGCCCGAACGGATCCAGATGGTTGTGGTCGAGCGTCAACGCGACCCCGTCGTACCCGAGGTCGGCGATCACCGCCAGCGCCTCCGGCAGCCGGTGATTGGCGAATCCGTTGGTCCCGTAACCAAGTCTCATGTCGGCGAGATCCTTCGTGCCAGCGCCTTGGCGAGCGGCAACGCGACCGTCAGCCCGGCGCCCAGCAGCGGCTTGCCGCCTCTGGCACACCAGGCCGCCTGCAACGGCACCAACCCGTGAATCCCTGCTCCTACTGCCTTTCGCACGTTCTGCGCGCTCGGCTCCTGAGCTGCAGCTACCTGAGCCCGTCCCACGGACCACGCGTACAAACCGGCCAACGCCGCCGCGTTGCCTGTGGATGTTGCTGGGCTCGACCTGCGGTGGCCGGCTGTCGCCGTGGTGATCGCAGCAGTGGCCGCTAGTGCGGCTCGGGAAGCAGCAGGGGTGCTGCCGTGTACTTCGCCCCGGGAGATGAGAGTGGTGGTGAGGATGTGGGTGCCTATGGCCAGTGCCGGCCGTACGGCGGAGCGTCGGCTGGAGCCGGCGCCGACCAGCACGTCCAGGGCTCGGGCCGTCGCCATGACGAACGGGCCGGCCGGGGTGTTCTTGGCGGCTAAGTCGTAGGTCCAGGCAGTGGCTGCCAGGACCGCCGAGGTGCGGAGGGTGGAGCGTCCTCCGGCGAGGGCTGAGAGGGCCAGGCCGGTAGCAGTGAGACCCGAGGCGAGGGCGAGCGCAGTACGCGGGGTGACTCGGCCGGAGGGGATGGGGCGCTCGGGCCGCTCGACTGCGTCCAGGTCTCGATCGGACCAGTCGTTGAGCGCCATGCCGGCCCAGTAGATGGCTATCGAGGAGGCAGCGAGACCAGCCAGGCGGGCCGGCCGGAGATTGCCTGCGGCTACTGCGCCGGCGAGGACGTCGCCTGGAACGGTGAGCGCGGCCGGAGCCCGGACCAGTTCGGCCAGGTCGGCGAGTCGAGTACGGCGTACCGGTTGCTTCAGCATTCGCGGACCCACCGCACCAGTTCGTCGTACTGGCGGACCAGCGAGTGTTCCGCCGACTCGATCGGGTCCTTGAAGTAGAAGCCGAGGAACGGCATCGCGCCGACGTGTTCGCGTTCGAGGGCCAGTGCCGACAGCCGGGCCAGGTCGAGCACCAGCGGAGCGGCCAGCGCGGAGTCGCAGCCCTGCCAGGTGAACTGCAGCGTCATCCGTACGCCGAGGAAGCCCGAGAACAGCACGTGATCCCAGGCCGTCTTCCAGTCGCCCATCGGGTCCACGTAGTCGATGTGCACCTCCCCCGCGACGTCGCCGATCAGCTCGGTGAGTCCACGCTCCTTGGAGATGCTCTTCGATTCGGCCGCCCGCGGATCGGCCAGCGTGGCGCCGTCACCGCCGCCGAGCAGGTTCGTCCCGGACCAGGCGTGCACCGGCAGAGCGCGGGCCGCGAACATCGGCGCGAGCACGCTCTTCACCAGCGTCTCGCCCGTTTTCGCGTCCTGCCCGCCGTACGGCAGGCCTTTCTCCACCGCCCAGTCCCGCACAACCGCCGGCCGGATCGAGGGAGACGGCGTGAAGTCCACGTACGCCGCGCCCGCCTCGAACGCGGCCAGCGCGCCGAGCACACTGGCCGGCACCACGTCGCTGCCGTCGAGCGCCGCCCGCAACTCGGCCACCCCGGCAAAATCCATCGCGTACGGCGCTTCGGTGGAAGCCACGTTGATCGCCACCACGTGATCCAGGTCGTTCCGCAACCGGAAGGCTCGGATGTCCTCGGCCATCCGCTGCACCAGCGCCCGCTGCGGAGCAGCCGGCTCGCTCCGCCCGCGGCCTGGCAGCAGCACGATGTTCCGGTCGGCTTCCGCCAGTTCGGCTGCTATCAAGCGGTCGAGGCCCGGTGGGAGCACTCCACCGGCCATCAACTGCTCGACGCGCTTCGTCAGCGGCGTCTCGACCACGTCGTGGCCACCGAAGACCAGGTGGTCGAGCGGGACCAGACCGGCGTCAGCGAAGGCGGGGAGCTCGGTCACCACCCCGGCGGGCGGGCTGCCGTGGTTCAGAGCGGCCGCGCCGGCGATCGTCGTCGTGGCGACCGATCCTCTTGCTCCGAACAGCCAGACACCAACGCGTCGACACATCGCGGCTCCTCACGAGTCCAGCCACGGAAGGTGATCTGGGACGGACGATCCGTGACAGATCGGAACTCTAGATCGACTGCCGACCGCTTGGGAAGATGCCGCCACCGACTTTGTTGTGTCAACCGCCGAATTCGCCGATCAGGCGGAATCCGTGGATTCTCCGGTCGGTGAGGTGGTGATCGGTCCGGCGACCAGGTCGCGGGACCGATCGGCGACAGCCATTGCGGCCAGCGCGGTGGTCAGCGGGACGGCCGCGATGATCCCGAGACTTCCGACCAGACCTCGGACGACTTCCACCGCCACCACCTCGGTACTGAGCAGGTAGCCCGTCGAGACCCCGCCGATCGCGAACACCATCAGGATCGGCAGCGCCGCCCCCGCGTAGGCGAGCACCAGCGTGTTCACCACCGAGGCCACGTGCGCACGCCCGATCCGCAGACCGGCGCCGATCAGCTCTGCCCGACCGGCCTCCGGATTGGCCGCCGACAGCTCCCAGACCGCGCTGGCCTGGGTCACCGTCACGTCGTCGAGCACCCCTAGAGACCCGATCACGATGCCCGCCACGAGCAATCCGGTCAGGTCGAGGTCAGGCACGTAGGCCTTCACCGCCGAGGCGCCTTCGCCGGCCAGCCCCGAGAAGGCGCTCACCTTGACGAACCCCCATCCCAGCAGGGCCGTCAGCCCCAGCGCGGCGATCGTCCCGGCCAGCGCCACCGACGACTGCGCGTTGATCCCATGGGTCAGATAGAGCGCTATGACCATGATCACCGAGCCGCCGACCACCGCCACCAGCAGCGGGTTCGAGCCCTTCAGGATGGCCGGCAGGATGAACTGCGTCAGCGTCAGCGCCGTCACCGCCAGGGCTCCCAGTGCGGCGACCCCTCGCCATCGCGACAGCGCGATGACCGCGATCCCGAAGACCACGGCCAGCGCGGCCAGCGGGATCGACCGGTCGTGATCGACGTACTGGTACCGGCTCTCCATCGGCGCGTCCTTCTGGACGCCGAGGATCAGCCGGTCACCGGCCTCGATCGGCACCGCCGCGTTCTTTCCCTTGGGCACCTCGACCGGCACCTCGAGGCCCTTGTCCGCTCCGGGCGCGCTCCGCAGCTTGACCGTCGCCTCGTCACAGTCGGCCGGAGTCTCCGGACACGGCGCGAGCGACACGACCGTACCGCTGGCGCCGGTCTGCTCGGCGGCGGCGATCTTCATGTCGCCACCCGGCCACATCACCGCCATGGCGATCAGCGCGGCCGTGATCAGCGGGATCAGCACCGCGGCGACCACTATCCGGACGCGGCGGGCGACCACCGCGTCGGCGTCCACGACCGAGGTGTCCACCACCGAGTCGCCGTGCCCATGTCCGTGCCCGTGACCCTGCGGAATTTCGAGCCGGCGCCCGCGGTTCGACCTGGTGTCGGCGCGCCGCCGTCCTACGGGCCGCTTGGCCATACGTCAACTCCCTGTTTTGACAACCATCCCCAGTTAAATGAAAATGATTGTCATGAGATCTAGTACGCGTGCAGTCGTCGCCGGGCTCGCCGCCCTGACAGTGGTCACTCTGGCAGGTTGCGGTGACAACAACGCCGCCGGTGGATCCGACGGCAAGCTCGACGTGGTCGCTTCGTTCTACCCGCTCGAGTTCATCGCCCGGTCAGTGGGGGGCGACGCGGTGAACGTCACCACCCTGACCGCCCCCGGCGTCGAGCCGCACGACCTGGAGCTGACGCCGAAGCAGGTCGGCACCATCTCGGGCGCCAAACTCGTCGTCTTCGAGAAGGGTCTGCAGCCGGCCGTCGACGAGGCCGTCGACCAGAACGCCAAGGAAGCCGGCTTCGACGTCGCGCCCGCCGCCAAGCTGGAGGACACCGGCGCCGACTTCGAGGAGCACGAGGAGGGCGAGGCGCACGACGAACCGGCCGCCACCGTGACCCCCGCGGCGTACGTCGCACCGGCCGCGCACGCCAGCGGCGAGCTCGACCCGCACTTCTGGCTGGACCCGGTCCGGTACGCCGGGGTCGTCCAGGCCGTCACCGACAAGCTGGTGTCGGTCGACCCGGACCACGCCGACGGCTACAAGCAGCGCGCCGCCACCCTGCTCGGCGACGTCGGCAAGCTCGACACCGAGTTCAGGACCGGGCTCGCCAACTGCAAACTGAAGACGTTCGTGACGAGTCATGAGGCCTTCGCCTACCTCGCGAAGCGGTACGGTCTGACGATGGTCGGCATCGCCGGAGTGACCCCGGACGCCGAGCCGACCCCGTCGCGGATCAAGGAGGTCCAGGAGATCGTGCGCAAGCAGCAAGTCACCACGATCTTCTACGAGGAGCTCGTCAGCCCGAAGGTGGCCGAGTCGATCGCCCGCGACGTCAAGGTCAAGACCGCGGTCCTGAGCCCGATCGAGGGCCTGTCGGACGCGAACTCCCAGGAGACCTACCTCTCGCTGATGCGCGAGAATCTGCAGGAGCTCCGGAAGGCGAACAGCTGCGCGTGACACCACCAGACCACCAACCGCCGGCCGTCCAGGTCACCGATCTCTCGGTGGACCTGGGCGGTCGTCTCGTGCTGCGAGGCGTCGACCTGTCGATCCGGCAGGGCGAGGTCGTCGCGGTGCTCGGCACCAACGGCTCGGGCAAGTCCACTCTGATCCGCACCGCGGTCGGCCTGCTGCCGGCGGCCCGGGGCACGGTCGAACTCTTCGGTACGCCGGTGCCGCGGTTCCGGCAGTGGAGCCGCATCGGATACGTACCGCAGCGGATCACCGCCGCGGGCGGCGTACCGGCGACGGTGGCTGAGGTCGTCACCTCCGGACTGCTCTCGAAGCGGCGGCTGTTCCGGCCGTTGAAGGCGGCTGACCGGGCGGCCGTCGACGAGGCGCTGGAGATCGTCGACATGGCCGACCGGCGCAAGGACGCCGTCGCCGAACTGTCCGGTGGTCAGCAGCAGCGCGTACTGATCGCCCGCGCGCTCGTGTCGGACCCCGAACTGCTGATCCTGGACGAACCGACCGCCGGCGTCGACCTGGCCAGCCAGGCGATCTTCGCCGACGCGATCAGGGAACGGGTCGCGCGCGGCACGACCGTCGTGATGGTCAGCCACGACCTCGGCCCGATGGACGCGCTGATCGACCGCTCCGTCGTACTGCGCCGCGGCCGGATCGTGTACGACGGCCCGCCGCACGCCTCGCAGACGCACGCCCACGTCCACCCGCACGGGTCCATCGAAGACGAGCCGGGGTGGCTGTCATGACGTTGTTCGAGCTGGAGTTCATGCAGCGGGCGTTGATCGCCGGGCTGCTCACCGGCCTGTCCGCTCCCGCGATCGGCACGTACCTCGTCCAGCGACGCCTGTCCCTGATGGGTGACGGCATCGGCCACATCGCGATCACCGGCGTCGCACTGGGTCTCCTGACCGGTACTGCGCCAGTACTGACCGCGATCGTGGTCGCCATCGTCGGCGCCTGCGCCATCGAGCTGGTCAGGGCCCGCGGGAAGGCCAGTGGAGACGTAGCACTCGCCCTGCTGTTCTACGGCGGCATTGCGGGCGGCGTACTGCTCATCGGCCTGGCAGGGCAAGGCGCAGCGACTCTGAACACCTACCTGTTCGGTTCGCTGACCACTGTCTCCCCTGCCGATCTGTACGTCGTGGTCGGGCTGGCGGTGACCGTCCTGGTGGTCGCGATCGGGCTTGGGCCGCAGCTGTTCGCCGTGTGTCAGGACGAGGAGTTCGCGCGCGTCACCGGTCTGCGGGTGCAGCTACTGAACCTGCTGATCGCGGTGATGGCCGCCGTGACCGTCACGGTCGCGATGCGCACTGTCGGCTTGCTGCTGGTCAGTGCGCTGATGGTGGTTCCAGTGGCTACTGCTCAGCAGTTCACGCGGTCGTTCCGCAGTACGTTCGTCACTGCTTGTGCGATCGGCGTCACTGCCTGTCTGGCCGGCATCATCACGTCCTACAACGCGGATGTCGCGCCGGGCGCGACCATCGTCGTACTGGCGCTGGCGGGCTTCATCGTCGCCGCGATCGCCGGCACCCTGCTCCGCCGCCGCCGAGGCGCCCTTGCGCCGCTGGCCGACGAGGAGCCCGAGTTCGGCCTGCCTGCCCCGGAACCCCACGTGGTCAGCACTTCGCACCAGCACGCCCATGACCCGAAGTGCGGTCATCCCAAGATCGAGCACGGCGACCACGTCGACTATGTTCACGACGGTCATCTGCATGCCGCACACGGGGACCACTGGGATGAACACTAAGTTGTTGACTTCTGAGAGAATTGGGCGGGTTGCCGCGGAAATCACGGTGACCGGATGACAGGAGGAACGGTGGCCATCGGAACACGCTCGACCCGTCAGCGCGCGGCGGTCGCGTCCGCGCTCGACAACCTCGACGACTTCCGGACGGCCCAGGAGATCCACCAGGAGCTCCGGGGCGCGGGTGAGGCCGTCGGTCTGACCACGGTCTACCGCACCCTGCAGGCCCTCGCCGACTCGCGTGAAGTCGACGTGCTGCGCACCGCGGACGGCGAAACGGCGTACCGGCGGTGCTCGAAGGGTCACCACCATCACCTGGTCTGCCGCAACTGCGGCCGGACCGTCGAGGTGGAGGGCCCGGCCGTCGAGCGCTGGGCGGACAAGGTCGCCGCCGAGCACGGCTACGCCGACATCAGCCACACGCTGGAGATCTTCGGCACCTGCGCCGACTGCCAGAAGCCCGCCTGACCCAGGCGGACCGCCACCACACACCAACCACCGCTGCCGGCCCGCAGAACAGCTCACTCGAGCGGGCGGTCACAGCGCGAGATGAGGTTGGTGTGTGATGGCGGTCCGGGCCGTCAGGTGATGTTGCCGATCTCGGCGCCGATGGTGGTGGTGTCGCCGTGGCCGGTGTGCACCACGACCGCCGGCGGCAGGCTGAGCAGCCTGGTCTCGATCGAGTTCAGGATGGTCGGCTTGTCGGAGTACGAGCGACCGGTCGCGCCGGGGCCGCCGTGGAAGAGCGTGTCGCCGGTGAAGACCGCGCCCAGGTCCGCCGCGTAGAGGCACATGCTGCCGGGACTGTGGCCGGGAGTGTGGATCGCGACCAGCGTCGTACCGGCGACCTCGAAGGTCGAACCGTCGGCGAGCTCGTGATCCGGAGCGACGTCGTACTGCGTGTCCCACAGCATCCGGTCGGCCGGGTTGAGCCAGATCGGCGCCTTGGTGGCCGCAGCGAAGTCCCGGGCGGCGTTGATGTGGTCGTTGTGACCGTGGGTGCAGACCAGCGCCACCACGCGACGGCCGCCGACCGCCTCGACGATCGCGTCGGCGGAGTGGGCCGCGTCGACGACGAGCACCTCCTCGTCGTCACCCACCAGCCAGACGTTGTTGTCGACGTCCCAGTCGCCGCCGTCCAGGCTGAAGGTGCCGGACGTGATCACGCGCTCGATCCGGGCCGCCATCAGAACACCACCACCGAACGCAGCACGTCGCCGTGGTGCATCTTGGCGAAGGCCGCCTCGACCTCGTCCAGCGCGATCGTCTCCGACACGAACCGCTCCAGCGGCAACCGGCCCTGCAGGTGCAGGTCGATCAGCAGCGGGAAGTCCCGGCTCGGCAGGCAGTCGCCGTACCAGCTGGACTTGAGCGAACCACCCCGGCCGAAGAAGTCGATCAGCGGCATCTCCAGCGTCATCTCCGGCGTCGGTACGCCGACCAGCACCACCGTGCCGGCCAGGTCCCGCGCGTAGAAGGCCTGCTTCCAGGTCTCCGGACGGCCGACCGCGTCGATCACCACGTCGGCGCCAAAGCCGCCGGTCAGCTCCTGGACCGCCGCGACGACCCCGTCGTGGTCGAGGTCCTTGGAGTTGATCGTGTGCGTCGCGCCGAGCTCCCGCGCCACGTCGAGCTTGCGCTGGTCGATGTCCAGCGCGATCACCCGGGCGGCTCCGGCCAGCCGTGCGCCGACGACGGACGCCGTACCGACTCCGCCGCAGCCGATCACCGCGACGGTGTCGCCACGGCCGACGTTGCCGGTGTTCACCGCGGCACCGAGGCCGGCCATCACGCCGCAGCCGAGCAGACCGGCCACCTCGGCCTTCGCGTCCGGGTCGACCTTGGTGCACTGACCGGCCGCGACCAGGGTCTTCTCGGCGAACGCGCCGATGCCGAGCGCGGGTGACAGCTCGGTGCCGTCGGCAAGGGTCATCTTCTGCTGGGCGTTGTGCGTGTTGAAGCAGTACCACGGGCGACCGCGCAGGCAGGCGCGGCAGTTGCCGCAGACCGCCCGCCAGTTCAGGACGACGAAGTCGCCGGGCTGGACCTCGGTGACGCCCTCACCGACGGACTCGACGATGCCGGCCGCCTCGTGGCCGAGCAGGAACGGGAACTCGTCGTTGATGCCGCCCTCGCGGTAGTGCAGGTCGGTATGGCAGACGCCGCAGGCCTGCACCTTCACGACCGCCTCGCCGGGGCCGGGGTCGGGGATGGTGATCTCTTCGATGGTTACTGGTGCGCCCTTGCTGAGGGCGACGACTCCACGCACGGTCTGACTCATGCGCCCGACGCTATCCAAGGACCGACAGGGAGTACAGCTCCGTGTCCCCCGGTCGGTGGACAACCGGTCCGCCGTCCGGTGCTCCCCGGCGGCGCGCGGAAAAGCGAGAGTCGGGACATGACACAGACAGACCTCGCGATCCGGGTCCGCGGACTCGTGAAGCGCTACCCGGGCAAGGTCGCCGTGGCCGGCGTCGACCTCGACATCCATCGCGGTGAGGTGTTCGCCCTGCTGGGCCCGAACGGCGCGGGCAAGACCACGACCACGGAGGTGCTGGAGGGGTACCGCCGTGCGGACGAGGGCGAGGTCAGGGTGCTGGGGGCGGACCCGGCCCGGGGCGACCGGCTGTGGCGCAGCCGGATCGGGATCGTACTGCAGAGCTCCCGGGACGAGGCCGAGTCGACGGTGGCCGAGCTGGTCAGTCACTACGCCGGCTACTACCCGAACCCGCGGGATCCCGACGAGGTGATCGCCGCGGTCGGGCTGACGGACAAGCGCAAGGCCAGACCGCGCAAGCTGTCCGGCGGCCAGCGCCGCCGCCTCGACGTCGCCCTCGGCGTGGTCGGCAACCCGGAGCTGCTGTTCCTGGACGAGCCGACCACCGGGTTCGACCCCGAGGCGCGCCGGCAGTTCTGGACGCTGATCGAGGGACTGCGCACCGACGGTACGACGATCCTGCTGACCACCCACTACCTGGACGAGGCCGAACAACTGGCCGACCGGGTCGGGGTGATCGCCGACGGCCGGATGATCGAGGTCGGTACGCCGGAAACCCTCGGTGGTCGCGGCGCCCGGACCGCGCGGGTCACCTGGACCGACGCCGACGGCCCGCAGGAGCTGCGCACCGACCGGCCGGCCGCCGAGGTCGCGGCGCTGCTGGCCCGCTTCGGGGGCGAGGTACCGGAGCTCGAAGTCCGGCGGCCGAGCCTGGAAGACATCTATCTGGAGCTGATCAGCAGCGCTGGTGCCACCGCCGTTGCTGGTGCCGCCGCTGACCTTGCCGCCGCCGACGCGATCGAAGCCGGAGCCGGAGCCCTCTGATGGTCACCACCGACACCACCCCGACCACCAGGCCGCTGCCGTCGACGCTGTCGCTGAGTTTGGCCCGGACCAGACTCGAGGTCCGCGAGTTCTTCCGGGAGAAGGAGGCGCTGATCTTCACCTTCTTCTTCCCGATCGTCTTCCTCGGCATCTTCTCCGCCGTCTTCGGCGACGGCGACTTCGGCAACGGCGTCAACGCCGCCACCTACTTCACGCCCGGGATGATCGCCTCCGGCATCTTCCTGAGCAGCTTCCAGTCGCTGGCGATGAGCATCGCGCTGGAGCGTGACATGGGCCTGCTGAAGCGGCTCCGCGGTACGCCGATGCCGCCGCAGGCCTACTTCGCCGGCAAGATCGGGCTGGTCCTGGTCACCTCGATCGCGCAGATCGTGCTGCTGCTGGGCATCTCCGGGCTGCTGCTCGGTGTCGACCTGCCGACCGAGCCGGCCCGCTGGCTCGACTTCGGGTGGATCTTCGTCCTCGGTACGGCGTCGGGATCGGTGCTCGGGATCGCGTTCAGCGTCGTCCCGAAGTCGGGCAAGGCGGCCTCCGCGGTCGTCACCCCGGTGGTCCTGCTGCTGCAGTTCATCTCCGGCGTCTACTTCGTCTACAGCAGCCTGCCGGAGTGGATGCGCGGGGTCGCCTCGGTCTTCCCGCTCAAGTGGCTCGCCCAGGGCATGCGGTCGGTGTTCCTGCCGGCCGGGTTCGAGGTGAACGAGCCGGCCGGGTCCTGGCAGCTCGGCACCGGCGCGATCGTGCTGACGGTGTGGCTGGTGGTGGGGCTGATCGTCGCCCAGCGGGTGTTCCGGTGGACCCGGCAAGACGCCGGCTGATGTCCGGTCCGCGGTACTCCGGCGGCGCCGCGGGCGCGATGAGTGTCCGGCGGCGGTTCTGGAGGAGGATGGTGCGCATGGAGCTCTCCCACGGCCGGGCCGAAGCGCCGGTCTGGATGCGCACCCTGGTCGGCTGGCACGTCGTCTTCTACGGCATGCTCGCCGTCATCGTGCTCGCCGCGCTGCTCTCCCCGGACCTGACCGGCGGGCGGCAGATTGCCTACCTGAGCCTGCTCGGGGTGCTGGCCGTGGCCTACCGGCTGCTGGCGATGCCCGCGATGGTCTCCCGCAGCCGATGGCAGTCCCAGCTCTACCGGTGGCTGATGATCGTCTGCGTCAGCGCGGCCGTCGGGCTCTACCCGCAGTCGGTCTTCATCCTGTTCATCGTCTCGCCGCAGATCTGGTTGCTGAGCGACCGCACGTGGGACGCCGTACCGCTCAGCGTCCTGCTGCTGTTCACGGTCGGCACGGCTCAGCTGTGGGCGGCGGGATGGTCGGTCGACGCCTTCTGGAACATCCTGCCGTGGATGGTGATCAGCCTGGTCGTCAGCCTGCTGCTCGGCATCTGGATCGATCGGGTGATCAGCCAGAGCGAGCAGCGGGCCGAGCTGATCGAGCAACTGGAGGCGGCCCGCGACGAGCTGGCCGAGGCGCATCACACGGCCGGAGTGATGGCCGAGCGGGAGCGGATGGCGCGCGAGATCCACGACACGCTCGCCCAGGGCATGACCAGCATCGTGATGCTCTCGCAGACGGCGGCCGTCGAGCTGACTCGCGGTGCGGTGGATCCGGTCGCCACGCGGCTGGCGGCGATCGAGGACACGGCGCGGGAGAATCTGGCCGAGGCGCGGGCGTTGGTGGCGGCGTTCACTCCGGTGGCGTTGAGCGGGGCGACGCTGGCCGAGGTACTGCGGCGGCAGGGTGAGCGGTTCGCGGCGGAGACCGGCGTGGACGTCCAGGTGTCGCTGGACATGGGTGACGACGAGGTAGCGGCGCTGCCACAGGGGCAGCAGGTGGTGTTGCTGCGGGCTGCGCAGGAGTCGCTCGCCAACGTGCGCAAGCACGCCGGAGCGACTCGGGTGCGGATCCGGCTGGGGCTGTCGGCCGACGGAGTGGCGATCGAGATCAGCGACGACGGGTCCGGCTTCTCACCCGGTACCTCGTCCGGTGGCTACGGTCTGGCCGCGATGCGCGGGCGGGTCGAGGAGTCCGGCGGCACGGTGTCGGTGGACAGCGCGCCGGGCCGGGGTACGCGGGTGCAGGTGCTGATTCCGGCGACAGGGCAGGAAGGGTGACGATGGTTCGCGTACTGGTGGTGGACGACCATCCGGTGGTCCGGTCGGGGCTGATCGGGATGCTCGCGGTGACCGACGACATCGAGGTGGTCGGCGAGGCCGGTGACGGCGAGAAGGCGCTCGCACTGGTCGAGTCGACCCGGCCGGACGTCGTCCTGATGGATCTGCGGATGCCGCGTCGCGACGGGGTCTCGGCGACCGGGGCGATCGTCGCGGGATATCCGGAGACGAAGGTGCTGGTGCTGACGACGTACGACACGGACGCCGACATCCTGCACGCCGTCGAGGCCGGGGCCGCGGGCTACCTGCTCAAGGACACACCGCACGCCGAACTGCTGGACGGAATCCGCGCCGCCTCTCGCGGCGAGACCGTGCTGGCGCCACCGGTCGCCGCACGCCTGATGTCTCGTCTCCGTACGCCGCCCGCGCCCGCCGCCGTGCAGCCGTCGCCGCGCGAGCTCGAGGTGCTCGCGGCGGTCGCTCGCGGCCTGAGCAACGCGGAGATCGGCCGCGAACTGTTCATCGGCGAGGCCACCGTGAAGACCCACCTGCAGCGCCTCTTCACCAAACTGGACGTGGACGACCGCACTCACGCCGTCACCGTCGCCATCGAACGCGGGCTGCTTCCCTCGCCCCGCCGCTGAGCCGCGCCCGTCCTACCGCTCGGGGGTGTTCTGGCGGTCGGGGCCGCCGGCGTGGCCGCGGTACGCGGTCTCGGCCGAGCCTGCCGACGTCCGCTGACCGATCGGCGGGTTGAACCCGACCCGGGCGAGCCGGTCGAGCTCGACGGCATCGCGTTGCGCCTGGTTCGCCACCGGACCCGCCTCGTCGAACCCTTCGCGCAGGTTCCGCAGCTCCGACTTCGCCTGCTGGACGTTCTGCTCCGCCGACCGCCCGGTGCTGGCGACGCTCGACGAGGTCAGGTCCTGCAGATTCCCGTTCCGCGCCTGGTCGACCATCGGCTCGACGTTGCCCTGGGCAACGGCGAACTTCCGGGACACCTGCTCCACCTGCCGCCCGGCGGTCCGAACTGCCGCGTCGAGCGTGTCCAGCCGCTGCCTCAGGCCGGCCGTCACCTCACTGCGCTGCTCCGGAACCTGGGTGAGCTCGTCCAGCGACCGGCGACCCTCCGTCAGCCGATCACGGGTCTGGTCCAGCTGGGAGCGCACGTCGCCGATCAGCTCCTCGCCCTGCCCGAGCCGGCGGTACACGTCGGACGCGTGGTCCTGGGCATCGCGCAGGAACCGCGCCGGGTCGTCGGACCGGCCCGCCAGGCTGCCGCTGTAGTTCAGCTCTTCGACGCTGCCCTCGATCTGACGCGTCACCTGACCGAGATCCTCGGCAGCGTTGGCCGCCCTGGTCAACGAACCCCGCGCCTCCTGGATCGACTGCGCGACGTGATCGGCCAGCTCAGCGGCCCGCTGGGCGCTCATCGGGTCTCCCGCGGCTCATCGCCGGGCGCTGCGGCCAGTTGGTCGTCGTCGGCGAGCGCCTGGCGCAGGAGCGCGCTGACGTCCTCGATCTCGGCCCGGGCCTCCCGCAGGTTCTGGTAGGCGGTCTGTCCGTCCACCACCGGTACCTGCTGCTCCGGCGACTGCTGCTGATCCACGGTCGATAACTCCTTCTGGCGACGAACCACTGGTCGACTCGCGAGCCTAGACCTCGCCAGGCTCACGGGTGGTACGACGTACCGGGTGGGCGGTCGGCTCCCACCGGTACGGCGTACCGGCTGTCAGGCCGGTTCGACCTGGTTGGGAACGGCACCGCCGTAGCGGCGGTCGCGCTCGGCGTAGAGCTCGATCGCGCGCCAGAGGTCCCGGCGGTCGAAGTCTGGCCAGAGGGTGTCGAGGAAGACCATCTCGGCGTACGCGAGCTGCCAGACCAGGAAGTTGGAGGTGCGCTGCTCCCCCGACGACCGGACGAACAGGTCGACCGGCGGGATGTCGGGGTGGTAGAGGTGTCGCGCGATCGTCTTCTCGGTGATCCGGTCGGGCCGGAGCCGGCCGGCCGCGACCTCCGCCGCGATCGACTTCATCGCGTCCGCGATCTCCGCCTGGCCGCCGTAGTTCACGCAGAACTGGAGCGTGATGGTGTCGTTGTCCTTGGTCCGCTCCTGCGCGTACTCGAGCTCGTCGATCACGCTCTTCCACAACCGCGGCCGCCGCCCGGACCACACCACCCGCACGCCCATCGCGTCCAGTTCGTCACGCCGGCGGTGGATCACGTCGCGGTTGAACCCCATCAGGAACCGGACCTCCTCCGGAGACCGGGCCCAGTTCTCGGTCGAGAACGCGTACGCCGAGATGTACTTCACCCCGATGTCGATCCCGCCCCGGATCACGTCGAGCAGCGACGACTCGCCCGCCTTGTGCCCCTCGGTCCGCGGCTGGTTGCGGGCCTTCGCCCAGCGCCCGTTGCCGTCCATCACGATCGCCACGTGGTTCGGCACCAGTTCCGGCGGAATCGCCGGCGGCCGGGCTCCCGACGGGTGCGGCTCCGGAGCAACCACCTCTCCCCGCGTACCCCGCTCCACCCGACCCCGGCGACGACCAATTGGCGACATACCCAGATCCTCCCAAACCCGCCGCGCCGCGCGACCACCGCCCGGCGCGCGACTCAGGCTTCCGCGGGCAGGTCGAGCTGGGCGGCTTGCGTCGAGAGGTCCAGGTGGCGGAGGGAACGCAGGCGGTCGAGGTGGTAGGTGGTGAAGGCGGAGACGAGGGTGGAGGCTTCGCGGCGGGTTCGCGGGTCGGTGCGTTCCGCGGTGGGCCAGTCGCCGGTGAGCAGGGCTGCCAGCAGGTTGACCGTGACGGGCGCGGGCATCGCGGAGGCGGGTGGGCGGCAGGTGGCGCAGACCATCCCGCCGGCGGCGGGGTTGAAGGCGCGGTGCGGGCCTTGCTCGCCGCACTTCGCGCAGTCGTCGAAGGACGGCGCATAACCGGAGATCGCCAGCGAACGGAGCAGGAACGAGTCCAGGATCAGGCCGGGAGTGCGCTCGCCGACCGAGAGCACGCGGAGGGCGCCGGCCAGCAGCAAGTGCTGCTGGGTGGCGGGTTCCTTCTCCTCGACGACCAGCCGATCGGCGGTCTCGAGCAGCACGGTGCCGGTGGTGTAGCGGGCGTAGTCGCTGACGATGCCCAGCCCGTACGGCGCGATCGAGACCGCCTGGGTGACCACGTCGAGGCTGCGGCCGGTCGCGAGCTGCAGGTCGACGTGGCTGAACGGTTCGAGCTGGGCGCCGAACCGGGACGACGTCCGCCGGACACCCTTCGCGACCG
Source organism: Kribbella sp. CA-293567 (assembly GCF_027627575.1). Lineage (NCBI taxonomy): Bacteria > Bacillati > Actinomycetota > Actinomycetes > Propionibacteriales > Kribbellaceae > Kribbella > Kribbella sp. CA-293567. Next base: position 5,297,227 of record NZ_CP114065.1, read on the forward strand.
CGCGGATCTTGCCGTGCCCCCGGGTCAGGAGCGTGGCGATCCGATCGGCTTCGCCCAGCTTCTGGACCCGGAGCACGATCGCTTCGTCACGGTAGAGCGGCACCTGGACAGTGTCTCAGGTCCCGCCGACACACCGCCGTCAGCTCTTGGCCAGGTGCTCCGCGAGGCCGATCGGCGCCCGCCCGGTGAGGTCCCGCACCGCGCTGCTCACCCCGCTCAGCTCACCACTGGCGATCGCCGCGTACGACGTCACCCAGCCGGCGACCTCCCACGGCGCCGCCCCGAACCCCTCGCGCGACCGGTAGGCCTCGTCGAGCGTCTCGGCCTCGTACCGGATCGGCCGCCCCCACGCCTCGCTCATCAACCCGGCCGCCTCGGTCAGCGTGAACGCCTCCGGCCCGGTCAGGTCGTACGTCGCGCCCGAGTGCTCGGCCGACCTCAGCACGGCAGCGGCGACCTCGGCCACGTCGTCCCGGGCCACCGCGGCCACCCGCCCGTCCCCGGCCGGCCCGCGGATCACCCCGTCCTCACCGACGAACCCGGGCACGAAGTCGAGGTACAGGTTGTCCCGCAGGAACGTGAACTCCACCCCGGTGCCGCGCAGATGCTCCTCGGTGTGCCAGTGATCGCGCGCGAAGGTGAAGGTCGCGGCCGCCGAGGCACCGACGAACGACGTGTACACGATCCGCCGTACGCCGGCCGCCACCGCCGCGTCGACAGTTGCCGTATGCAAGGACACCCGATCCGCCGATTCAGTTGCACTCAGCAACAAAAGCGTCGTCACCCCGTCCAGCGCGTTCAGCAGCGCCGGTCCCTCCCCGTACGCCGCCTGCGCCACCTCCGCACCGGGCAGCTCGGGCGCCCGCGCCGGATCCCGGACGATCAGCCGCTGCGGCACGCCGTCCACAGCCAGGCGCCGAGCGACCCGCGATCCGAGCTGACCGGTGGCCCCGGTCACGCCGATCACTTGCCCACCTGGTTCATCCCGCTCGGGGCGTACCGGTCCCCCGACACCGCGTCCGGCGGGAACGCCGCATCCAGCGCGGCCAGCTCCTCGGCGGTCAGCGAAACGTCGACGGCGCCGAGGTTCTCGGCCAGGTACTTCCGCCGCTTGGTGCCCGGGATCGGCACGACGTCGTTGCCTTGCGCAAGCAACCAGGCCAGCGCGAGCTGACTCGGCAGCACTCCCTTCTCCGCGGCCAGGGTCCGCACCTTGGCGACCAGGTCGAGGTTGCGCTGGAAGTTCTCGCCACTGAACCGCGGCAGCCCGCGCCGCATGTCGTCGGGCTCGAAGTCGTCGGGCGAGGTGATCTGCCCGGTCAGGAAGCCGCGGCCCAGCGGGCTGAACGGCACGAACCCGATCCCCAGCTCCCGCAGCGTCGGCAGTACGCCGGTCTCCGGGTCCCGCGTCCACAGCGACCACTCGCTCTGCACCGCGCTGATCGGGTGCACCGCATGCGCTGCCCGCACGGTCTCGCCCGAGACCTCCGACAGGCCGAGGTAGCGGACCTTGCCGGCCTGGACCGCGGCGGCCATCGCCCCCACGGTCTCCTCGATCGGCACCTCGGGATCGCGCCGGTGCAGGTACCACAGGTCCACCGAGTCCACGCCGAGCCGGCGCAGCGAAGCATCGATGGCAGCCGCCGCGTACTCCGGTCTGCCGTTCACCACAGTAGGCGTCGCCTGATCGGAGGCCGACCGCTGGAACCCGAACTTGGTGGCCAGCACCACCTCGTCACGGCGCCCGGCCAGGGCACGCCCGACCAGTTCCTCGTTCGCTCCGTCGCCGTACACGTCGGCGGTGTCGATGAAGGTGCAGCCCGCGTCGATCGCGGCGTGCACGGTGGCGATCGACTCCGCCTCGTCACCCTGGACGCCGTACGACTGGGACATCCCCATGCAGCCGAGGCCGAGGCTGGAAACGGTCAGTTCTCCGAGCTGGGATTCACGCATGCACCGAACCTACCGCCGGACCGGCCGGTCGTGCTGGAGGGGCACGGCCGGCGAGACCCGGACACCATCGGTAGCCGGCCGTTGCCGTTCCGCAGCGGCGCCGGCGCCAGAGGTGACGACTCTGTGTCATTTGGCCGCCGACCGGCTGTGAAGACCCCGAGATCCGTATCTTCGGCCAGAACCAAGCGATTTCCCGGCGGCTAGGGGTGGCCACTGATGTTTCTGCGGCAGGCTCTGCGGTACCGATGGTCCCAGATGCTCGTCCTGGCAGGGGTGAGCGTGCTGATCGGTACCTGCGCGGCGTTCGCTCCGTGGTTCTCCCGCGCCGTCGAGCAGACGGTGACGACCGAGACCCTGGACAACCAGTGGCTTTCGGCCGCCTGGCAACTGGAGGGGACACCGCCGCCGGCCGTCGGCGGGCCGGCCACGGCACCCCCGCCCGAGGAGCTGGCTCAGCTCGTCCCGGCCGACCTGCAACCGCTGTTCAGCCCACCCTCGCTGGGCATGACAGTGCCGGTCGACTGGGGCCCACAGGGCAAGAAGGTGAACATCCAGGGCAGGCTGCTCTGGCGCGACGGCTACTGCGACCGGCTGGTGATGACCGCGGGCCGCTGTCCCGGTGCCGCGAACGAGATCGTCCTCTCGACCGCGGACCTGAAGAACTTCGGCGCCGGCATCGGCGCCACTCTGAAGGCGAACTCCAGCAACTACGCCGGCGGCGGCACCCTTCGCGTCGTCGGCATCTACCAGGCCGACGACGCGGACGACTACTGGTACGGCCGTGGCCCCACGGGCCATTCGAGGCAGGCCAGCGAGACGCGCCCTGCCGTTTCCGACTATCTGCTCACCGGCCGCGACACCCTGGCGAAGGGCTGGGGTGCTCGCTCGACCTTGGACACCCGTCCGCTGGCCGGCAGGATCCGGGTCGACAACCTGGACCGCCTTCGCCACGTCACCGACGACGCCGACGCGCGAGCGGCCGACCTCCGTCTGACCGCCAGTAACACCTCCGGTCTGGTCGGCCTGATCGACGGCATCGAGGTAGAACGCCGCCAGGCAGCGACGATCATCCCGCTGGTGATGGTGCAGGTCGCGTTGTTCGGCGTCGTCGTACTGGCTCTCGCGCTGGCTGCCGTGGTCGACCAACGCCGCCCGGAGCTCGCGGTCTCCCGTCTGCGGGGATCCGGCGCTCGACGGTCCGGCCGGGCGCTGGCCGGGGAGCTGGCCGTTCCGGTTCTGATCGGCACCCTGGCAGGCCTCTTGGTGGGCTTCGGCGTGATGATGATCGTCCGCAGTACCTGGTTGAACGGCGGAGCTCCATTGGAGCTGCCCTGGACAGTCCTGGCCGCGGTCGCGCTGGCGGCCGCCGTCGGACTCGCCGTGGTGGCCTGGTCGGTACGGACCGTCGTCCGGCAGCCGATCTCCACCCTGCTCCGGCGGATCGCCCCGCGCCGCCGCGGCCGGACGGTCGGCCTGATCGACATCGTCGTCATCGTCGTTGCCTCGGCCGGCTTGATCGGTGCCCTGACCGGCGGCGGCCGTGGCCCCCTGCCGGTCCTGACGCCGAGCCTGCTGGCACTCGCGGTCGGGTTGTCGTTCGCGCACCTGCTGCTGCCGGCCTCCGGCCTGATCAGTCGCCGTGCGTTGCGCGGCGGTCGGCTCGGTCTTGCGCTGGGCGCGCTCCAGGTTGCCCGCCGCCCCGCCGTGACTCGCATCGTCGCCGTGGTCGCCGTCGCGACCGCCCTGGTGAGCTTCGCCGGTCAGGCCTCGTCCGTCGCCGACCGCAACCGGGACTACCGGGCCGGCTACGAGATCGGCGCCGAGGGAGTGCTGGCGATGGAGGTCAACACCTTCAGGGACTTCACCTCGGCGGTCGACCGGATCGACAAGGATCGCAACTGGCTGACCCCGGTGGTGCTGTCCTACCCCTCGAACACCGGCGGCCTGCGGGCCCTGATGATCGAGCCGGACAGCTTCCGGCGGATCGCCTTCCACGGCGACCAGCTCACCGACGACGAGGGGTTCGGCAAGCTCGGCGCTCCGACCTCGCCGCCCGCGGTACAGCTGCGAGGCAAGCGGCTGACGATCAGGGCAACGCCCGGCGAGCTGGCGCCGTACTCGCGGCCCACGCTGGACGGCGAGATGATCGAGCCCCCACCGCCGGCCAGGTCGGTCGTCCTGCAGGCGACGGTCTTCAGCCTGCGGACCGGATCGCGGTACGTCGTCCAGTTCGCTCCGCTGAAGCTGGTCCCGGGTAAACCGGTCGAGGTCAGCACCGAGATCGACTGCGCGCAGTCCTGCGAGCTGATCCGGCTGGGCGTCGTGCGTGAACTCGGCGACACGGCCGGACTGCGTGGCAAGGTCACCATCGACAACGTCTCGACCGAGACCCAGCCGACCGTTCCGCTCGGTAGGGCGGCTGACTGGCAGACCACCCAGCGGCTGGGCGGTGACGCGGCGCAGGGCAGCATCGTGGCGGCGGACGGACCGCCGAACGGTCTGGTCCTGGACGTCACCACCATGGGCGCCGAACTCAATCTCCAGACCAGCCGGATCCCGGCTGAGCTGCCGGCCCTGGTGACACCGGACCACACGGTCAGTGAGGCGCAGACCGTCCCCGGCCTGGACGGCATCGGGATCGGGATCGAGAAGCTCGACCGGCTGCGCAGCTCGGTCCCCCGCTATACCGAGCACACCTCCGTGGTCGATCAGGAGAGTGTGCGCCGGCTGGGCGGCAGCGTGGCCGACACGAGTACCGACTTCGAGATCTGGCTGAACGCGGAAGGCCTGGCGAACTCCGGCGAGATCATCGCGGGGCTCGCGAAGTCGGGCATCAGCGCCACCGTCGTCGACCGGCGCTCGGAACGGGTCGGCACCTACGGCCGCTCGGCCAGCGCCCTCGCGCTCCAGCTCACGCCGGTGATCGGGGTGGCCGGGTGGGCGCTGGCGATCATCGTGCTGCTGCTGATGATCGTCACCTCGTGGCGCTCCCGGGCCCAGGACTACGCGAGCCTGCGGATCACCGGCGTACCGGCTTCGACGACGGGACATGCCGCGCGCTGGGAGCAGACGGGTCCGGTCGCGCTGGCGGCGTTGCTCGGTTCGGCCTGCGGCGTGCTCGGCGCGTACGTCGCGCTGCCGATGATCCCGTTGTTCGCGCCGACCTCCCAACCGTCCCCGATCCCGCTCGACCTGGCCGTCAACTGGCCCGTCGCGCTGACTCTCACGCTGGCCAGTACGGCGATCATGGCCGCGACCACCCTGCTGCTCGGCACCGGCGTCAACCGCCGGGCCGGCTACGCCCGGATCCGGGAGGAACTGTGATGACCGGTCTCGCGATCAAGACGTCCGGCCTGGTGCACATCTATCGCAGCCAGGGGCACGACGTCGCGGCCCTGTCCGGCATCGGGATCAGCGTCCGGGCGGGCGAGCTGGTCGGCCTGCTCGGTCCGTCCGGCGCCGGCAAGTCCACCCTGCTGCAGTTGTGCGGTGGTCTGCTGACCCCGAGCGCCGGGCGGCTGCAGATCGGCGATCACCACGTCGCCGGGATGACCGAGGCCGAGCTGGACCGGATGCGCGCGGGTGACGTCGGCATCGTCCTGCAGGGCGCCGGCCGCAACCTGATCCCGTACCTCACGCCTGAGGACAACGTTCGGTACGCACAGCGCGCCGCCGTCCGCGGCCGGTCGTTGCCCACTCCGCGGGAGGTGCTGGAGCTCGTTGGCCTGAGCAACCACTATCGGACTCCGCTGGAGCGGCTCACACCCGGCCAGATCCAGCTCTGCGCGGTCGCCGTCGGGATCGCTACCTTCCCCGGACTGCTGCTCGCCGACGAACCGACCAGCCAGCTCGACCACCGGGCGCGGGACGAAGTACTGGCGGCCATCTCGACGGTCAACAAGGCGACCGGGATGACCGTGCTGCTGATCACCCACGACCCCGAGGTGGCCGCCGTACTGCCGCGGACGATCACCATCAAGGACGGCCGGATCGCGTCGGAGGGCCGCGCGGGCGAGGAGTTCGCGGTGGTCGCGACCGACGGCTCGTTGCCGCTGCCTCCGCATATCGCGGAACTGCTGCCACCGGGGACGTTGGTGCGGGTCACCACCACCGAGGACGGCGAGGTCCGGCTGACGCCGATCGAGCAGGAGGACGAGGCATGATCACGGTCACCAACCTCACCGTCGCGTACGACGACCTGGTCGCGGTCGCGGACGTCTCGCTGCGGGTGCCGCCCGGTTGTGTGCTGGCGGTCAGCGGTCCCTCCGGCGCCGGCAAGAGTTCGTTGCTCTGGGCAATCGCCGGAGCGGTGATGGCGAAGTCGGGCACGGTCGAGGTCGACGGGCTGGAGATCATGGACCGGCCCGCGGCCGCGGCGCACGGCGTCGTCCTGATCCCGCAGGGCAACGGGCTGGCGCGGGTGCTGACGGCGCGGGAGAACCTGGCGATGCCGTTGCTCGCGGAGCGAAAGCTGCCCAGCGACGAGGACGAACGAGCGGAGACGTTGGAGTCGATCGACGACACCATCCTGGCAGCGCTCACCGCCGTCGGACTGGAGGAGAGCGGCGACCATCTGGTCGAGGAGTTGTCCGGTGGCGAGCAGCAGCGGGTGGCGGTGGCGCGCGGGCTGGCCCAACGCGGCAAGGTGATCCTCGCCGACGAGTCGACCAGCGAGCTCGACAGCGCCAACCGGGAACGCGTGCTCGAACTGCTGCGCGCGGAAGCAGACCGGGGTGCGGCGGTCATCATCGCCACCCACGACCCGAGCGTCGCGGCCGGCGCCGACGGGCACGCCCTGATGGACGAGGGCCGCCTGACCTGGGAGCGCCGGCTGTAACTTTCGGAGTACCGCCCGCATCTAGCTGTAGGACAACAGCAGAGAGGGATGGGCGCATGAACGCAAGACGACTGGTACCGGCCTTCGGGCTGGCATCTTTGGTGCTGGGTCTCATCACGATCCCGGCGACCGCAGCAACCGCGAACGGCACGCAGCAGGCCGCCGCCTGCCAGCTCGACCTCGGAGCCATGAACCAGGAGTACGGGCTTCAGCGGCAGCAGATCACCGCTGGCAACCCACCGAGCGTGCAGCCGATGGAAGAGCTGGTGGCGAAGGCCTTCCCGAACATGCAGGTCCGGCAGACCAGCTCGTGGGTGCGCGAGCCGAACATCGCGGGATTCGACTACTACGGCAAGGTCACCCTCGGCGCGTCCATGTACTCGGCGGTCTACCGATCCGACACTCCCGACGCGGGCGTGACGTTGACCAAGATCGGCGGTGGCTGGGACGCTTTCTCGAACTACGAGGAGTCCCGCTACGACGAGGGCGCGAGGCCGGGGTCGCAGGCGCACACCTTCGAGTACGGACTGCGCACCGACGGGTTGCTGTTCCGCTGGCAGCTGATCGGCGGCAAGTGGGTCGGCAAGAGTTCGTCCGCCGGCTTCGCGTCCGTGAAGACGATGGCGCTGATCAGCCAGACCCGCGGCTACGACACCTTCCTCGCCAACACCCACGGCGGCGCGCTTTACACGATCCGGATTCCGGTCAGCAGTCCACTGAAACCGATCGTCACCAAGGTCCGTGGCTCCACCTGGCAGGCCTTCGACCGCCTGATCGCCGAACGCTGTGGCCAGTACGGCACGCTCCTGCTCGGCGTCGACTGGGAAACCCAGGCCAGCTACCTGTACGCCGTCGGCGACGCGAACGGCACCTCGACGGTGATCAACGGTCTCGGCAAGGTGCCGGGCCTGCAGAACAGCGGGATGAACTTCCGCTGGACCGGCGTCGCCTTCGCCAACCCACCCCTCAACGGCGACTGACCCCGCCCAACCGCCTCACACTCCTTGAAAGAGCGGGGCGTGAGGCGGACCTTCGCGGAGTAGCTGGTCGAGCAACCGGGCAAGCGAACGCGGTGACAGGTACGCCGGGCCTTCGTGCGCTCGAAGCTCGTCGAGAGTCCACCAGCGGTGTCCATGGACGTTCTCCGTTAGCAGCTCTGCCGCCGACATCGTTCCGGCTGGGGTGAAAGAGTCGACCCTGATCAGGAAGTAATCGTTGACGACCCCGTCGTAGCCCGCGGCGTGGCCGGGTGCGACGGTCACCTGGTGCCACAGATGGGGCGGATCGGCCGGTACTTCGAGGCCGATCTCCTCGCCGAGCTCACGAGACAGGGCCTCGAGCAACGTCTCTCCCGGTTCCACCCCACCACCCGGAGCGGCCCACACGACCTTGCCGTCGCCGAACTCGAACCGCATCAGCAGCACCCGGTCCCGAGCATCCAGTACTACGGCTCGCGCCGCCGGCCGCAGCAAAGGCGCAGGGAGTTGCACCTCCGCCTCGACACTCTTCTCATGGGCTACGAAGCCGAAGCGGGCGTTGACTTTCTGCATGGCCGTGTTGGTTTCGGCGGTCCAGGTGTGGAGGAGCTTCTGGGTGGTCCGGTGGGCGGCGAGCTGGTCGAGGTTGGCCAGCTTGAGGTGGGTGCCGAGGTTGTGGCCGCGGTGGGCGCGGAGGACGAGGGTGTCGTCCTGCTGGGCGGCGTCCGGGTTCGACTTGGAGAGGTAGATGGTGGTGTAGCCGGCCGGGGCGCCGTCGGGGGTGCGGGCCATCGTGAACAGCGCGAGGTAGTTCCTGGCGGTGCGGACCTGCTGCGCGCGGATCTTCTCCACGTCCCAGGGCACGAGGTCCTTCGTCATGCCGCCCGTCGGGACATCGCGGTCCATCGCGGTCCGCAGGTCGGCGAGCGCCTGCAGGTGCTCCTCGGGACACGGACCGGCCCACGAGGTCAGCACGTACCCCTCCAGCGGCTCGACCTCGACCGAACCCGTCCACGGAAGCTCCACCACCAGGTGGTCCTCGATGTTCTCGACGACGAAACCGAGCTGCGCGGCGAAGACACTCCCCGGCCAAGTCTCGACGGTGAACCCCTCCGGCACCGCCAGCTCGCACTGGAAGATCGTTCGCCCCAGCTCGGCCGCCCGGGACCTCGCCCAGCCCCACAGCGCGGTCGCGATCCCCCGGCGCCGATCGGCCGGAGCCACGTCGATCTCGACCGACACCGCGTCGAGATTGCTCTGCAGCCAGTACTCGAACAGCATCGCGCCGACCACCCGGTCGTCCTCGAAGGCCGCCACCGCCAGCCGGGCCTTCATCGGGTTGTCCGTCCCCAGCGACGAGGCCAGCGCCTGGTGGGTCTCCACGATCGCGGCCGGCCGATCGGCGACCGCGCCGGCCAGCAGTACGTCGTACCAGGCCCGGAAGGCGCTTTCGTCGGACGGGGAGACCTCGCGCAGGGTGATCACCCCCAGAGCCAATCAGCTCCGGGGGTGCATCGCCATCGGTTTGTCAGCGGGTGGCGCGGTTGATCGCCGAGACGACCGCCTTCAGCGAGGCAGTGAGGATGTTGGCGTCGCGGCCGACGCCCCAGTAGACCTCGTCGCCGACCTCGCACTCGACGTACGCCGCGGCCAGGGCGTCGCCACCGGACGAGAGCGCGTGCTCGTGGTAGTCCAGCACCCGGACGTCGTACTTCAGCGGCTGCAGCGCGTCCACGAAGGCCGAGACCGGACCGTTGCCCTCGCCAACCAGTTCGTGCGGTACGCCGCCGGAGTACACCTGGACCCGCAGCGCGTCGTTCTGGCCCTCACCCGAGGTCGAGTTGACGGTCAGCAGCGACAGCTTGCCGGGCGCCAGGTACTCCGCCTCGAAGATGTCCCACATCTGCTTCGGGCCGACCTCGCCGCCCTCGGCGTCGGTGTGCTGCTGGATCACCCGGCTGAACTCGATCTGCAGCCGGCGCGGCAGGTCGAGACGGTGCTCGGACTTCATGATGTACGCCACGCCGCCCTTGCCGGACTGCGAGTTGACCCGGATGACCGCCTCGTACGACCGGCCGACGTCCTTCGGGTCGATCGGCAGGTACGGCGCCTCCCAGTGCACCTGCCCGACCGGGATACCCTCGGCGGCGGCCTGCTTGTCCAGCGCCTCCAGGCCCTTCTTGATCGCGTCCTGGTGCGAGCCGGAGAACGCGGTGTAGACCAGGTCACCGGCGTACGGCTGACGCTCGGGGACCCGCATCTGGGTGCAGTACTCGACCGTCCGGCGGATCTCGTCGATGTCGGAGAAGTCGATCTGCGGGTCGATGCCCTGGCTGAACAGGTTCATCCCCAGCGTCACCAGGTCGACGTTGCCGGTCCGCTCGCCGTGCCCGAACAGGCAGCCCTCGACCCGGTCCCCACCGGCCATCAGGGCCAGCTCGGTCGCGGCCACCGCCGTCCCGCGGTCGTTGTGCGGGTGCAGGCTGATGGTGCTGAACTCGCGCCGGGTCAGGTGCCGGCCGAACCACTCGATCTGGTCGGCGTAGACGTTCGGGGTGGACATCTCGACGGTGGCCGGCAGGTTCAGGATGATCTCGCGGCCCTCGGCCGGCTGCCACGCGTCGCTGACCGCCTCGCAGACGTCCAGCGCGAACTCCAGCTCGGTCCCGGTGAAGATCTCCGGGCTGTACTGGTAGCCGAACTCGCAGTCGCCCAGCATCTCGTCGGCGTACTTCATCACGGTCTCGGTGCCCCGGACCGCGATGTTGCGGCACTCGGCCTTGTCGACGTTGAAGACCACCCGGCGGAACAGCGGCGCGGTCGCGTTGTACAGGTGGATGGTGGCCTTCGGCGAGCCCTGCAGCGACTGCACGGTCCGCTCGATCAGCTCCTCGCGGGCCTGGGTCAGCACCGAGATGGTGACGTCGGAGGGGATCGCGTCGCCCTCGATCAGGCTGCGGACGAAGTCGAAGTCGTACTGGCTGGCGCTGGGGAAACCGACCTCGATCTCCTTGTAGCCCATCTTCACCAGCAGGTCGAACATCCGTCGCTTGCGGGCCGGTGACATCGGCTCGACCAGGGCCTGGTTGCCGTCGCGCAGGTCGGTGGACAGCCAGCGCGGCGTCGCCTCGACCGACTTGGCCGGCCAGGTCCGGTCGGGCAGCTCGATCGGCGGGAACGCGCTGTAGCGCCCGATCGGCAGACCGGACGACTGCTGGACGGGCTTGGGCTGGTTCTTGGGTGCCATGATGCGCGATCTCCTCGCGGGAAGTGTGAAATGCGGGTCAAGGTGCGACCGGCGCAGCGCCATCTGGAAATGGCGGATCTCCGCGGCGAGGAAACCGGCCTACGTCAGGCCCCGCCGCGGCAGCGAAGGAGAAGAAGCTGGTGCCGCATGATGCGGGCGAGTCTATCCGCAACCTCATCCATCGGTCGAACCGGCGGTCTCGCACACCGAGACGGAGAGTGACCGTCCAGGCCGGCCCGCTGACGGCGGTTCGGCGGGATCCCTAGGCTGCGGGCATGACCTCTGAGCTTCTCGGAACCACCGGCCTCGGCGTCCTCGTCACCCTCAAGCGCGACGGCCGCCCGCAGTTGTCCAACGTCACCTACCTGCACGACGGCGGGCGGATCCGCATCTCGCTGACCGCCGACCGGGCCAAGACCAGGAACCTGCGCCGCGATCCCCGCGCGAGTCTCTACGTCAACGGCCCCAACGGCCGCTCGTACCTGGTGGTGGAGGGCAACGCCGAACTGTCCGCGGTCGCCGCCGACGTACACGACGAGACCGTCGACCAGCTCGTCGCCTACTACCGCGAGGCCTCCGGCGAGCACCCCGACTGGGACGACTACCGCCGCGCGATGGTGGCCGACCAGCGTCTGCTCTTCACCATGACCATCGATCACACCTACGGCATGCCGACCCCCGGCTAGCCCGGAAAATCCCTACCGCGGATAAATGGGTCGCGGTGGCCGCCGTACAGGCTGCACTCTGGGCAGGTGGACATCACCAGGCTTTCTCCCGATGACGCGGCCGGTTGCGCCGACGCGGTGGCGTTGCTGAACGCGACGCACGCCGTCGACTGCCCGGCAGCGCTGCTGTCGACTCCGTTCGGCTACGCGGCGCACCTGCGCTACGGCTGGGACGGCGATCCCGGGCGCAGCTTCCTGGCCCGCGACGAGAACTGCACCGCGGTCGGGCTGCTCGAGTTCTTCGCGCCGACCCGGGACAACCTCAACCTGGCCTGGATCGAGGTCGAGGTCCATCCCGAGCATCGTGGCCGCGGAATCGGCAGCGAGCTGGTCCGGTACGCCGAGCAACTGGCCGGCGAGCTCGGTCGTACTTCGTTCGGCATCGGCGCCTGGGACCTGCCGAAGGCGGACGCCTTCGTCAAACGGCACGGGTTCGAGCAGAAGGCCGTCGAGGTGAACCGGCGCCAGGACCTCACCAACCTGGACTGGACCACCGTGCAGAAGCTGTACGACGAAGCGGTGCTCGCCTCGGCCGACTACGAGGTGGTGCGGATCGTCGGCGAACTGCCCGACGACCTGCTGGACGGCATGGTCGCGGTCACCGCCTCGATCAACGACGCACCCAAGGACGACCTCGCCATCGAGGATGAGATCTTCACCCCCGAGCGGCTGCGCGCCTACGAGGCCTCCCGGCGTGGGCACGAACAGACCGTGTACCGGGTGATCGCGCGGCACCGCACGACCGGTGAGCCGGCCGGCCACTCGGTGGTCACCGTGGAGCGGGAGCGTCCGCACATCGCGGAGCAGCACGACACCGCCGTCTCCCGCGACCACCGCGGCCACCGGCTCGGTGCGCTGGTCAAGACCGCCATGCTGCTCTGGCTGCGCGAAGCCGAACCGGCCGTCACCCAGCTGGACACCTGGAACGCGGAGTCCAACAACCACATGATCGGGATCAACGAGCAGCTCGGCTACTTCATCGTCGCGCGGACGATCGACTACCAGAAGACGCTCTGAACGCCTGCCGGCAGTAAGCGAGGAACGCCTCACCCCGCCGGGTGAGGCGTCCTCCCCCGGCCCACCCGAGCACCACGGGCGTCGTCGGTACGACGTCGGCCAGCGCCCGGGTCAGTACCGGCAGCCCTTCGTAGCCGACCTCGACGGCCGGCGTCTGCACGGTCAGCGAGTATCCGATGCCTCGGGCAACCAGTGCGCGGGCGAGCTCGAAGCTTCCGGCCCGGTACGCCGGCCGCATCTCCAGTCCGGCGGCCTCGAAGACCGCCCGGAAGTAACGCTCGCTCGGCGGCACGTCCAGCAGCACGAACGGCTCCTCGGCCAGCTCCGCCAGCCGGATCGACCGCCGTCGCGCGAGCCGATGCCCTCCCGGAAGCACCAGCGACGGCGCACGGTCGTGCAACACCACGCTGTCGATACCCGGCAGCAGGTCCTGCTGGTAAAGGAAAGCCAGCTCGCAGCTCCCGTCGAGCAACGCGGCCTGGAGGTCCGGGAGGGTGCCCTCCACGAAGCTGATCTCGACGCCCGGCTCCGCCGCACCGAAGCCGGCGATCGCCAACGGCAGATGGAACGGCGCGATGGGCGCGTAACACCCGATCGTCAGCCGCCCCTCGATCTCCTGCCCCAGGCCGCGAGCACCGGCGCCCAATTCCGACAACGCGGCCAGCACCTTCCGCCCGTCGGCGACCACCTGCCGGCCGGCGGCCGTCAAGCAGGTGCCCCGCCGCGAGCCACGCAATACGAGGGTGACGTCGAGCGCCCGCTCCAGCTCCCCCACGGCCAGCGACACCGCCGACTGCGAGACATGGCAACGAGCAGCCGCGGCCGTGATCCCGCCGGTCTCGGCGATCGCGACCAGATACTCCAGTTGCCGCGGTGAGACATTGGGCAGGGACATGAGCTGATCATATGGTTCACCGCAGTTTCTCAAGCTGGACTCATGATGCCGGCGCTGACTACCTTCGACAGGTGAGCCGCAGCCATCAGCATCCCTTCGTCCCCTACGTTCCTCGCCGCGTACCGGTCGAGGAAGGCCTGCGCCGCGGCGCCGCGTTCCAGCAAGAGCTGGAGGCGCGGCGATCAGTGCGGTGGTTCTCAGCCGATCCGGTACCGCTGGAAGCGATCGAGCTCGCGGTCGGCGCGGCCAACACGGCGCCGAGCGGAGCGCATCACCAGCCCTGGACGTTCGTGGCGACCGACGACCCGGAGATCAAACGCAGTGTGCGGCTGGCCGCCGAGGAGGAAGAGCGGAAGTTCTACCTGGACCGCGAACTGCCCGAGTGGCACTCGGCGCTCGCGCGGCTGGAGACCGACCAGCACAAGGAGTTCCTCGAGGTCGCGCCCTGGCTGGTGGTGGCGTTCGCGCAGAAGCACACTCCGCGGCCCGACGGCAGCTCGCGCAAGAACTACTACGTCTCCGAGAGTGTCGGCATCGCCTGCGGCTTCTTCATCGCCGCGCTGCACCGGATGGGCCTTGCGACGCTGACCCACACCCCGAACCCGATGGCCTTCCTGACCAAGGTTCTCGACCGGCCGCGGCACGAACGGCCGTACATCCTGTTCCCGGTCGGCTACCCGGCCGCCGACTGCGAGGTGCCCGAGCTGACCCGCAAGCCACTCGGGGAAGCGCTCATCGTGCGGCGGGCTCGATGATGGTGACAGACATCCGGTTGCTGACGCTGAAGCCCAGGCCCTCGTAGAGCCGGATAGCGCTCGCGTTGGTGGCGCCGGTGTGCAGGAACGGGTGCGCTCCGGCCTTCTCGATGCCGAAGGCAACATCTCGGACGAGCCGGCCGGCCAGCCCCTGGCCACGGTACGCCGGGTGCGTGCAGACGCCGCTGATCTCGACGAAGCCGGGCAGGTGGTAGCGCTCGCCTGCCATCGCGACGAGTTCGCCGCCGCGCCGCAGACCGACGTACCGGCCGCACTCGATCGTCCGGACCCGGAACGGGCCCGGGTCGGTCAGCGCGACCAGCGCGACCATCTCGGGGACGTCCCCGGGGCCCAGCTCCACCGCCTCCGGATCCTCGGCCCCGAACGCTTCCGGCGCGGAGAACTGCACCAGACCGAACTTCTGGACCAGCTTGACGCTGTCCGGAAGCGGCAGGTCGGGACGCTTGAAGGCGACCGAGTTGCCGACGCCGACCAGCTCGACGGCGTCCGCCCAGTCCTGCTCGGTCGGCTCCTCGGGCAGTCCCAGGAAGGGCGCGACCTGGGTCTGGTAGCGGCGTACCCGGCCCTGGACCTCGGCGAGCCGAGCGTGCGGACCGGTCAGCGCGTAGTACGCCGGGTTCGTCAGCATCGCCGAGGTCGTGCTCACGTCAGAAACCGAGTTTGCGCAGGTGCTTCGCGTCGGTCTGCCAGTTCTTCGCGATCTTGACGTGCAGATCCAGGTACACCGGCGTGCCTAGCAGGGCCTCGATCTGGCGGCGCGCGTTGGCGCCGACCTCCTTCAGCCGGGCGCCCTTGTGCCCGATGATGATGCCCTTCTGGCTGTCCCGCTCGAGATAGAGGTTCGCGTAGATGTCCAGCAGCGGCTTGTCGTCCGGCCGCCCCTCGCGCAGGCCCATCTCGTCGATGGTGACCGCGATCGAGTGCGGCAGCTCGTCCCGGACGCCTTCGAGCGCGGCCTCCCGGATCAGCTCGCCGACCAGGATCTCCTCCGGCTCGTCCGTCACGTCGCCGTCGGGGTAGAGCGGCTGGCCGGCCGGCAGGAACTTCACCAGCTCGTCCGCGACGACGTCGATCTGGTACCCCGAGGTGGCCGACACCGGGACGACCGAGGCCCACTCGATCCCGACCGCCTCGCCCAGGGTCTGGATCTCCGACAGGTGCTCGATCATCCGCTCGGGCGAGACCAGGTCGGCCTTGGTCGCCAGTGCGACCTTCGGCGTCCTGGCCACCTTCGCCGCCTCGGCGACCAGGAACCGGTCACCCGGCCCGATCTTGTCGCTGGCCGGCAGGCAGATGCCGATCACGTCGACCTCGGCCCAGGTGGTCTTGACGATGTCGTTGAGCCGCTCACCCAGCAGCGTGCGCGGCTTGTGCAGCCCGGGGGTGTCGACCAGGATCAGCTGCGCGTCCGGGCGGTGCACGATGCCCCGGACGGCGTGCCGGGTGGTCTGCGGCTTGGACGACGTGATCACGATCTTCTGCCCGACCAGGGCGTTCGTGAGCGTCGACTTGCCCGCGTTCGGACGGCCGACGAAACAGGCGAAACCGGACTTGAACTCCGGCAACGCGTTCTCAGGTGTGGACGACATCACGAACCTCTCCGTTGCCATTGGCAACGACTACCGGAAGAGCGGCACCGCCGAAGTAGCGGACCACCTCGACGTCGACGCGGTCCGCGTCCGCGTCGGTGACCACCGCGGCCGCCTCGATGCCCTTGACGCCCGACGATACGGCCATCGCGACCGCGAGCTGCAACGCGCTCAGACCGATGGTGTCCAGCTGGACGGTGCAGGCGGCGTACGTGCGCCCGTCGGTGTCCCGTACGGCGGCGCCTTCGGCGGACCGGGTGCGGGCCCGGGCGGCGCGCGCCAGGGTCACCAGTTTGGCGTCCTCGGCCGTGAGGTCGGCAGGCAAAGATGGCTCCAGGTGTGGTCGAAGGGTGCTCAGGCGGTCTGGTGACTGCTGTCCTGCGGCTGGTCGGCGGCGACACCGCGCCGGACCAGCACAGTACCGACCTGGTTGCGGCGGCCGGACGGCCGCTCCGCGGTGAGGGACAGTCCGAGCCCCTCGATCTCGACCTCGGCGCCGGGAATCGGCACCTTGCCGAGCAGTTTGGCCATCAGGCCACCGACCGTGTCCACGTCGTCGTCGTCCAGCGGGATGCCGAACAGGTCGCCGAGCTCGTCGATCGGGTACCGGCTGGAGACCCGGTAGGCGCCGTCGGACAACGCCTGCACCGCCTCGGGCGCCTCGTCGTACTCGTCGGTGATCTCGCCGACGATCTCCTCCAGGATGTCCTCGATGGTGACCAGTCCGGCGGTACCGCCGTACTCGTCGACCACGATCGCGACGTGCATCCGGGCCGCCTGCATCTCGCGCAGCAGCTGGTCGACCGGCTTGGAGTCGGGGATGTACATGCACGGGCGCATCACCGACTCGACCCGCTCGGTCGACTCCGCGGAGGCGTTGTCGTAGACGCGCCGCATCACGTCCTTGAGGTACACCACCCCCTGGATGTCGTCCAGCGACTCCCCGATCACCGGGATCCGGGAGTAGCCACTGCGCAGCGCCAGCGAGGTGAGCTGGCGCAGCTTCTTGTGCCGCTCGATGTAGACCATGTCGGTCCGCGGCACCATCACCTCGCGGACGATGGTGTCGCCGAGCTCGAAGACCGAGTGGATCATCTGCCGCTCGGTCTTCTCGATCACCGACGACTTCTCGGCCAGGTCGACCAGCGCGCGCAGCTCGGCCTCGGTCGCGAACGGTCCCTCGGCGAACCCCTTGCCGGGAGTGAGCGCGTTGCCGACCAGGATCAGCAGCTTCGGCAGCGGACCGAGCACCCGGGTCATCGCCATGATCGGGCCGGCCGACACGATCGCGAACCGGTCGGAGTGCTGACGGCCGAGCGTGCGGGGCGCGACGCCGATCACCACGTAGGAGATCAGCACCATCAGGACGGCCGTGATCAGTACGTGCGTCCAGGTCACCGTGAACACGTTCGACAGAGCCTGGGTGACCAGCACGATCGCGGTGATCTCGCAGCTCAGCCGGATCAGCAGCAGGGAGTTGAGGTAGCGGGGTGCGTCCGAGAGCAGGTCGCGCAGCTTCACCGCGCGCAGGTTGCCCTGCTCGACCTGCTCGTTGGCCCGCACCTTCGAGTACGACGAGAACGCGGCCTCGGCGCCGGCGAACAGCCCGGCGAGCAGTACCAGCACCGCAGCCACAACCAGCAGGATGCCGTCGTGGGAACTCACTGGAACTTCACTCCTGTCCGAGCCGGTTTCCGGGGGCGCGCCACGCTTCGAGCAACCGGCCCTGGACGTCCCACATCTCCGCCTTCTCGGCCGGTTCGGCGTGGTCGTAGCCGAGCAGGTGCAGGATGCCGTGCACCGTCAGCAGCTCCAGCTCGGCCCAGGTGCCGTGGCCGGCCTTCGCGCCCTGAGCGGCCGCGACGGTCGGGCACAGCGCGATGTCGCCGAGGTGCCCGAGCGGCAGGTCGGCGTCGTCGCCACCGTCACCGCCCGGCCGCAGCTCGTCCATCGGCCACGACATCACGTCGGTCGGACCCGGCAGGTCCAGGAACTCGACGTGGTACTTGGCCATCGTGTCCTCGTCGACCAGCTTGATCGACAGCTCGCACTCCGGGTGCAGCCGCAGGGACGACATCACGAACCGGCCCAGCCGCATCAGTCCGTGCGCGTCGATCTCGACCCCGGACTCGTTGTTCACTTCGACGTTCATCTTTGAGGTTCAGCGCTGCCTTCGTAGTTCTCGTAGGCCGACACGATCCGGCCGACCAGTTTGTGCCGGACGACGTCGTGCGCCGTCAGCCGGCAGAACGTGAGGTCCTGGACGCCCTCCAGGATGTCCTGGACGACCCGCAGGCCCGAGTTGGTGCCGGTCGGCAGGTCGACCTGGGTGACGTCGCCGGTGATCACCATCTTGGAGCCGAAGCCGAGCCGGGTGAGGAACATCTTCATCTGCTCCGGCGAGGTGTTCTGCGCCTCGTCCAGGATGATGTAGGCGTCGTTCAGGGTCCGGCCGCGCATGTAGGCCAGCGGCGCGATCTCGATCGTGCCGGCCGTCATCAGCCGCGGGATCGAGTCCGGGTCGAGCATGTCGTGCAGCGCGTCGTACAGCGGGCGCAGGTAGGGGTCGATCTTCTCCGACAGGGTGCCGGGCAGGAAGCCGAGCCGCTCGCCGGCCTCGACGGCCGGCCGGGTCAGGATGATCCGGTTGACCTCCTTGGCCTGCAGCGCCTGGACCGCCTTGGCGACCGCCAGGTAGGTCTTGCCGGTACCGGCCGGACCGATGCCGAAGACGATCGTGTTCTTGTCGATCGCGTCGACGTACCGCTTCTGGTTCAGCGTCTTCGGCCGGATCGTCCGGCCGCGGCTGGAGAGGATGTTCTGGGTCAGCACGTCGGCCGGGCTCTCGCCCGTCTCGGCCTTGATCATCGCGATGCTGCGCTCGACGGAGTCCGCGGTCAGCCCGTGACCGGTCCGGACGACGGCGATCAGCTCGTCCACCAGCCGCTCGGCCAGCGCCAGCTCGGCCGGCTCCCCGGTCAGGGTGATCTCGTTGCCGCGGACCAGGATGTCGGCGGCGAACTCCTTCTCGATGATGCGGAGGAACTCGTCCCGGGCTCCGAGCAGCGCGACCATGTCGATGCTGTTCGGCACCACGATCTTGTGGGACGCCTTCTGGCCGGCACCTGCTGCGCTGCTGTCAGCGCGCGCCGCATCCGGGTGCGACGGCTCGATACTGCGTGGCCTGGACAGGCTCTTCCTCCTGATGCAGATGGTGTGACCCCACCATGCTAGCCGCCTCACCAGGCAGGCTCACCCGATAAAACCCCGATCACCCCCGGGCGAGCCCCTGACCAGGCTGTTTACCCCGTACGCCGGTGCTGTCGCGAGCCCCGTCACCGGGGTGGCCGACCGCTGGAGCGGCCTCTCCTCCCGCCTCGGCCTGCCCGGCGGCGGCCACCACACCCGGTGACCCGGCGCTTGGGCCGGTGCGGTGCGGGCCCATCAGCGCTTTCAGCTTGTCCAGCTCGGTGGACGGGACCGGGCCGGCCGAGGCCTGCTCCAGTGAGACCCGCAGATCCCGCTCGGCCTGCCACGCCGCGTCCGGCTTCAGGTTCACCGTGACGCCGTTCGGCGACGGCCGCAGCATCGGCTCGAGCGCCTTGGCCACCAGCGCCTCGGCCTCCGCCGGCGACCGCAGGGCCTTCTCGTGCGCGATCAGCATCACCGAGGTCGCCTCGATCGCGGCCTGCGTCGTCCCGGACCGGGTGGGCGGCTGGTCGAACTCGTCGGCGTGGGTGTTCCGCCCGTCGTCGATCCCGACCACATGGGCCGGCGTGAAGACGTGCAGCGACTCGACCGCCGCGTCGGCTCTGCCTTCGTAGACACTCTTGTCGCGCCAGGCATGGGCTCCGCTGTAGCTGTCCTGCAGCGCGTGCGCGGCCGCTCCGAGATGCGTGAGCCGCTGGGCCGGGCTGCGCTGCTCCGACCGCGCGAGCCGCAACTGGTCGTGGACGAAGCGCACGTTCGCCTCGAGATTGGTCCGGCCGTCGGCGTACGGGCTGGCCATGAAGTGCTCGGCCTGCGCGTCCGGATTGAAGTACGCCGACTGCGCGGTCTTGCCGAGTCCGACGTACACGAAGGTCCGGCCGCTGCCGCCGGCGTTCCGGACCAGGCCGGCGCCGAGCAGCGCGTCCGCCTTGGCCTGCGACTTGTCGAGCGCCTCGGCGTACTCCCGGCGGGTCAGGCCGCGGATCCTGCCGTCGGGGCCGGCCAGTTCGTCGTACAGGCGGTCCGTCGCGGCGTAGCTGAGCTCGCGGTGGCCCGACCACTCCGCGTCACCGTGCTGTTTCACTTCGTCCTCCTGCGGGCTGGAACGACAGACTCTCATCGAAGAGGGCCGACCTGTTGTCAACCTGGGACGCGGCCTTCGCGTCTCTGTTGTGTGGCACAACCAGCCGTGATGTATCAAGAGTGCGTGGCACATGAGTCCTCGTGGGATGCAGACGAGGCGCTGACGGCTGTCTACACGGCGCACTACACGTCGTTGGTCCGGCTCGGCGCCCTGCTGTTGCGCGACAACGGTTCCGCCGAGGAGATCGTGCAGGACGCCTTCGTGGCGATGCACGGACGCTGGCACCGGCTGCGCGACCCGCACAAGGCCCTGGCGTACCTGCGGACCGCGGTGGTCAACCGCTGCCGGTCCCGGCAACGGCATCTGGTGGTGGTCGACAAACACCTGCCGAAGTCCCTGCCGGACGAGCCGAGCGCCGAGCAGGCCGTCCTGCGCACCGCCGAGACCGACCGGGTGATCGACGCGATGCGCACCCTGCCGGAGAAACAACGCACCGTCATGGTGCTGCGGTACTACGGTGACCTGTCCGAGGCGGAGATCGCCGACACGATGGGGATCAGCCGGGGATCCGTGAAGAGCCACGCCGCGCGAGCGACCAAGTCGCTGCGCCAGGTCCTGGAGCAGAGCGCATGAACGACCACACGCACGACCGCGGGGACGACCCGTTCGACGAACTGATGCGACGGGCGCTGTCCGAGGAGGCCGGCCGGATCGAGCCCGCCGACGGCCTGCACGAGATCCAGGCCCGGGTCAGCCACCAGCGCAAGCCGGTCAGCCGGCGCCCGTGGGCGATCACCGTCGGCGCGGCCGTGGTCGGTACGGCGGCCGCGATCGGCGCCTTCGCCGTACTCGACGACAGCCAGAAGAACGCGGACCAGCCCACCGCCGCAGGCGGCCCGAGCACCACCACCAGCAGCACCTCGACCGAGCCGTCCAGCAGCCTGCCGACCCAGCCGGCCAGCCCGCAGCCGACCCCGACGCCGGCCGCCACAGAGGTCCCGACCACGACCCTGCCGACCGAGAAGACACGCGCCATCGACGAGCCGCGACTGCAGGATCCGAAGGCGGTTCCGGTGTACTGGCTCGGACGAGGGACCGGAGCCACCACGGGCCCGAGCTACCGCCTGTACCGCACCTTCAACCAGGTCAAGGGCCGGCCCGCCACCGAGGCGGTCCAGCTGATGACGACGCCGAAGGTCTCCGGCGACCCCGACTACGAATCCCCTTGGTCAGGCGCGAAGCTGACCTCGGTGCGCTACACCGACCGTCTGATCGTGGTCGACTTCGAGCGGCTGCCGGAGTCGAAACTCACGCCGGACAACGCCGAGATGGCAGCCCAGCAACTGATCTACACGGTGCAGGGCGCGCTGCAGCGGACGGCTCCGGTCCAGATCACCGAGCGAGGCCGCGCCACGGCCGGCCTCTTCGGCGTCATCGACACCACCGAACCGCTGAGCCGCGCCAAGGCTGCCGACGTCCAGGCCTTCGTCTGGATCGAGTCGCCGGAGAACAACCAGACGGTCGCTCCGGGCTTCTCCGTCAGCGGTCAGGCGTCCGCGTTCGAGGCTCACGTGGACTGGAAGGCCACCAACGTGAGGACCAAGGTGGTGGTCAAGAACTTCACCACCACCAAGGAGGGTCAGAAGCTCTCCCCTTACACCTTCCGGCCCAAGCTCGACTCCGGCCAGTGGCTGATCGAGGTCTACCTGCCCTCCGCGGAGGACGGCCGGGTCATGTCGGTCGATTCCAAGACGGTCATCGTCAAGTAGTCGCCGGAGTTCAGCTCCAGCGGGAGCGGGACAGCAGGGCCGCGGCGGCGGCCACGCCTGCGGTCGAGGTGCGGAGGACGGTTTCGCCGAGGCGGACCGGGGTGGCGGAGAAGGTGTCCAGTTCGGCGGGGGTGATGCCACCTTCGGGGCCGACCACGATCACGACGTCGCCGGTGACGGGGAGGTCGAGGGAGGCCAGTGGGGTGCTGGCTTCCTCGTGGAGTACTACGGCCAGGGCGGCGTCGGTGAGGAGCTTCGCGATCTCGGGGGTGGACGCGATCGGCGCCACCTCGCAGAACCAGGAGCGGCGGGACTGCTTGCTGGACTCGAAGGCCCAGGACTGCCACCTGGTCCGGGTCTTGGCGACCCGTTCGGGGTTGGCGCGGAACTGACTGCGGTCGGCGTTCCACGGCACGATCAGGTCGGCGCCGACCTCGGTGAGCATCTCGACCGCGAGCTCGGCGCGTTCGCCCTTCGGCAGCGCCTGCACGACGACCAGCCGGACGGCGGCCGGCTCGACCCGGCCGCGATGGTCCACGGCGACGGTCAGGCCGGTCTTGGAGGACGCCGTGACAGCGCCCTCCGCGAACGAGCCCCGACCGTCGGTCAGCCGGATCCGCTCGCCGGGACCGATCCGGCGTACGACGGCAGCGTGCCGCCCCTCGGCGCCGTCCAGCACCAGGTCGGACCCGTCCAGCTCAGGCAGGTAGAAGACCGCGAGACCCATCGCCCGGCAGCCTAAGTCGTTTTCAATGCGCACCGAAGGCGTCACGCAGGCGCCCGAAGACGCCCTTGTGGGCCGCCTGGACGTGCCCCTGCGGCCGCTCCTCGCCGCGCGCCTCGGCGATCTGCCGCAGCAGTGCCTTCTGCGCGTCGTCGAGCTTGGTCGGCGTCTCGACGATGACCTGGACGATCAGGTCGCCGCGACCCGCGTGCCGCAACCGCGGTACGCCGCGCGCGGTCAGCGTCATCGCCGTCCCCGACTGGGTGCCGGCCCGGATCTCCAGCGGCGTGGTCTCGCCCTCGAGCGTCGGCAGGTCGATCGTCGTCCCGAGCGCCGCGGCCGTCATCGGCAGCGTGACCGTGCAGTGCAGGTCGTCGCCGCTGCGGGTGAAGATCTCGTGCGGCTCGACCTCGATCTCGACGTACAGGTCGCCGGCCGGGCCGCCGCCGGGGCCGACCTCGCCCTGGCCGGACAGCTGCACGCGGGTGCCGCTGTCGACGCCGCCGGGGATCTTGACGGTGACGGTACGGCGGGACCGGACCCGCCCGTCGCCGGCGCACTCGCCGCACGGGCTCGGGATGGTGGTCCCGAAGCCGCGGCAGTTCGGGCACGGCCGCATCGTCCGGACCTCACCGAGGAACGAGCGCTGGGTGTGCGTGACCTCGCCCCGGCCGTGGCAGATCTCGCAGGTGACCGGCTCGGAGCCGGCCTGCGCGCCCGAGCCGGTGCAGGTCGGGCAGACCACGGCGGTGTCGACCTTCAGCTCGCGGGTCGTCCCGAAGGCGGCCTCGGCCAGGTCGATCCGCAGCGGGATCAGCGCGTCCTGGCCGCGCCGGGTCCGTGGCCGTGGCCCGCGGGTCGCCCCGCCGGTCTGGCCGAAGAAGGCGTCCATGATGTCGGTGAAGGTGAACTGCTGGCCGAAGCCGGCGCCCGCGCCTCCACCCGGTCCGCTCGCGAACGGGTCACCACCGAGATCGTGGACCTGCTTCTTCTGCGGGTCGCTCAGCACCTGGAAGGCGCGGCCGATCTCCTGGAACTTGTGGTGCGCGTCCTCGGAGTCGTTCACGTCCGGGTGGTACTGGCGGGCCAGCTTGCGGTAGGCCTTCTTGATCTCGTCCTGTGAAGCGTCACGGCTCACGCCCAGGACGGCGTAGTAATCGGTGCTCATACTCCAGACCACTTGGTAGGCAGTGTTCGGTGCGTTCTGTGGTGCGTTCTTCGATGGAGCTTCACGAGTCGGCCAGGATCTGGCTGACGTAGCGCGCGACGGCGCGCACGGCGCCCATCGTGCTCGGGTAGTCCATGTGGGTCGGGCCGACGATGCCGAGAGTGGCCAGCGCCTCCGACTTGGAGCCGTAGCCGGTGGCGACGACCGAGGTGGTGACAAGTCCTTCGTACGGGTTCTCGTGGCCGATCCGCACCGTCAGCGTCTGCGGGCTGGTCGCCTCGCCGAGCAGCTTGAGCAGGATCACGTGTTCCTCGAGCGCCTCCAGTACGGGCTTGACGTTGCGCTCGAAGTCGTCGCCGTACCGGGTCAGGTTGGCCGCGCCGCCGACCGCGATCCGCTGCTCGCCCTCGACCGTGAAGGCCTCCAGCAGGCTGGTCACGATGGCGGCCACCAGCGGCCGGTCGGCCGGCGCGAAGGTGTCGCTCACGCTCGCGAGCGAGGTGGCCGCGTCGGTCAGCCGCTGGCCGGTGAGGGCCGAGTTCAGCCGGGACCTGAGGTCGGCGATCAGTTGTTCGTCGACGTCCTCCTGCGCCTCGACGATCCGCTGCTCGACCCGGCCGGTGCTGGTGATCAGCACCAGCAGCAGCCGGCGCGGGGTCATCGTGACCACCTCGATGTGCCGCACGCTCGACCGGCTGAGGGTCGGATACTGCACGATCGCGACCTGCCGGGTGATCTGCGCCAGCAACCGGACGGTCCGGCGGACCACGTCGTCGAGGTCGACCGCGCCGACCAGGAAGGACGAGATCGCCTTCTTCTCGGCCTGCGACAGCGACTTGACCGTGCTCAGCTTGTCCACGAACAACCGGTAGCCCGCGTCGGTGGGGATCCGGCCGGCGCTGGTGTGCGGCTGGGTGATGTACCCCTCCTCCTCCAGCGCTGCCATGTCGTTGCGGACCGTCGCCGGGGAGACGCCGAGGTTGTGCCGGTCGACCAGGGTCTTCGACCCGACCGGCTCATGCGTGGCGACGTAGTCCTCGACGATGGCCCGGAGCACGTCCAGCTTGCGTTCGTCCAGCACGCGCAAACCACCCTCTCTGAGGTGTCGGCCACCGGCAGCCCTCTTGGCACTCCGGACTTTGGAGTGCCAGTCTACCGAGCCGCCACAGCAGATACCGACGCGTAGCGGCGTGGGACTGGTCTCAGGCCAGTTCCGGCGACGCTCCCAACGGTACGGCGGCCGGCCGCGAGACCGTACTCGCCACGTCCAGTGACCGGTCCTGGGCCGCAGACTCGAGCACTGACTCCAGTACGTCGAGCACGTGGTAGGCCAGCGCTCCGTCAGCGCGATGCGGCTCGCCGTTGCGCAGTGCGCGAGCCATGTCGGCCACCCCGACCCCCCGCCCGGCGTCGGCGTACCCACCGGCTACCGGAAGCTCTCTCCAGTCACGGTCGGTTGCGGTGGCGATCTCCACCGTGCCCGCGAAGTTGTTCGGATCGGGGACGGACAGGCTGCCCTCGGTGCCGTAGATCTCGATTCGCGGCAGCCGTGCCGCCCAGACGTCGAAGCTCATCAGCACTGTGGTCAGTGCACCGGACTCATGCTCAAGTACGCCGGTCACATGCGTCGGCACCTCGACCGGGAACGCCTCCCCCGCTCGTGGTCCCGTGTGGACCTTGCGCTGCTCCTGGGAGCGGCCCGCGCGGCCAGTGACTCGGCGTACCGGGCCGAGCAGCGTGACGAGGCTTGTCACGTAGTACGGGCCCATGTCGAGCAACGGACCGCCACCGGGTTGGTAGTAGAACTCAGGAGCCGGGTGCCACAGCTCGTGGCCCGGCGTGACGAACGAAGCCGTCGCAGCAGTCGGTACGCCGATGTCGCCGCGGTCGAGCGCCGCCCGTGCCGTCTGGGTCCCAGTGCCGAGCACAGTGTCGGGGGCGCAGCCGATGCGGAGGTTGTTGGCGGCGGCGAGCTTCAGGAGCGGCTCGGCCTCCGCACGGTCGACGGCGAGCGGCTTCTCGCCGTACACGTGCTTGCCGGCCTGCAGCGCCGCCTGGTGGACAGGTCCGTGCGCGGCCGGGATGGTCAGGTTGAGGACGATGTCGACCTCGGGATCGGCGAACAGGTCGTCCGACGTCAGCGCCCGGACGCCCGGATTCTGATCGGCGATCGCCTGCGCCCGCGAGAGATCGAGATCGGCGACCGCGACCACCTGTACGCCGGGCAGCCTGGCCAGGTGCTCCAGGTAGGTGCCGCTGATGACGCCGGTGCCGACGATGCCGATGTTCGTCACTTGCTCGCCCACAGCAGCCCCCGCTCGACGATCGTGCGGATCTGCGGCGTCTCCAGGTCGGCGACGGTGTGGCCCGGCGTACAGACGAAGACTCGACCTTCGCCCCAGCCGCGGGTCCAGACCGCCGGCATCGTCGCGCCCACGATCCAGGGGAAGTCCGGATGCGCGTCGAAGGTGGTGGTGGCCAGGACGTTGTTGGTCGGATCGGCGTGCACGTAGTACTGCTCGGTGCGCAGGTCGAACGCCGTCAGGCCCTCGACGATCGGGTGGCCGGAGACGATGTCGATCCGGTGGTCGACGGCGCCGCCCGGGTGCGAGACGAACTGGCCGCCGGTCATGAAGCTGTAGTCGGTGTTGCTGCGGAACGAGTCGATGATGCCGCCGTGCCAGCCGGCCAGGCCGGTCCCGGCCCGGACAGCGGCCTCCAGGCCCTTGACCTGCTCGGCGGTGATCTCGCTCATCGTGACGCACTGCAGCACCAGGTCGGTGCCGTCCAGGTCGAGATAGCTCTCCGGGCTGTCCGAGACGGTCACCTCGAAGCCGTTCTGCCGCAGGAAGGGAATGAACAGCTCGGTCGCCTCGACCGGGACATGGCCTTCCCAGCCGCCTCGCACCACCAGTGCCCGTCGTGTCGTCACGCCGTCCGCCCTTCGTGTTCCATCGGGTGCAGAGATCGGATGAATCGGTTCAGCTCTGCGACCTTAGGCGGCCCACCACGGGCCTTCAACCCCCGTCCCGGCGGCTGGATGGGCACGGCGGCCGGCCGGCACTAGGGTCGGCTCCATGGGATGGAAGTTCTGGAAGCAGGAGCCACGGGTGCAGGACGTCCGGCCGCAGGACGGCCCGGTGCCAGACGGATCGGTGCAGGACGGGCGGGTGCAGGACGCCGTACCGGCCGGGCAGTTCACGTTGCCGGTCGAGGACGTCTTCGCCATCACCGGCCGCGGCACGATCGTCACCGGACGGATCACCTCGGGCACGGTGCGGACCGGTGATCAGGTGCTGATCATGCGTGCCGGGCAGCCGGTGGCGACCACCCGCGTCACCGCGATCGAGGCGTTCCGCAAGACGCTCACCGCCGCGAGCGCCGGGGAGAACGTCGGCCTGTTGCTCGAAGGCATCGACAAGAGCCAGGTGCTCGCCGGTGACGTCATCTCCCACTGATCACCGGCGCCGGGCGGCCGGTTAGGGTCGCGGTATGAGTGCGTGGGAAGAACTCGGCGACCGCACGTGGGTCCGCCGGTATCCGGAGTACGACGTGAACGTCGGGCTCGTCGTCGGCAGCGAGGGCGCCCTGGTGGTCGACACCCGGGCCGACGTGGAGCAGGCGACGCAGTTGCTCGCCGACATCCGCGAGGTCACCGAACTGCCGGTGCGCTGGGTGGTCAACACCCACGCCCACTTCGACCACGTCTTCGGCAACCCCGCCTTCGAGGGCGCGACCAGCTACGCGCAGGAGAACACCGTCGCCGCGGTCGCCGGGACCGTTGCCATCGACATCGGTTTCGCGGTCGCCAAGGTGATCGAGCTGGGCGACCGCCGGGTCGAGCTGCTGCACCTGGGCAACGGGCACACCGACGGCGACCTGGTGATCGTCGTACCGGACGTGGACGTGTTCTTCGCCGGTGACCTGATCGAGGAGTCGGCGCCGCCGTCGTACGGCGAGGACTGCCATCCACTGCAGTGGGCCGACACGGTCGACCGGCTGATCGGGCTGCTGTCCGCGACGGCCAGGGTCGTGCCCGGGCACGGTGCGGTGGTCGACGCGGAGTTCGTCCGCGACCAGAACAGCGACATCGGCACGGTCGCGAACACCATCTCGGGGCTGCACCACAACGGCACCTCACTCGAGGCAGCGCTCGCGCACACCGACGACTGGCCGTGGCCGCATCCCCACCTCGAGCAGGCCGTACGCCGCGGGTACGCCGCCCTGGGCGCGCCGCCGCGCCCGACCCTGCCGCTGCTCGGACTGGCCAAGGACGAGTAGGACCCTCGCTCCGCGACCACCGTCGGCGACGACGGTCACGCTCCGCGGTTACGCGTTGACAGGACGTCCGTGATCCCGCACGTTGGTGCGACACACGACTGCGGACGAGGTGGCGACGATGGCGCATGCGGCACCGGCTTCTCCTGACCAGATCACCCATCCGGACGGCCGGGTCGAGCTGTCCGATCCGGCTTCGATCGCCGAAAGCCGGTACGGGAACGCCGAACTGGCGCCGACCCGGCTGCCCGAGCGGCGCTGGTCGACGTACAACTACGCGGCGCTGTGGATGGGGATGGCGCACAACATCCCCAGCTACCTGCTGGCGGCCGGTCTGGTCTCGCTGGGCATGAACTGGTTGCAGGCGTTCCTCACCATCACCCTGGGCAACCTGATCGTGCTGGTGCCGCTGCTGCTGAACAGCCACGCGGGCACGAAGTACGGCATCCCGTTCCCGGTCTTCGCGCGGGCCTTCTACGGCGTCCGCGGGGCGAACTTCCCGGCGCTGCTGCGGGCGTTCATCGCCTGCGGCTGGTTCGGCATCCAGACCTGGATCGGCGGCCAGGCGATCTACGTGATCGCCGGTGAGCTGGCCGGTTCCGGCTGGACCGGGGCGGCGTCGATCGGCGGTCACCCGTGGACGATGTGGCTGAGCTTCGCGTTCTTCTGGGCCCTGCAGATGGTGCTGATCTGGCGTGGGATCGAGGGCCTGCGCCGGTTCGAGAACTGGGCGGCACCGCTGGTCACGCTCGCCTTCCTGGCGTTGATGATCGCGATCCTGGTGAAGGCCGGCGGCTTCGGCCCGATCCTGTCGCAGCCGTCCAAGCTGGGCTGGGACGCCGACTTCTGGAAGATCTTCGCGCCGTCGCTGATGGGGATGATCGCGTTCTGGGCGACGCTGTCGCTGAACATGCCCGACTTCACCCGGTTCGGCAAGGGCCAGCGCCAGCAGGTGCTCGGGCAGATCATCGGGCTGCCGACCACGATGTCGTTCATCGCGCTGGTCTCGATCATCACCACCTCCGGGACGGTGATCGTCTACGGTTCGGCGATCTGGGACCCGGTCGAGCTGACCCGGCGGTTCGAGAACCCGGTGGTGGTGACGATCGGCCTGGTGATGGCGATCCTGGCGACGATGTCGTGCAACGTCGCGGCGAACGTGGTCAGTCCGTCGTACGACTTCGCCAACGCGCTGCCCCGCTGGCTCGACTTCCGCACCGCGGGGCTGCTGACCGGCGTGATCGGGATCGTGATCCAGCCCTGGCGGCTGATCTCCGATCCTTCGATCTACATCTTCGTCTGGCTGTCGTTCTACGGCGGCCTGCTCGCGTCGGTGGCCGGCGTACTGATCGCCGGCTACTGGTTCGTCGACCGCACCCATCTGTTCCTCGCCGACCTCTATCTGCCGCACGGCCGCTACTGGTACGCCGCCGGCTGGAACTGGCGAGCGGTCGCCGCCACGCTGGCCGGGTCGGTCCTGGCCGTCGGTGGCGCCTACTCCAACCCCGGCGCCGGGCCGTTCCCCGCCGACGGCCTGATCCCGTTCCTGCAGCCGCTCTACGACTACTCCTGGGTGGTCGGGCTGGTCGCCGGCTTCGTGGTCTATCTAGCCCTCACCGTCATCTCCCCGATCCGCAGCAGTTCGCCGACCCACGCCGCCGAGACCTACTGATCACCCTGCCTGCGTGGTCGATGGCTTATCTTCGGTCGCGATGGCTATCGCTGAGCAGGACCTCAGACGCTTCCTGGTGGATCGGATCGCACGCTCCTGCGAACTCACCGAGGCCGACATCGACCCGGACCGGTTGCTGGAGCAGTACGGGCTGACCTCGAAGGACGCGATCGCGGCCACCGGGGAGCTCGAGGAGCTGCTCGGGCGGCGCCTGGAGCCGAGCAGCATCTGGCGGTATCCGACCGTCAACCAGATGATCCGCGGTCTGCTCAGCGACACCTGGCCCGACGGCG
This sequence comes from Kribbella sp. CA-293567, assembly GCF_027627575.1. Taxonomy (NCBI): domain Bacteria; kingdom Bacillati; phylum Actinomycetota; class Actinomycetes; order Propionibacteriales; family Kribbellaceae; genus Kribbella; species Kribbella sp. CA-293567. The sequence continues at coordinate 5,327,441 of NZ_CP114065.1, forward strand.
TCCCGATCACCCCCACGGAACCACTCACCGGGGACGAGATCGCCGTCATCGGCCTCGGCCTCCGCCCGACCGGCGGCGACCAGTTGTTGCTGGAGGTCGCGTGGGAGGCTCTCGAGTACGCCGGAATCTCACCTCGCGCCCTGGCAGGCACCTCGACCGGCGTGTTCGGCGCCGCCGCTCTGGCCCCGCAGCTCGCGCTGGCCGGTCCGGTCGATTCCACCGGCGCTCCGGTAGCGCAAGCGATAGCGAGCCTCCGGTCCGGCAGCTCCGACCTCGCTCTTGCCGTCCTGCCCGTCTTGGCCGACCACGGTTGCCGCATCGCCGTTCTCAAGCGTCTGGCCGACGCCACTCGGGACTTCGACCAGGTACTTGCCTTGTGCATCGATTCCGAGAACTCACCAGCTGAACCGGAGACGGACGACTTCTTCGAGGCGGTGCTGACGGCCGATCGCGGGATGACTCGCGACCTGGTCCCGTTCCCCGTCGGCCGGTCGCTGGCAACCCCGCAGGCCGTCGTACGCCGGGCGCGCCCTGCCGCACGCACGCCCTCGAGCGGGCCGACCAGGCTCCTGCTGGCGGACGTGTCGATCGAGCGCATCCAGCAGTACGCCGAGCAGCTGGCCGCACACCTCCGCGCCACCTCCGCCGCGGGCAACGCGGATGTCGCGCACACCCTGGCCCGACGGACCGGTCGCGGTCCGGTCCGGGCGGCCGTCGTCGGCCGGGAACGAGCCGACCTCACCGCCGCCCTGACATCGCTTGCCCAGGGCAACGATAGTCCGGATGTCCTGAGCGCCCAGGCAACTGCGGAGCCGCCGCAACCGGTGTGGGTCTTCTCGGGCCGGCCCGAAGAGGTGCTCCCGACAGAGCTCCTCGCTGCTGGAGGACTGCGGGAACTGGCGGAGAGCGTGCCGGGCCTCGCGGGCATGATCGCGGAGCTCGATCCGTTGATGGCCTGGGCCGCGGGCGTTTCACTTCGCGATGCGGTGCTGAACGGAACTGTGCCGATCGGTGACGAGTTGCCGATCACGTACGCCGTACAGCTCGCGCTTGCCTTGTCATGGCAGCAGTACGGCGTCGTACCGGCAGCGATCGCGGCCGACGGCGCAGGTGAGGTCGCGGCCGCGGTCGTGGCGGGAGCGCTGACTGCCACCGAAGGTGCGCAAGTGATCGCCGCCTTGGCCCGTACGCCGGACCAGCTCAACACAGCCTTGGCGGATCTCTCCCCCGCAGCCGCCCGCCTGCCTTTCTACTCAGCAGCCTCGACCGAGACGGTCCCGTTCAGCGCCGACTACTGGGCCGCCAACTCCAAGCAGCCGGACACCCTCGGTACGACGCTCAGCCGCGCCACCCTCGACGGTCACCAACTCTTCTTCCCGCTGACCGCCGACGCGCTCGCGTTCCATACCCAGCTCGCGCGGCTCGAGGTGCTCGGTCACCCGATCGTCGTGCCGCCGGGTCGCGTCACCGACGTACCGGTTCCGGCCTGGCCCACGCCGTGACCACGATCGTCGACCTGGTCGTTCGCTGGGCGCGGGAGAAGCCTGATCATCCTGCCTACACCTACGTCGATCACCAGGCAGGCACTCGCACCACGCTGACCTGGAGTGAGGTCGACACTCGCGCCCGCTCCACCGCGGCCGCGATCCGCGAGCACGCCGAACCAGGCGACCGCGTCGCCATCCTCACGCCGCAAGGACTCGACTACCTCATCGCGGTCCTCGGCTCCTGCTACGCCCGGACGATCGCGGTCCCGTTGTTCGCGCCCGACCTGCCCGGACACCGCGCCAGGCTGGACGGCGCGCTGGCCGACAGCTCACCGGCCTGCGTCCTCACCAGCTCGCCAGCCGATGACGCAGCCGATGCCGCTGTCGCTGCCGGTCCGACGATCGCTCTCGATCAGGTCCGGCCGGCCGGCTGGCAACCCGAGCCGATCGACCCGGACGACCTCGCCTACCTGCAGTACACCTCCGGCTCGACCGGCGAACCGAGCGGCGTGATGGTCTCCCATCGCAACCTGATCGCGAACGTGCGGCAGCTGATCGAGGCCTTCGAGTTCCGGCCGGGCCGCTCGATGACGGTCAGCTGGCTGCCGCTGTTCCACGACATGGGCCTGATCCTGACGCTCGGCGTACCGCTGCTGCACGGCGACCGCTCGGTCTTCACCGATCCGGTCGCGTTCCTGATGCGCCCGGCGCGCTGGTTCCAGCTGGCCGACGGACCGCTCGACGTCTACACCGCGGCCCCGAACTTCGCCTACGACTACTGCGTCCAGCGGATCTCCGCCAAGGAGGATCTCGACCTGAGCCGCTTCAAGGCCTTCCTCAACGGCGCCGAACCGATTCGGCCGGCCACCATCGCGGCCTTCACCGATGCCTTCCGCGACTGCGGTCTCGACCCGGCCAGCCACGTCCCGGCGTACGGGCTGGCGGAGGCGGTCGTGTTCGTCGCCAGCGCGCTCGTGGACACCGAACCGACCATCACCTCGTTCGACCGCGACGCCGTCACCACCGGCGTACTGCGGCCGCCCGGTGCCGCTGCCACCGAGTTGGTGTCCTGCGGCCCACCGCGCGGTCAGCAGGTCGTCATCGCGGACCCGGCCGGCAACCCTCTCCCCTCAGGCCACGTCGGCGAGATCCACTTGGCCGGCCCGAACGTCGCCCGCGGCTACTGGTCCGACCCCGCCCGCACCACCGTGGTCTTCGGCGCAACCCTCACCGACGGCACCGGCCCCTGGCTCCGCACCGGCGACCTCGGCGCCCTGTTCGACGGCGAGCTCTACGTCACCGGCCGCCTCAAGGACCTGATCATCATCGACGGCCGCAACCACCACCCCCAGGACATCGAAGCCACCATCCACCGCACCCACCCAGCTCTCCGGCCAGGCAGAGTAGCCGCCTTCTCCGTCCCCTCCCACGACACCGAACACCTGATCGTCATCGTCGAGCACACCACTTCCGACGACCCCACCGGCTCCATCCGCGCCGCCGTGAACCGCCACCACGCCCTCCGCGTCCACCACGTCCTCCTCACCCGCCCAGGCACCATCCACCGAACCTCCAGCGGCAAACCCGCCCGCCACCCCACCCGCACCTGGTACCTCGAAACCGCTGGAGCTCGACCGTCGCCGATTGTCCGGCCCAGCCAACCGGGCTAGGCTTAGCTAACCGGACTAGCCGAGCGGGAGAGGCCATGACAGAGCCCACGGCGCAGTACAACATGCATGAGGCGAAGACCCAGCTGTCGCGCATCATCGACCGGGTCGAGCACGGCGAAGAGGTCATCATCAGCCGCGCCGGACGCCCGGTGGCGAAGGTTGTCCCGCTGCCGCAGGTCGTCTGCCGCCAAGGCCGCGGGATTCTGGCCAACCGGGCCGTGCTGGCCGCCGACTGGGATTCGGTCGAGACCAACGAGGAGATCGCCGGCGACTTCGGTCTGTCGTCGTGACCCGGTCGGGCCTCCCGCGCAGGCTGCTGCTGGACACCCATGTCCTGCTCTGGTGGATGCTGGACGGCCCCGAGTTGGCCGATGAGCTCAAGGACCGGATCGACACCGAGCTCCAGGTCTATGTCAGCGCCGCGACGATCTGGGAGATCTCGATCAAGGCAGCGGCCGGCAAGCTCGACCTGCCGCCGAACTTCCTGGAGCTGGTCGAACGCACCGGAGTCGGTGAGCTGCCGATCCGGTCGGCTCACGCAGACCTGGCCGGCCGGCTCCCACTCCTGCATCGCGATCCTTTCGACCGGATGCTGATCGCTCAGGCCCTCACCGAGAGACTCACGCTGGTGACCAGGAACGCAACGATTCACCAGTACGACGTACCGGTACTGAAAGCCTGAACAGGTTAGGTTTGGACCGTGGCTGATCGGTATGGGAACGACGTGTTGTCCGGGGACTGGCGTAAGCCCAAGAACGGGCGGACCGTCGATCTGGTGATCGAGAAGGGGCTGGTGGTCGAGGAACCCAGTTCGGGGTACGTCGGCGCCGTGGTCCGGTGGGAGCACGGGGTGGTCGATCTCGAGGACCGGCGCGGGAAGATCAAGACGTATCCGCTCGGGCCGGGGTTCTGGGTGGACGGCAAGCCGGTCAACCTGGTGGCGCCGAAGAAGGCCGGGCCGGCCAGGAAGACGCACACCGCGTCGGGGTCGGTGGCGGTCTCCAACGTGCGGGCCAAGGTCGCGCGGGCCAGCCGGATCTACGTCGAGGGCCGCCACGACGCCGAACTGGTGGAGCGGGTCTGGGGCGACGACCTGCGGATCGAGAGTGTCGTCGTCGAGTACATGGAGGGCATCGACGACCTGCCGGCCATCGTCAGCCGGTTCCGGCCCGGGCCCGGCCGCCGGCTCGGCGTGCTGGTCGACCACCTGGTCGAGGGCTCCAAGGAGTCCAGGATCGCGGCCGAGATCAGCAACCGCGACGTGCTCGTCGTCGGTCACCCGTTCATCGACATCTGGGAGGCGGTCAAGCCGTCGTCGCTGGGGATCGCGGCCTGGCCGAAGATCCCGCGCGGGCAGGACTGGAAGAAGGGCGTGCTGCAGACCTTCGGCTGGCCGGCCACCGACCAGGCCGACGTCGCCGCCGCGTGGAAGCACATCCAGTCCAAGGTGCGCAGCTACGCCGATCTGGAGCCGGAACTGCTCGGCCGGGTCGAGGAACTCATCGATTTCGTGACGCAGGACTGATCGGCGGCACCCGTTCCTCGATCCAGCCGCGAATCCGCCGTCGCACCCGCCGGATCAACAGCGATCCGGCGAACGCCACCACCCCGGCGGTCAGCAGTACGCCGGCCAGCAGGGCCGCGATGATCCGTACGCCGGCCGACTCCACCACCCCGGCCAGTACCAGCAACAGCAGCGCGCCACCGAGCAGCGCCGGTGGCAACCAGCGCTGGAAGATCAGCGGCCGTCGAGCCGGTGTCAGCTCGACGTTCTTCACCAGCCGGTGCCAGAGGCTGTGCCGGGCCGGTTCGGTGAACCACCGGGCGACCTGCAGCAACCAGGTCTCCGGCTTGTTCTTCCGCCCTGCCATCGCCTTGACCCAGTCGCCGACCACCGGGTTCAGCCCGCCCGACACCTCGACCATCCGGTCAGCCAGCCCTTTGGTCGTCGCCATCCCTTCGGGACTCGTGTTGAGCTCGTCCCGCATGGTCGTGAGCGCGGCCGGCCCAGCATCGACGGGAAAGTCCTCCGCCAGTCGCTGCACCCGCTCGGCGACCTTCTCCAGCTTCCACTCCTCCGCCTCCAGGACGAGCCGCTGAGTCTCGCGGATCCAGTCCCGGTCGGCACCGAGCATCGCGCCGAGGTGCGCGACGCAGTGCAGCCGGCCCATCAGCCAGTCCCAGCGCCGCCAGTCCGCCGCCCCGAACGCACCGAAGTGACCGACCTGGGAGCCGTACAGGATCCGGTCCTTCAGGTCGTTGGCGATCGACCCTTCCGGCAGTTCGTCGAGCAGCCGGAGCGGGATGTCCGGGCCGAGCCGCAGGAACTGGAACGGTGCACTGCGTTGCTGCGGCGTCCGCGCCGACGTGCAGCGCGAGACGATCTCCACCTCCAGCGCCGTCTCCACCACCTCGGCGCCGACCACCTCGATCAGCGCGGCGAACTCGTCGCCCAGCGCCCGCTGCACCTGCAACGCCTCGAAGATGTCGTTGACCGCGACCGCGACGGCCTCCGCTCCACCCGCGGGCTGGAGATCCAGATCCGCCGCGGCCAACTGCTCGGCCAGCGCGTCCCGCACCGCCTGGACCTTCAGCAGGGTGTCACTCGTCGCCTTCAACCGCCGTTCGAGCTCAGCCCGCTGGTCCCGGGGCGCGCTGCTGATACGGGTTCGAAGCGACCGCAGTACCAGCCGTACGACGCGCTCCGCGGCGCCCGTTCCCCAAGCCCAGCAGGGATTCCCGGCCTGATCTCGAGTCAGCGGCGCGATCGACCCGTCCGGCTCCGGCACCCAAGGATGTTTCGTGCCGAGGATCTCGTCGATCTCCGCCTCGGACAACGCCGATGCCGCGTCCAGCACCGTCGACTGGTCGTGCGTCGCAACGGTGACAGCCTCCCAGACACCTCCCGCCGCCCGCCCTCGCGCGTACGCCGGTTGCAGCAACGCGGCCGCCTGCTGCAACCGGTCCCGCTCAGCTTGTTGCCCGATGCAACGATCGAAGAGCCGCTGCGAGTCCGACCAGGACGCGTCCGCCTCCAGCAGCAGCCGTTCGAGCTGCTCCACGTCGGAGCGGAAATCCACCTCCCGCGGGAACTGCACGGCCGACATCGCCGCCACCCGCCAGTTCGGTTCGGTCGCGTCGGCCAAGCGGGTCTCGGCCGCCGTGCCGATGCCCGCCGACGGTACGACGTACAGGACGTAGCGGCTCGCGCGTCCGGTGACCGGGCGGCGGGCGACGACGTCGAGCACCGGCCCGAACGGCGCGTTGTCGAGCACGCCGCCATCCACCAGCCACGTCCCCGATTCCGCCTGCGTGGGCTGGACCCGCGGCGGTGAGGCCGCCATGTTCGGCGTCTCCAGCACCGGGCCGAAAGCGGCCGGGAACGACGCCGACGCGCGCGCCGCCCGGGCCAACAGCCCGGTGTCGCGCAACCCGTTGTTCGCGGTCACCGAGAACTCCCGCTGCTTCCCGTCGTACACGGCCTTCTTCTCGCTGGTGAAGCAGAACAGATACCGATGATCCGGTACGGCGAACCGCTGCCCGGCCGCGTCCTTCGCCTCGAACTGCTGCACCCCCAGCCCGGACGCCGTGACGAACAGCGTGACCGGCTCGGCGGCCGAGGTCTTGCCGGCCTTGGCCACCCCGTCGAGCAGGCTCCTCAGCTCCTTGAGGAAGTACTTGCCGTCCAGCACGGACGTCGACGCGACGCCGACCCCCGGCACCAGCTTCCCGACCTCGAGCGAGCCGAGCCCGACCCAACGCTGCCGCAGCCACGGACCGCCGTCACCGGCACTGTCCGGATCGGGGTCGAGCGTCGAGCCGTGCGCGACCGCTGTCGCGAGCAACGACCCGTTCAGCCCGCCCGCGCTGGTCCCGGCGATCACGTCGATCACCAGCCGTCTCCGTTCACCGCCCCGGCGGCACAGCTCGCGCCACCGGGTCGCGAGTTCCTCGTCGTAGGCCTGTGCTTTCGGCGCCGAGGCCGCACCGGACGCCCGCCGGATCAGGTCCAGTTCGTGCGTCACCCCACCCATCCAGACCGCCAGACTCACCCCGCCGTTGAGCACCAACGCGATCCGGATCTCATGATCGGACATGGATCCCCCCTTGTCTGCTGGTAGCAATACCAGGCGGTGCGGAACTTTCCCAGAGCGAGACGCCCGAACTGTTGTCGCGGATTGCCCGAGCGGCCATCCTGACTGTGGGGGTGGTCGTCATGGCTCGATGGCGTCCGGTGGTCGGGATCGCATCGTCAGTGCTGCTGTCACTGCTGGCGTTCGGCTGCGCGGGCAACGATTCCGCCGGCAGTGATCCGGCCGGGAGCGAGCCGGTCATCACCGACCCGGCGGAGCCGACTGGGTCGACGGAGTCGACGGAGACGGCCGGCGAGCCGTCGATCGAGCCCACCGACCCGGAGACGACACAGCCCAGCCAGCAGAAGCCGTCGATCGAGATCGCCTCCGCGCCCATCGGCGGCAACGTCGAGACCACCCAGGACGGCTACCAGTGCGCCGAGGTGAACTGGCTCGGCAAGAGCCCGATCCCGGACGGTACGACGATCAAGGTCGGCTCGCCCCAGCTCGAACCCGCCGGCATCTTCACCTTGGACCAGGCCGCCTGCGGTGAGAAGTCGCCTCCCTGCACGGCCGACGTCGAGTGGCAGCCGAGCGGGTTCAAGCCCTGCTACGTCGGCGTGAAGCAGTTGACCGGGGGCGATGCCGTGCAGCTGATCCTGTCCGTCTCCGCCCAGTGCGCGACCGAAGCGGAGTGCAAGTCCCTGGCGGGCGACGTACCGGGGAGCCAGATCTCGTTCACCTCGGGCCCGCCGAGTGGCTGAGGAGCAGACCCCGGCCGAGCGCTGGATCAGCTTCGCCGCGCGGATCGTCGCGCCGGTGACTTTGATCAGTGGGCTGCTGTTCTACTTCGGCTACGTCTCCGCTCGGGCGCAGTACGAGTACTTCGGGGTCGACGTCGACACGATCGGCCTGGACACGCAGGACTACGTGATGCGCAGCCCGCAGCCGCTGCTCGTCCCGCTGCTCGGCCTCACGCTGCTCGCGGTCGCCGGACTCCTGCTGCACAACGCGATCCAGCCGAGCGCGACGACGATCCGGCGCTCCAAGGTCGTCGCCGCGGCGCTGCTGCTCCTCGGCGTACTCGGGCTGGTCGGCTTTCCCCTGCTGCGGCACGTTCCGCACTACGCGCTGATCACTCCGCTGGTGATCGGCCTGGCCGCGGCGGCGCTCGCCTACCTGTCGTACTTCGATCGCAAAGCGGCCGGCCTGACACCGCAGTACGTGTTGCTCGGTCTGCTCGCGGCCGTGACGACGACCTGCGCGTTCTGGGCGACGGCCACCACCGCGCAGTACTCCGGTCGTGGGCTGGCCAAGTCCGACGCGGAGAACCTGCGGCAGTTCCCCGTGGTCATCCTCGACACCAAGGAAAGGCTGCAACTGCGGTCACCCGGGATCGAGGAGACCGCGCTGCGGACGGGCACCGGCCAGACCTTCAACTACCGGTACCGCGGCCTGCGGCTGCTCGTCGTCGGGCAGAACCGGTTGTTCCTCGTCCCGCAGGAGTGGAACGCGTCGAACACCACTCTGGTCCTGCCGCTGGACGGCTCGATCCGGGTGCAGTTCCAGTTCCAGAACGACCCGCCGTAGCTCGGCTAGGCCGAGCCGCGGACGATCAGCTCGGTCTCGAAAATCTCCGGACTGGTCAGATCTGCGCCGGCCAGCTTGGCGAGCAGGATCTCGGCCAGCCGGGTGCCGAGCTTCTCCACCGGCTGCCGCACGGTCGTCAGTTTGGGAGTGGTCGTGGTCGCCACCACCGAGTCGTCGAAGCCGACCACCGCGACGTCCGCCGGGACCCGCTTGCCGCGTTGCGACAGCACCCGCAACGTCGCGGTCGCCATCAGGTCGTTGGCGACGAAGATCCCGTCGAGGTCCGGATGCTCGTCCAGCAACCGCACCGTGGCCTGCTCACCACCGTCAGCGGTGAAGTCGCCGTACGCGATCGCCTCGGTGATGCCGGCCGTCCTGACGGCCTCCTGGTAGCCGGTGAGCCGGTCGATGCCCGCGGTCATGTCGACCGGTCCGGCGATGGTGCCGACCTTGCGGCGCCCGATGGACAGCAGGTACTCGACCGCTGTCCGGGCGCCCGCGACGTTGTCGACGTCGACACTGGCGACCGGTACCTCGACGCCGAGCGGACGCGCGCTGAAGACGATCGGCAGCGGCAGATGGGCCAGTTCCTGCAGGACGTTGTCGCGGCCGTGGTGGCTGACGATGATCGCGCCGTCCACGTGGCCGCCCCGCAGGTAACGCAGCAGGCGCTGGTCGTCACCGGCCGCGGGCTCGATCAGCAGCACCAGCTGCGACGAGGTCGGCGCGAGCGTCATGCTGATCCCGCGCAGGATGCCGGCGAAGAACGGGTCGGAGAAGACCCGGCTGTCCGGCTCGGGAACGACCAGCGCGACCGAGTCCGTCCGGCGCGTCACCAGCGCGCGGGCCGCCCGGTTCGGCACGTAGCCGAGTACGCCGATCGCGCGCTCGACGGCTGCCACCGTCTCCGGCAGCACCTTCGGCGATCCGTTCACCACCCGCGACACGGTCGCGCGGGAAACTCCTGCCAGCGCAGCAACCTGCTCCAGCGTCGGAGACCCACTGTCCTGACCCTGCATCGACTACGGACCTCCCCGGCTGATTCTGACCTTGCCACCGTAGTACCAATCGGGGCCGGGCCGCCGGAAACACCGCCGTACGAAGCAGGGCCGGTCCTGCGGGCCCAGGGAGAGAGGCCCTTGGGAGAGAGGCTTTTCAGCCGCCCTTGCGGAGGTTGGCCGCCTTGTCGGCGTCGCGCAGCGCCTGGCGCCAGGCGTCGTCGGGGTGCTGCTTGCCCGAGTCGACCCGGCCGAGTGCCTGGGTGAAGACGTGGTTGATCTCGCCGTCACGGGGACCCTTGTGCTGCTTGAGGATCACGTTCTTGGCCCGCTCGATGAAGATCTTGCCGACCGGCGCGTTGTTGAAGTACTGGTTCACCTGGCTCTTCACCTGCGGCGAGTCGTACGCGTCGACGGTGGAGGGGAACGAACCGACCTTCTTGAACACCTTGATCTGCTGCTCCGGCGCGGTCAGCCAGGCGGCCAGCTTGGCCGCCTCGGCCTGCTGGCCGGACTGCATCGGAATGGTCAGGTACGAACCACCCCAGTTGCCACCGCCACCGGGGAACACGTTGGCCACGTCCCACTTGCCCTTGCCGAAACTGCCCGCGTTGTCCTGGATCACGCCGAGCAGCCAGCCCGGGCAGGCGATGGTCGCGAACGCGTCGGTCTTGAACGCCTTCGTCCACGGGGCACTCCAGGCCGGCAGCTTCGCCGACAGGCCGTCCCGCTGACCGGCGACGATCTGGTCCCAGGTCTGCTTCAGCAGCTCGTTCTCGTCCCCGAGGTACCGGTCGTTGTTGGAGTAGTAGGCCTCGATCAGCTGGTTGCGCATCGCTTCCCAGGTCAGCACCGACGAGTCGTACCAGGCCGAGTTCGGCACCTTCGCCTTGAACCTGCGGCCGGTGGCGAAGTACGACGACCAGTCCGGGAACAGTTGGGCGACCTTGGCCCGGTCGGTCGGCAGCCCCGCCTTGGCGAACAGGTCCTTGCGGTAGCAGATCGCCTCGGGGCCGATGTCGGTGCCGTACCCGATGATCTTGCCCTCGGAGGTGGTCGCGCCGGCCACCTTCCAGTCCAGCCAGCGGCCGGTCAGGTCGTCGGCGCCGAAGTCGCGCAGGTCGGCGAACTGGTCGGCCTTGGCCAGGTAGTTGTAGATCCAGCTGACCTCCATCGCCTCGATGTCGGCCAGCCCGGAACCGGCGGCCAGGTTGGTGTCGAGGTTCTTGATGTGCTCGTCGACCGTCTTGGCCTTGCGCGGCGTGATCTTGACGTTGGGGTGTTCGGCCTCGTACTCCTTGTACAGGTCGTCGTACCCGAACTCGTTGAACGTCGCGATGGTCAGCTCGATCTTCGGGCCGTCGGAGTCCGAGCCGGACCCCGAGGAGGACTGCTGGTCACTGCCTCCGCAGGCGGTCGCCAGCAAGGTGAGGCTGCAGGCGAGGGCGAGGACGGCACTGCGTTGGCGGGCACTGGGCCGCATGGGAATGCTCCCTGATACAGAGGACGGGTTGAGAGCGCTCTCGATTGTGAAGTGGAATCGAGTTTCGAGCGTTCCGGCCAGATGTGTCAAGGACCACATCGTTACTGTGAGACACGACGCCGACTTGGTCAGTACATACCAGCAGGTAACGTCACGCAGTGAACCACTCCGGTGACGGATCGCTGTTTTTCTTGGCTTTTCGCCGTCCGTGGACGATCAGGGCAGCAAGTCACGGACAACGGCGTCGGCCAGCAACCGGCCACGCGCTGTGAGCACCAGACGCCCCTGCGTCTCGATCAGCAGGTTGTTGCCGACCGCATCCTTCGCCGCTGCTCGCCCGGCGTCGTCCAGGACGTCGAGGGGCAGTCCGGCGGCCAGCCGGATCTCCAGCAGCACCCGCTCGACCCGGCGCGTCTCGGCGTCCAGGATCTCCCGCGCGTACGCCGGACTGTCGCCCGCGGCGAGCCTCTCGGCGTACGCGGTGGGGTGCTTCACGTTCCACCAGCGGACGCCGCCCACGTGGCTGTGCGCGCCGGGGCCGATCCCCCACCAGGTGTCGCCGCGCCAGTAGAGCTCGTTGTGGCGGCAGCGCGCTTCCGGCGTACGGGCCCAGTTGGAGACCTCGTACCAGCCGAGGCCCGCGCTGGTGAGCAGGTCGTCGGCCAGCACGTACTTGTCGGCGAGGTCATCGTCGTCCGGCATTGGCAACTCACCGCGACGCACCCGTCGGGCCAACTGGGTGCCGTCCTCGACGATCAGCGCGTAGGCACTGACGTGGTCGGGCTCAGCCGACAGCGCCGACTCCAGCGAGATCCGCCAGTCCTCCAGCGACTCGCCCGGGGTGCCGTAGATCAGGTCGAGGTTGACGTGCTCGAAACCGGCGGCGGTCGCCTCCTTCACCGCTTCGAGCGCGCGGCCCGGCGTGTGCTTGCGATCGAGGATCTGCAACACGTGCGGAGTGGCGCTCTGCATCCCGAACGAGACGCGGTTGAAGCCCGCTGCACGGATCGCGGCCAGGTACGCCGGATCGACGGACTCTGGATTCGCCTCCGTGGTCACCTCGGCGTCAGGAGCCAGCCCGAACTCGTCGCGGACCGCGGCCAGCATCCGGCCGAGATCCTCGGCCGGCAGCAGGGTCGGCGTACCGCCACCGAAGAAGATCGTGTCCACAGGCCGGTCCAGGTCGCCCAGCACCCGGCGAGCCAGCCGGACCTCGGCCACCGCGCTGTCGGCGTACGAGGCCTGCGAACCGCCGCCGCCGAGTTCCTTGGCGGTATAGGTGTTGAAGTCGCAGTAGCCGCAGCGAGCGGCGCAAAACGGCACATGCAGATAGAACCCGAACGGCCGGCTCGTCGCTTCGTGAACGGCCGGTTCCGGCAACGCCCCGTCCGGGGGCGCAACCTCCCCCTCGGGCAGTGTCGATGGCACCTCACCATCGTACGGGCCGGGAATTGCCCCCGCGCCCGCCCACCCGTCCCTCAGGTTGCCCCGGCCCCCGCTGCCGCCCCTAAGCATGCCGATCCATCTCAGCCGGAAGCGCACCACCGCCGGAGCCGTCTCCCCTCCGCACCCATCACACGCGTCGGCTCCGACCCGCGCTGCCGCCGCCCCAGGCTGACAATCCATCTCGCCCCAACGCGCGCCACCCCCGCAGCCGCCTCCCCTTCGCACCCACCACCCGCATCGGCTCCGACCCCACGCTGCTGCCGCCGCGCCAGCCTGCCGATCACCTCTCCCCGCAGCGCACCCTCGGCGGCCCGCATCACTCACCCCACCGCGCTTTCAGGCGCCGACGCGGTCAGGACCAGAGCAGCTTCGCGAGGTTGCGACACCCAGTGAGCAGCTAACCGACAACCCCCGCGTGATCAAGCACTCGCGCCAGCGCCGCACGGCCGGCTGGGCGCCAGGTTGGCTTCCCGCCGCGTAGGCCTTCGTCGCCGGCTCGGCCGATGCTGATCAACCCAAGCGCCCGGTACGCCGCCCAGGCAAGCGCGCGTCCGATCGTGGCATCGTCCACTCCGCCGTACGCCTCAAGGAATCGGGGCGCCGATCCCGCGGGGAGCAGTAGCCAGGCGGCGGCGAGGTCGGTGGCCGGGTCGCCGGCGCACAGGTCGCCGAAGTCGATCACGCCGGACAAGGCGCCATTGGTGACAAGCACGTTGGCGGGGTGGAGGTCGGCGTGCAGCCAGCTCGGCGCGCCGGGCCAGACCGGGGCCGCGACGCCGGCGTTCCAGATTCGGCGTACGGCGTCGCGTAGCGCCTCATCCGTGAGATCCGTGTCGTCGAGTTCGGCGTATGCGAGGCCATGGTCGAAGCCAGCGGTCAGTTTACTCAGCGGCGCGCTGCGGTCGGGACTGATTGGCGCGTCGACAGGCGCCTCGGTGTGCAGCGCCTTCAGGAAACCCGCGAGCACCTCGGCCGACTCCGCGTGGGTGATCGGACTGCGATCGGCTGGTTCACCGCTGACCCAACCGACGACGTGCCACGGCTTCGGGAACAAGTCGGAAGGCGCACCGGAACGCAGCGGCACCGGGATCGGCAGTGGCAGCCGCTCGGCGATCGAAGGCAACCACTGCAACTCCGTCCGCAGCAAGGACGGTGCACGCGGGGTCCGGGGAATCCGTACGGCGTACTCGTCGCCGAGCCGCCACATCTGGTTGTCCCATCCACCAACCACCTCGCGGAGTCTCAGCTCTGCAAGGTCCGGATGCTGCTCAGCCAGCAACCCCCGCACCAGCGCTTCGTCCACAGCGATCTCAGCCATGCCTGGGAAACCTATCCTTCCGGGCAGAATACGAGCCATGCAGCTACCAGGCGATGGGCATGTGCACAGCGAGTTCTCCTGGGACGCCGGCGACGGTGCGATGGACCTGACCTGCGCCCGCGCGGTGGAGCTCGGCGTACCGTCGGTCGCCTTCACCGAGCACGTCGACTTCACGCCGTTCCGGGCCGGCTTCCTGGCCACCCGGTTCGCCGATCTGGTCACCGACGGCACGCTCCATGCCCCCGAACTCGACGCCCGCGGCTATCTGGAGTCGGTGGACAGGTGCCGCGCGAAGTACCCGGAGCTCAGAATCCTGACCGGCCTGGAGATCGGACAACCCCAGCTGCACGGCCCGGAGCTGACCAAACTACTTGCCCAAGGCACCTTCGACCGGCTGGTCGGCTCGTTGCACTGCCTCCTCGACGGCACCGAGTACGCCGAACCGTGGGAGCTCTATCCGCGCTACCCCGCCGACGAGGTCTTCCGTGGCTTCCTGCGGGAGATCCCGGTGATGGTCGACGGCTCCGAGCTGTTCGAGGTCTTCGCCCACATCGACTACCCGATCCGCTCCTGGCCTGCCGACGCCCGGCCGTTCGACCCGAAGGACTTCGAGGACGAACTCCGGCAGGCCCTCCGATCGCTGGCCGACGGCGAACGCGCCCTCGAGATCAACACCCGGCTCCCGCTGCACCCGACGATCCTCGGTTGGTGGCCCGAGGAGGGCGGCCGTCGCATCACCTTCGGCAGCGACGCTCACCTGCCGGCGGCCCTCGCCACCGGACTCGCCGACGCGGCCGCCTCGGCCTCGTCCGTCGGCTTCCGGCCCGACCGCAAACCGGGCGACCCCTGGCGCTTCTCCAACTGAGAGCCGCGCGCGCCCGGTCAAGTCAGCCGTCGACTGCGGCCTCTTCCGCAGCGAGGCGATCGAGCAGCCCCGCAAGTCGTTGCAGGACGTCGCGCGCCAGCTCGTACTCCGCCGCGCCGAACTCCTCGTCGAAGCGCTGCTCCAGCTCGGCCAGCCGGCTCTTTCCGCTCCCGGCCACCTGGAGCCCGTACTCCGTGTACGTGACGAGCTTGGCCCGCCGATCGGCCGGGTCGGGGCGCATCTCGAGGATCCCGAGGCCGACCATCTCGCGGATCACTTCTCCCATCGACTGCCGCGTGATCCCTGCTCGCTCGGCCATGTCGATCGCCCGCCCGCCCGCGGTGCCCAGGGTCGCGAACACCGCGTTGTGCGCCGGCTTGATCTCCGGAAAGCCATGGCGATGCGCGCTCCTGACCATGTCCGCCTGCAGCGCCCGGTTCGCCCGATCGACCACGGCGATCAACGGCTTGCGGTCAGGTGACGACAGCTGACCCCTTGACATCCGTAAGGATTCCTTCCAATATTTCGACAGGAATCCTTACGGTATCAGGGGGACCAATGGACACCAAGGAGCTACGTCCGCTCGCAGCGGGCCTGTTGGCCGGCGCTCGCCGGCGGACCACCCGGATCGCGATCGAGCAGGAGTTCCTGGTCGCCGACCTCGCGACCGGCGCCGCCGTACCGATCGAGCGCGTACGCCGGGCAGTCCGCTTCGCCCACGCGGCGCCGTACGTCGGCTTCGAACCCGGCGGCCAACTCGAACTCAGCCTCCCCTGTGCCGCCGATCCGGCCGGCGCCCTCCAGGCCTTCACCAGCGACCTCCAGCAGCACCTCTCCGCAGCCGGAATCCAGCTCGCGGCCGTCCCGTGCGACTCACGTCCCGAGCACGAGGTTCCGCTGCAGTTGACGTCTCCGCGGTACGTCGCCATGCATCGCCACTTCGACGCCATCGGGCCAGCCGGGCGTCGCATGATGCGCCGTACCGCCTCCACCCAGGTGTGCCTGGACTGGTGGCCGGGCGCGGCCGGCGCCGAGCAATGGCGCGTCCTGAACCTCGCAGGCCCGTTCCTGGCCGCGTTGTTCGCGAGAAGCTCCGGACTCGGCAGCCGGCTCGCCACCTGGCTGCGCGCCGATCCCGCGCGCACCGGCTTCGACGACCGCCTGCTGTACGGCGACCCGGTCACGGCGTACGCCGAGTTCGCCGCCGGGGCCGACGTCTTCGTCACCGGCGGCCCGGCCGATCACCTGACCACCCTCTTTCCGCCGGTCCGCCCGCGCGGCAACTATCTCGAAGTCCGCTTCCTCGACGCCCAGGAACCCGCGAACGTCGGCCCAGTGGTGACCACCTTCGCCAATCTCCTGTACGACGACGAACTCCGCCGCCGCACCCTCCGGCACCTGGAGGCGGAACTCCCCCACCTCGCCGACCACTGGTACGCCGCTGCCATGGGCGACCCGGAGCTCACCGAGCGCGCCCGCCAACTGCTGCCCGATCTGGAGCCTGCCGCATGACCGGCGTCCTGTTCGTCACTGATCCGCTGACCGGTCTGCAACCCGACATCGACGCGACGATCGGTCTGATGGCGGCGACCCAGGATCTCGGCCTCGGCATCTGGCACTGCGAACCCGCCGGCCTTTTCATTGCCTACGGCAAGCTCTTCGCGCATGCCCACCGGATCGAACTGCGGCCACGCCACCCAGCCGGCGGCGACCATCGCTGGATCGTCGACCGGACGTGGTTCGAGCTGATCGAAACGGCCGTCGTCGAGACAGCGCGTTTCGACCTGATACACCTGCGGATCGACCCACCGGTCGACGAACGCTACCTGCACACGACCTACCTGCTCGACGTCGCGGGCACTGCCGTGATCAACGATCCCGAGGGCATCCGGGCGCTGCACGAGAAGCTCGTCGCGCTGCGCATCCCCGACCTGTGCCCACCCACCCATATCGGCGCCCACCTCGACGGCCTGCGTGAGTTCGTCTCCGCCGTCGGTACCGCGATCGTCAAGCCTGTCGACGGATTCGCCGGCCTCGACGTCTGGCTCGTCGCCAACGACCACGCGGCCGTCTCGCTGCTGGAGTCGGCCACCCGCGGCGGACGCCGGCAGGTGATCGCCCAGCAGTACCTGCCTGCCGTCGAGCACGGCAACAAACGACTGTTCCTGCTCGACGGCGAGATCATCGGCGCCGTACTGCGTCGCCCCTGCGCCGACGACTTCCGGATCGGCCCGCCGATCGCACCCGCCGCCATCGATGACGACGACCGCGCGATCGTTGCCGCGCTTCGCCCGCACTTGCTCCGGCACGGCCTCGCGATCGCGGGCCTCGACGTGATCGGCGGCCGGCTGATCGAGGTCAACGTGACGTGTCCCGGCGGCATGCACAAGACCGATGCCCTGCTCGGCACCGAGCTCAGCCACACCATCGTCCAGCACCTCACCATCAACCGTCAGCACGAAGGAGTCCGCACATGAGTACCGTCACGATCGTCTGCATCGCCCTGATGGGCGTGCTGCTGTTCCTGCTCGGCGCCAACGTCACCCGGCACCGCGCGATCCGCGGCAGCAACGGCGGGAACCAGGCCCCGACCGATCCCGCCGACCGGCTGCTGATCGCGATCCGCGCGCACGGCAACGCCGCGGAGTACATCCCGACCATGATCGTCCTGCTGCTGGTCTGCTCGACGCTGTCCGGCAGTTGGTGGGTCGACGCGCTGGCGATCGCGGCGTTCGCGGTGCGGGCCTTGCACGCCGTCGGAATGCTCACCGCCGAGACGCTCGCCGAGCACGGCCCACTCCGCGATCTGGGTGCTCTCGGCACCTATCTCGTCGGCATCACTCTCGGCGTCTCCGCGGTCGTGTTCATCTGATCGGCGCGATCGTCTTCGACCGCGCACCTTCGTAGGCGGCCAGCAGAATACCCAGTACGGCGAGGCCCTCCTCCTCGGTGTGCAACGGCCGGGTGCCGCCGAGCAGGGAGTCGGCGAAGTGACCGATCTCGGCGACGAAGGTGTCGTTCGGCTCCAGGTCGAAGGTCTCGCTCGCACCGGACCGAAGCCGCGAGGTGAGCGAGTTGCCGTCGCTGCGCAGCGATCCCAGCTCCCCGACCACGGAGAACCGCTCGGTGTTCGGGGCCGGCTGGTAGGCCCAGCTGGTCACCAGCTGACCGACCACCCCGTTGTCGAACCGGATCAGCACCTGCGCGGAATCCTCACCCTCCATGAATTTCAGCCGGTGCGTGGACAGCATCGCCGTCGCCTCGACCGGCAGCCCACCCGCCAGGTGCAGCATCAGGTACGTCGGGTGGTAGCCGGTGTCGATCAGCTCCCCACCGCCGCTCGTCCTGCTGCTCGCACGCCAGCCCATGGTCGCCGGATCGAAGTCGTTGTAGAAGCTGTCGGTGGTCCGCACCTCGTAGACGGTGCCGATCGTGCCGGCGTCCAGCAGTTCCTTGGCCTTCGCCACGGCCGGCATGAACAGCTGGTTGTGCGCGCACATCAGGGTCACGCCGCCGGCGCGGACCGCCGCACGCACGTCGGCCGCTTCCTCCGCCGTCAGGCAGAGCGGCTTCTCGCACAGGATGTGCTTACCTGCTTGGGCTGCTGCCACGATCGCGTCCCGGTGCAGGTGGTGCGGCAGACAGATGTCGACCGCGTCCAGCTCCTCACTCGCAAGCATCTCGGCATAGTCCGTGTACGCCGTCGCGCCCAGTTCTTCACCGCGAGCGGCGGCCGTTTCCTGCCGGGCATCGGCCACCGCGGTGACGCCGATCTTGTCCGCATGCTCGCGATAGCCGCGGATGTGGGCCGACGCGATCCCGCCGCCTCCGATGAGTCCGACCTTGAGCGGTGCCATCAGCCGAGCTCCCGTCCGTCGTACGCGACGACCTGACCCTTGGCCGCTGCCTCGTTCGCGGCGACGACCATCCGGGTCAGCTCGACCGCCCGTGCAAGGTTGTCGTCCGCCCGAGTCCCGTCAGCGATGTGGTCCACCCACTGGGCGAACGGATCCTTGCCGTGCTCCGGCACCGGCAACTGCTTCCCGGACACCCGCAGCACGTTGCCTTCGTCGGTGTAGCTGAGGCTGCCGTTCGTCCCGAAGATCTCGATGGTGAACGGATTCGGGCTGGCGAATCCGGCCTCGATCACGCCGATCCGCTGGTCGGGATAGCCGACGGTCACCACCGCGTTGTCCTCGAGACCACGCCCGGCCACCGACCGGTACGTCGCACTGACGGTCTCGGGCGCGGCGCCGAGGAACAGTTGCAGCAGGTAGACCGGGTGGCAGCCGAGGTCGGTCAGCGCTCCCCCGATCGCGGCCTTCGGGTCGAAGAACCGCTGCGGCAGCCAGCCCTCGTTGCCGTCGCGCGAAACGGCACCGTCGTGGGACAACCGGACCCTGCCATAGGTGAGCTCGCCGAGCTCTCCGCCGGCGATCACCTCGCGGATCGCTTGCGTGTAGCCGTGTGCGAGCCGGGGCAACGACACCACCAGCTTGACGTCGTCGGCATCCGCGGCGGCGATGATCTCCTCGGCCTCGGCGACCGTCGGCGCGAGCAGCTTCTCGGTGAAGATGTGCTTCCCCGCCCGGGCCGCCTTCACCATGATGTCGCGGTGCACGTCGGTCCCGGTCGTGATGGTGACCCCGTCGAGATCCTCGCGCGCCAGCAAGGCGTCGAGATCGTCGGTGAACTCGACGCCGAAGTGGTCGGCGCCGGGCCGCCCGAGGGCCGGATCGTCATCCCAGACGGCGACGAGTTCCGTCCCGGGATGCTCCTGCGCCTGCCGGGCGTAGTCCTTCGCGTGAACGTGCCAGAAACCCAGGACAGCGAGCTTGAGCGGTGTCGGCACCGGCTCCTCCTAGCGAAATCGATTTCCCGATCCTGCCCCACGCTACAACGATGTAAGCAGCTCGTCAGCCCGGTGGAGTGTCCGATTCGGGCGGCTCAGAAACACCTGCCAGGACGAAGGGTGGTCTCCGGCCCCACTTCGTAGCTGTAGCGGCGACCACTTGCCTTGTACTCCACCCGGACCCCGGTCAGCTGAACCTCGCCGAGGACATCTCCACGCCGGAGATGAACGACCAGCGAGGTCCGCTCCGACTCAGCCGATGGTCACGTCCTTCGCCTGTCCGACCGGCACACAGAGCTGGTTGCCGAGCCCACTCTCCCCCAGCGGCCCGTCACCGTGCCGCGCCCCGAAGTACCACCCGGTCGCCAGCACCATCGCCAACGCCCCGACACTTCCCGCTACGACGAGACTCCGCTTCCCCATCCTTGCCCCCCGGCTAGATCACGGAGCGCGACGCGCCCGGCACGGAACACTACCGGCCGTCAGGGTCAGTGGTCGGCGCCCAGATTGCCGGCCAGGCGCTCGTGGCGCTCGGCGCTCGAAGCGTTGAGGCCGACGATCTCGACGGTCTTGCCGTAGCGCGCGTACTTGGTGGTGATCGCGTCCAGGGTGGCGACGGTGGAGGCGTCCCAGATGTGCGAGTCGGTCAGGTCGATCACCACGTGCGCCGGGTCGCCGCGGTAGTCGAACTGGTACACCAGGTCGTTGCTGGAGGCAAAGAACAGTTCGCCGCTGACGGCGTACACCAAGGTGTCGTCGTCGGGCCGGGCGACCGTGGTGACGCTGGTGAAGTGAGCCACCCGGCGGGCGAACAGCACCATCGCGACCAGGACGCCGACGATGACACCGATGGCCAGGTTGTGGGTGATGACGACGACCACCACCGTCGCCAGCATCACGAGGGTCTCGCTGCGCGGCATCCGGCGCAGGGTCCGCGGGCGGATGCTGTGCCAGTCGAAGGTGCCGACCGAGACCATCACCATCACCGCGACCAGCGCGGCCATCGGGATGTCGCCGACCAGGTCACCGAGACCGACCACCAGGATCAGCAGGAACACTCCGGCCAGGAAGGTCGAGATCCGGGTCCGGGCGCCGGAGGCCTTCACGTTGATCATCGTCTGGCCGATCATGGCGCAGCCGCCCATCCCGCCGAAGAACCCGGTGATCACGTTCGAGACGCCCTGTCCCCAGGCCTCGCGGGTCTTGCCCGAGCGGGTGTCGGTGACGTCGTCGACCAGCTTGGCGGTCATCAGGGACTCCAGCAGCCCGACCAGCGCCATCGCGACGGCGTACGGCGCGATGATGCGCAGCGTGTCCAGGTTCCAGGGGACGTCGGGCCAGAACAGTGACGGCAGGCTCTCGGGCAGTTTGCCCTCGTCGCTCACGGTCGGCACGGTCACCGACGCGACCACCACGATCAGCGTCACGCCGAGGATGGCGACCAGCGGCGCGGGGACCGCCTTGGTCAGCTTCGGCAGGAACACCATCACCGCGATGCCGGCCAGCACCAGCGGATAGACCAGCCACGGTACGCCGATCAGGTGCGGCAGCTGGGCCAGGAAGATCAGGATCGCCAGCGAGTTGACGAACCCGACCATCACCGAGCGCGGGATGAACCGCATCAGCCGGGCGACCCCGAGCACGCCGAGCAGGATCTGCAGCACCCCGGCCAGCAGCACGGTGGCGATCAGGTGATCGAAGCCGTGGTCACGCATCACCGGCGCGATCACCAGCGCCACCGCGCCGGTCGCGGCGGAGATCATCGCGGGGCGGCCGCCCAGGAACGAGATCGACACCGCCATCGTGAACGAGGCGAAGAGCCCGACCCGGGGATCGACCCCGGCGATGATCGAGAAGCTGATCGCCTCCGGGATCAGCGCCAGCGCCACCACCAGACCGGCCAGTACCTCGGTCCGCAGCCGGCGCGGTGAGCGCAGCGCGGCCCGGACCGAGGTGAGGTCCTGCTCAGTAGGTGCCGGCTCGGCTCCGGGCATGGCTGACCCGGGCGTCAGCGAACTCATGTGATCTCCAGACAGAAGGTGCGGAGCCGACCCTCCGGCTCCGTGAGGCGCCGCCACCCTACCCGGGCAGCGCCGGACCCCGGCCGCCCCTCCGCGCCGGAGATCGCGATCGGCGCTCGATGAGGTTACCGCCGGTCGCGGTTGCCGAGCCGCCCGCGATCCGGTGCTGTCTGTAGGCTCGGCCGAGCGGTTCTGCCAGCAGCCGCATCCAGGCCCGGGCCTTGGGGGAACACCGTCGTGAGCGACGTTCTGAGCATTCGTACCGGCGATTCCGGCAGCTACGTGACCCTCGAGGTCGCCGGCGACCTCGATCTGGAGAGCACGCCGGCGATGACCGCGGGCCTCAAGGCCGTGCTCGGGCCGCGTCCGGTGCTGGTCGACCTGAGCCGGGTCGAGTTCCTCGACTCCACCGGGCTCGGGGTGCTGGTCGGCGCCCACCGGGAGGCCGCGGCCGAAGGCGGTGCGCTGCTGCTGGTGGCCGCCGGCCCGCGGTTGCAGAAGATCTTCAAGATCACCAAGCTGCACAAGGTCTTCGCGCTGCACGACACGATGGAGGAGGCGGTGGCCAGCCTCGCGTCCCCCCTCGAGGTCGAAGGAGCCCCGGTCGAGACCGTCGTCCCGGGCTTCACCCCGGAAGACCGCTGACCCACTCAGCCATCAACCATGGTCTGATCGTCCGGCTGCCCGAGGGTGAGGACGCCTTGCAGGGCCGAGATGGGTGGGGCGAAGAAGTAGCCGCCGCCGGTGGGGGTGACCAGGTCCTCAGGGAGCTCGAGGGTGGTGGTCGAGCCGTCGGCGGCCGGCAGGTCGAGCGTACGGCGGCGGTCGCCGCGCTGGTCGCGCTGACCGATGATCGGGTCGACGCCACCGACGTTCGGCTGGACGGGTGAGTTCGCCCAGCGGCGGGTGACGAACTCGAACTGGTCCTCGATCGACGCCATGTACGCCGCGAACAGCAGCCCGCGCTCGGCGGTCTGCAACTCGGGGGAAGGATCGGTGACGCCGGCGAGCGGTTCGCCGTACGGGATGCCGCGGCGGAGCATCAGCCGCAGGAAGGTGTCGGCGGGCGCGCCGAAGTCGGTGCCACTGTCGCGCGGGTTGACCTTGCGGATATGGCCGGCGAACGGGCACACCTGGCCGAGCAGATCCTCGGTGGCGGGCCGGTGGGTGTCACCGGGATAGCCAGGCAGGTCGACCAGGACGGCCGGGCGGGTGTCGTCGTCGAAGAGGAAGTGGTTGTTCGCGAACTCGTCACCGGCCAGCGCGGCGTCGTCGGCCTCCGGCGATCGCAGCAGCGGAGCGCCGCTCGGCCAGCGGCCGACGAGCATCGAGGCGAGCCTGACCGGCGTCGTTCCCATCGCCGCGGCGGCGCTCGCGGCCAGGTCCCAGAAGCCGGCGACATCCTGGTCGAGGCGCCGGCAGACCAGGTACGAGCCACGCCGCGCCCAGTCGGGGAACGCGCTGGAAGGCGGCGCCGGGATCGTCGGGTCCTGATGATGCTGCCGGGGTTCGCCGAGCAGGAACTGTCCGGGCCACACCAGCGGCTGGCCGGGCTTCGCGAAGAGTTCGGCGTGCGGGTCGTCGGCGTCGAGGAAGCGCGGCGTGAGGTGGTCGTCCGGCGAGGTCGCCCGACGCCCTCGGACGCCGGGCTGCGAGATGCCGTCCTTGAACCCGAAATGCTCGTGTCCCTGCAGGTTTCCCGGCAGCGTGTCACCGCGCTGACCATGCAGCAGCGTGATGCCCTGGGCATCGGCCTCGTCGAGGATCTCCTCCACCGCGGTCGCCAGGCTCTTCGGGTTGTCAGCAGCAACGATCACCAGGGCGTCGGCCTCGTTGCCGGGACCACCCACGACCCAGTTGGCGCGGTGCCCCCGCTGAGCCGGGTCGGTCGGATCGCCCAGGTACGTCGATCGCTCGGCCAGCCCTTGGCGGAAACTCTGCTCGCCGAACGCCTGTACGGCGGAGTCGCCGGCCAGCGCCGCGACGGCCGGGAAGGAGAACGCGACCGCGGTCCAGGTGGCGGTCAGGCCGGGCTCGCGGACGCCGAGCCGGAGGCGCAACGCCCGGAACTCGCGCCGGAAGTCCAGGACCTCGTCCATGGCGGTGATCCGGGGCGCCAGCCAGCCGACCCACTCGCGGGCGTCGTCGAGCTCCCCGAACCGCAGGAACAGGAACTCCTGGTGGTCCTTGTTGAAGCCCGGAACGATGTTGCCCTGGATGTCGGCGGCGGCCTCGGCGTCGTAGACAGGCTCGTCGGCCAGCACCCGAGCAGTCCGCCCGCCCGCCGACTGCTCCTTCGGGAGGTCGCGATGGTCGGCACCGGTCGTCATGGCGTCACCGGCCGACAGCTCGCTCGCTGCGGTGGCCTCCTCGGCGACGATCGCCTCGCTGGCAGCAGCATCAGCGGCTACGCGGCCGAGACGCGCCGCGGTCCCGCCGGGCGCCGGGCCGCCACTGGCCGGTGGCAGCTCGATGCCCGACAACAGCGCCGTCCGGGTCTCCGCCAGCGCGGCCAGCGCATTCGCCGCTTCGGGCCTCATCTACCGCTCCGATCGATGATTCCATGGGCCGACATGATCACGTGCTCGGCGAGCTGTCCGCCGAAGTCGACCGGTCGCCCACCGATGCGGATCTCACCGACCCGATATCCAGCTTCCACCGGTACCTCGTAGACCACCCGCAACGCCGCCCCTCGCTCGCCACGGACAACAGTCCAGTGGTCGCCCACCGGGTCACCGCCGGGATCGGTCCACCCCGAATCGTCCCAGTCGATCATCAACGGGCCGGGCGGATCCGCGGTGGCGACGGCGTACCCCTTCCGGGTGATCGACCAGAGATCGAGGTTGATCCGGGCGTCGGCACCGGTCTCGCGGCCGTACGGCAGGGCGTCGTACCCGTCGAGCGCCTTACCGGTCTTCTCGACCTCCTGCGACACCCCGAGCAGGTCCTTCATCGAGTTGATCGGCATCACGTAGTGCACGATGCCGTCGGTGGTGTTCCACCGGTTCAGCGGTTTGTAGTTGCCCTTGGCATCGAAAAGGTCCGCGGCTGTCACCGCGGGGTCGACCAGTTCGCGGTACAGCTCCAGCACCAGGTCCGGCGCGACCGCGGCGAGCAGCTTCCAGTACTCCGGGGTCTCGGTGGTGAAGGTGACGCGCACGATGACGCCGTCGGGATCGCGGTCCACCCGCCACTCGAGGTACTCGATCTGGGTCGATCGCTGCTCACCCGCGGCGAACGCGGCGGTACGGTCGTCGCGGTGCTTCATCAGCAGCGGCCTCGAGAAGCCGGTCCAGGTGTAGGCCCGGGTCGCGTCGATCTCGAACTCACGCTGACCCGGATCCACGTAGGCGCCCGATCCACTGAGCTTCTTCGACGGCGCGATCAGCCGATCGATCACGTCGTGCCAGCGATCGAACAGCGGCGAGCCGGCCGGTACATCCTGGATCGATCCCGGCGTGCCGAACTTCCCCACCAAGCTCATGGGCCAGAACCCTATGCCACCTCGGTCACTCTCGGTAGGAGCGCCGGTGGGCGGCCGGTTGCAACTTGTGGCAACCGGTCGCCCACCGGCGACTCAGTCGCTCAACTGCAGACGCCGAGGTCCTTCCACTGCGCGGTGAGCCCGGGCTCGGAGCCCTGGGTCCACCAGTTCGCCTGCCAGAGCCGGTTGTTGTGCTTGCTGCGCCGGCCTTCGAGGTAGACCGTCGACCAGTTCCAGGCCGGCGCCGAGGAGCAGTTGGCGGGCGGGCTGGTGGGCGGGGTCGTCGGCGGAGTGGTGGGGGGCGTGGTCGGCGGGGTGGTGGGCGGGGTGGTGGGCGGGGTCGTCGGATTGCAGTTGCCACCGGCAACGAGCGTGTCGCGGAACGACGTACTCGCGCCGCGCAGCGCGTTCACCCGCGAGATCGCGTCGGACGGCGAGACCACCTCGTTCTTGGCGTAGTACGTCCAGTCGACCTGCTGCTGGTAGACGCTGGTGCCGGTCGTGTGCGCGGTCAGGTCGATGAACCAGAGGTTGTAGTTCAGCGACATGTCCTGGCGCGGATAGACAGGATTGCCCTGGTCGTCCACCGTGTGGTCGGCGATCAGGACGCCGTCGACGTAGTACCTGACGTGCCCGTCGGCGACCTGGGTGACGATGTCGTGCCAGCCGGCCAGCGAACGACGAGTGGCGGTCGACGCCCGGAGCCCGTCCCAGGGTTCGGCGCGGTAGGTGTACCAGCTCGTGTGGTAGTTGACCGAGGTCGTCTCGCCCCAGCCGCCGTTCGGCAGGTACTCCGCGAAGTCCAGTTCGCTGTACAGCGGGTCGTAGTCGTAGCGCAGGGGCGTGATCGTGAAGGCGGTCTCGTTGATGTGGTCGCCGTCCGGTCCGCTGATCGGCGCATCGGTGAAGTGCACCCGGGTGGCGTAGGTGCCTTCCCGGAAACGCTGCTGGGTCTGCCGCAACTCCGAGTGCGTCGTACCAGCGGCGGAGCCGTCGGTCGAGGCACGCAACTGCGCCACCTGGTCTCCACCGGAGCTGACGAACGAGATATTGCCGGCCAGCCAGGCGGCGCCGGGCACACCGGGCCCGCCGGTTTCGGAGCGTGCGTTCCAGCCATGCGCCTGGAAGTCGCTGTCACTGATCGAGTCGTAGTGGAAGTCGTCGAACAGGATGCCGCAGTCGGCGTCGGCCGCCGACCCTGCCGCGGACGAGATCGTGGTCGACGAAGTGGCGGTCCAGGTCGTCAGAGCTGCGGCCGCCATCACGGTGGTGAGGATGGCGGCAGCCTTGCGGGTCAAGGCTTTTCGGGGCATGCGCATAGCGAGATCGGCTCCTTCTGGGGGCGGGCCGCCGCCGGTGAAGGCGGCGGCGATCGAAAGGACGGCGCCGTTGCTCCACGATGCTCGGCCCGGGCGCGGATTGACAAGACTTCATGAGTGTCTTTTTCAAATCTTCTGACGATCTGCCCAGATGGTGAGAATTATTTTCAGCGCGGCAGGTGAGATGATCGTGCGGCGCACCCGGCAGACGAGGAGTCGACGATGGCCAGCTCCGGTCCCCCGCCGTCGTCCGACGTCCTGCGCCGGCTGCGCGAGTCCGGCGACGAACTGCAGGGCGCGTTGCGGACGATCGCCGACTTCGTCCTGGCCGAGCCGGCCGCCGCCTCCCGCCTGACCATCGTCGAACTGGCCGAGCGGACCGGCACCTCCCCCGGCACCGTCACGCGGTTCAGCCGAGCCTGCGGCCTCCACCGGTACGCCGACCTGCGGGTCGCGCTCGCCGAGGAAGCCGGCCGCTCCGGGGCCGGCCGGTGGAGCACCGACATCGGCCGGCAACTCCACCCCGACGACTCGCTCGACCGGGTCGTCGAGGTGCTGGTGTCGGCCAACACCCAGGCTTTGGTCGCCACGGCCGAACGACTCGACCCGGTCATGGTGGACCAGGTCGCCGAGGCGATCGTCGGCGCGCGCCACTGCCACTTCTTCGGCGTCGGGACCAGCGCCGTGACCGCGGAGGAGTTCGGCCTGCGAGTACGCC
Organism: Kribbella sp. CA-293567; assembly: GCF_027627575.1. Classification (NCBI taxonomy): domain Bacteria; kingdom Bacillati; phylum Actinomycetota; class Actinomycetes; order Propionibacteriales; family Kribbellaceae; genus Kribbella; species Kribbella sp. CA-293567. Next base: position 5,354,765 of record NZ_CP114065.1, read on the forward strand.
GGATCGGCGTCGCGTGCTGGACCTGGCCCGACGTCCACAGCGCACTGATCGCGGCAGCCCAGGCCGACCAGCGTGACGTCTTCGTCGGCATCTCGTTCTCGGGCCACGTCGCCGAGACGGTCGAGGTGATCGATGCGGCGGCAGCCCGCGGTACGACGACTGTGGTAATCACCCAGGACCGCGAATCACCGCTCGCCCGAAGCGCCGGCCTGCTTCTCACCACCGCGCCGCCCAGCGGCAACCAGCAGGCCCAGGCCACCGCGGATCGGCATGCGCAGTTCCTCCTGGTCGACATCGTCTACGCGCGGATCGCCCAGCTCACCCACCCCGCGATCGTCGAAGTACTGGACCGAACCGCAGCCGCCGTCGACGGCCACCGGATCGCCCGCCGTTCCCGCCGGGGTCCGCGGCCGTCCTGACGGCGCACAACTTCGGCTAGTTGCACGGTCCTTTGGGTACCGGTCGGTCACGAGCACAATCCCGAGAACGGAAGGCGTGCAGATCCATGGCTGACGACAAAGACGCAGTGGCGCGAGTGGCCGAGCTGGTCGACCGCGCGCAACTGTGCATGCTGACCACGATGACCGTGGACGGCCGGCATCTGGCCCGGCCGATGGCGGTTCAGGAGACGGAGTTCGACGGCGACCTGTGGTTCTTCGCCTACGCCGACTCCGCCAAGGTCAAGCAGGTGATGGCGAACCCACAGGTGAACGTGAGCTTCGCCAACACCAAGGACAGCGAGTGGACCTCGATCTCCGGCACCGCCGAGGTGGTCGAGGACAAGCACAAGGCGGAGCAGCTCTGGTCCGCCCCGCTGAAGGCCTGGTTCCCCGACGGGGTGGAGACCCCGGGCCTGATCCTGCTGAAGGTGCACGCCGACAGCGCGGAGTACTGGTCGAGCCCCAGCAGCAAGGTCGTGAAGCTGCTCGGCGCTGTCCGGGCGGCAGTCACCGGCGACCCCGACAAGTTCCCCGGCGAGAACGAGGAAGTGGACCTGCCGACCAAGGAGCAGCCATAACGAAGACGGATCCTGACGCGGGCCGCGAGCCCTTGTTCGGCTCGCCGGTGCGGCAATAGCATCCGGCGTCACTTACTGCTGAAGGGATCACGTGATGGCGTTCGGTAGGGGCAAGACGAAGGGGCAGGACCCGGAGCAGGGCGGCTGGCAGTCGGGCCGGAAGGCCAAGAAGGCGGCCGGCTCCGGTGGTGGGCTGACCGGCGACCGGGTGGTCGACCCGAAGGGAAGGACCGTGAAGGACTTCTCCAACCGCCAGCGCCGGCAGGAGAACGAGCACGGCGTCTAGTCCGGGCACCGGTACGACGTAACGCGGGCCAGGCCGATGTTCACATCGGCCGCCCGCGTTTTCTTGTGCCCCCCAGGGCACCCCCAGAGGCGCAGTTGAGGGGTCGACCCTCATGCCCTCGGAGCGCGACTCCAGCAGAGTCCTCGGTGAGAGCTTCCGCTACTTCCGAAGGACCCGCTCCTTCTTCGATCGGAGTCAGACAGATGAGACGACAGACCACCGGCCTCGCCGCCGCGGCGCTTCTCGCGGCCGCCGTGCTCGGCCAGCCACAGCTCGCCTCGGCGAACGCGATCGCCGGCCCGGCCTGCGACTTCAACGGCGACTCCCGCTCCGACCTCGCGATCGGCGCACCCGGCGAGAGCGTCGGCAACCTCGACAGCGCGGGCTCGGTGAACGTGCTCTACGGCTCGGCCGCCGGCGTCGCCGCGGCCAAGAACGTGCTGGTCAATCAGGACAATCCCGGCATCGCCGGGGTCGCGGAGCGCGGCGACGCCTTCGGTCACGCCAGCGCCTGCGGCGACTTCGACAACGACGGGTTCGGCGACCTCGCGGTCGGCGTACCGCACGAGGGTGTGGAGAGCGCGACCGGCGCCGACGTCTACGACGCCGGCGCGGTCAACATCTTCTACGGCTCGGCCATCGGGCTGGCCACCACCGGCAACCAGGTCTTCACCCAGTCCTCGCCCGGGATGCCCGACAGCGCCGAGCGGACCGACGAATTCGGCACCGCCGTCGCCGCGGGCGACTTCGACAACGACGGCCGCGACGACCTCGCGATCGGCGCTCCCAAGGAGAACGTCGACGGCTTCAACCAGGCCGGCAACGTGATCGTCCTGCGCGGCGGGCGCACCGGTCTGTCGACCACCGGCAGCCAGGTCTGGCACCAGGGCTCGCCCGGGATCGCCGGCGAGGTCGAGGGCGGCGACAACTTCGGCAGCTCGCTCGCCACCGGAGACTTCGACGGCGACGGCCGCGACGACCTGGTGGTCGGTTCTCCCGGCGAAGCGATCGCCGACCAGGCCGCTGCCGGCAACGTCAACGTCATCTACGGCTCGACCACGGGACTGGTTGCGGCCGGCAACCAGATCCTGAACCAGTCGACCGCCGGCGTCCCCGGCAACTGGGAGGCGAACGACCTGTTCGGCTCCGCGGTGACGGCGGGCGACTTCAACGACGACGGCCGCGACGACCTCGCGGTCGGCGTACCGGGTGAGAACGACGGCGAAACCCGCGATGCCGGCGCCGTCAACGTCACCTACGGCACGGCCGACGGCCTGCAGGCGAACTGGAGCCAGATCTTCACCCGGGCCGGGCTCCTGAACGGCGGGACGCCTTCCTCCGGTGACCAGTTCGGTACTGCGCTGGCGGCGGGCAACTTCAACGGCCCAGGCGGGGACGACCTGGCCATCGGTGCCCCGGGCACCATCGTCGACGGCAACGTCGCCGCGGGCCGGTTGACCATCCTGTACGGCGCCCCGAACGGTCTGCTGCCGACCGTCAACCAGCAACTCAGCCAAGGCGTGAACAAGATGGAAGGCGCGACCGAAGCCGGCGACTATCTCGGCTACGCGCTGGCAGCCGGCGACTTCGACGGCAACGGCCGCTCCGACCTCGCGGCCGGTGCCCCCGGCGAAGCGGTCGACACCAAGTCGAGCGGTGGCGCGGTCAACGTGCTGTACGGAACGACGGGGTTTCTCTCCACGGCCACCGACCAGGTCTGGACCCAGGACAGCAACGGCATCCACGGCGTCGCCCAGGCCAACGACCGGTTCGGTGGACCGTCGATGTCGACCGGTGAGTACCGGATCGGCTACAAGACCGGCACCACGGTCAAGGTGACCAACGACCTGCTCGCCCACAACCCGCTCGGACGGATCGACATGTCCGGGGTCCAGGCCGGTCCGGACTACGAACTCGCGGCCGCCCGGGGTGGCGTGATCAGGTACATCGTCGACACCAACGCCGAGCCGACGTCCGACAACAACTACGTCTGGATCGAGCACCCGGACGGCGAGTGGAGCAAGTACAGCCACGTCCGCACCGGCTCGGTCACCAGCCGCGGCCACAAGGTCGGCGACACCGTCACCGCCGGCACCGTCCTGGGCCTCGAAGACGAAGTCGGCCAGGCCGACGGCAACCACCTGCACTTCGAGGTCTCGGTCCCGTACGACGCGGCCAACCCGATCACCTCCGGCGGCTTCATGTCCGGCCTCAACCGCAACCCGGTCATCTGCGGCATCCCCGGCAACGCCTTCTTCCGCGGCCAGACTTACACAGCCACGAACTGCTGATCAGCATCTCGTCTACCCAGGCCACCTTCTCAGCCACCACTGAGAGGGTGGCCTTGGGCGTGGGTTGAGTGCCGGGACAGAGCGGATTGGTAGCCGTCGTTGGCGATCCGACACACCACGGCCCGCAGGCAGCGCACATCGCCAACCACCACGCTGCCTGCCAAGCGATACAGGGCCGGGTCTGCCGCCACACTGGGCCGACCCATCACAACCTGCACTCAGCGCGCATCCCCAACCACTACGTTGCCTGCCACGTGGCGCGGGGCCGACAGCAGTACTTCGTCTCCCACCCAGCACTGGACCGACACCACCACCTCGCCTGCCAATCAGCACTGGGCCGACACCAACCTCGCCTGCCAATCAGCACTGGGCCGACGCCACCATGGCCGCCACGCAACGCTGGGCCTCAGCGCCACGCCTTCATCAAGCAGGCGACGAAGGAGCCTGCGCCCAGGATGGGTGGGAGCCAGCGAACGAGGATGCGACGCAGGAGCGGACGACGAGCAGGCGCGGGAGACGATCACCATCCGGCAACACCTCACCCACCAGCGGCAAGCCGCATCAGATCAGTATCGAAATCAACATCAGCGACCGACCGCTCGGCCCGGGTCGCGTTCCCACCAAACTGGTGCTGATAACCAGACCAGTTGTCATCGGCAATCTGCTTTGACACACCACTCAACACAAGCATCGACAGCTCCCCAGCTGCCCGGCTGATCCGCCGGCCGAGTTCAGGCGAACCCCAGTCCTCAGGTGCGGCGTACAAAGAGGTCGGGACCGGGATCGCGCGGAGGAAGGCGAACAGCGGCCGAAGTTGGTCGTCCACCACCATCGCGTGCCGGGCGGTGCCGCCGGTCGCGGCGAGGACGACCGGCTTGGCGACCAGCAGGTCGTTGTCGATCAGGTCGACGAACGACTTGAACAGTCCGCTGGTCGCGGCCTTGTAGACCGGCGTACTGGCAATGATCGCGTCGGCCGCGGCGAGCTTCTCGATCGCCGCCTGGACCTTTGCGTTCGGTACTCCGGAGACGAGCGACTGCGCGATTTCCACCGCGATCGGCGCGAGCTCGATGACGCTGACCGTGGCACTCACACCGGCCGCGCGGAACGCGTCGAGGGTCTTCTGCGCCGCCCGGTCCGCGAGCAGCCGGGTCGAGGACGGGTCGCTGACCCCCGCGCTGATCACGGCGATGGTGCGCGGCAGCTCCGCAGTACTGCGGGCCGTGTCGTTCATGTCGTCTTCCTTTCGGGTCGCGCGACTGCCTCTGCTCCTGCCGTCAGAGCAAGGCTGAGGTCGCGCAGTGTGCGAAGTTGGTCGGGGGTCAGCGCGCGGTTCATTGCCGTCGCGACCTGGCGCGCGTGCGCTCGGCCAACCCGGCGCTGGGTTTCCAGCCCTTCCGCGGTGAGACGGAGGCGAAACGCGCGGCCGTCGTCAGGATCATCGCTGCGTTCGATCAGGCCACGCCGCTCGAGCCGGCTGACAAGTCGCGACACCCCTGCCTGGGTTAGCAAAGCGTCCTCACACAGGTCGATGATCCGCAGGCCGTCCGGCGCTACCGAGAGGGCGTACAGCACGCCGTACTCGCGCGGCAGCAGGTCGCCCCAGTCACCCTCACGCTCGAAGTCACGGGCCAGCGTGGCCTGGGCGCGAAACATCGCCTCCCAGGCCACGTTGGCGAGCCGGGCCGAGCTGTCCATCAGAACGCCTCCGGGAAGTTCGCCTCGACCTCAGGATCGCTGTCCTGGTACGGCGAGGTGCCGGACAGGTTGTCGCCACGGTTCGGGTTCGGCCGGGGCTGACGCGGTTCGGCGTCGCCGTACTTCGCCAGTACCAGCGAGCCGTGCGTAGGTGCATCCGGTACGCCGGGCGCCCTGCGTGACTCCAGCTCCTTCCGCAGCACGGGGACGACCTCCGTGCCGAGCAGCTCGACCTGCTCGAGCGCCAGCTCGATCGGCAGCGCGAGACCGTCGACCGCGAAGAGCTGCCGCTGGTAGTCGCCGAAGCCCTCCTGGAAGGTCAGCACCTTGTCGATGACCTGCTGCGGGCTGCCGACGGTCAGCGGGGTGCCGGCCATGTGGTCCTCGAGCCGCGAACCACGGAAGATCGGGTAGCTCTCGAAGTACGGCCGGAAGGTGTTCACCGCGTCCTGCGAACGCTTGGCGATGAACGACATCCCGCCGAGCCCGACGATCGCCTGCGCGGCGGTGCCGTGCCCGTAGTGCTCGAACCGCTGCCGGTAGAAGTCCACCAGCGGCTTGAAGTGGAAGTTCGGCGCCAGGATGTGGTTGGCGAAGAAGCCGTTGCCGTAGAAGGCCGCCTGCTCGGCGATCTCCGGTGTCCGGATCGAACCGTGCCAGACGAACGGCGGTACGTCGTCCAGCGGGCGCGGCGTCGAGGTGAACCCCTGCAGCGCCGTCCGGAACTTGCCCTCCCAGTCGACCACGTCCTCACGCCACAACCGGTGCAGCAGGTTGTAGTTCTCCAGCGCCAGGGCCACGCCCTGCCGGATGTCCTTGCCGAACCACGGATAGACCGGCACCGTGTTGCCACGCCCGACCATCAGGTCCAGCCGGCCCTTGGCGACGTGCTGGAGCATCGCGTAGTCCTCGGCGAGCTTGACCGGGTCGTTCGTGGTCATCAGCGTCACCGAGGTGCTCAGCGTGATCCGCCGGGTCTGCGCGGCGATGAACGCCAGCAACGTCGTCGGCGACGACGGTACGAACGGCGGGTTGTGGTGCTCCCCCAGCGCGAACACGTCCAGCCCGACCTCGTCGGCCCGCTGCGCCACCCGGATCATGTTGTCGATCCGCTCAGCCTCGCTGTAGGTGTACCCGGTCGTCGGGTCCGGCGCGATGTCGCCGACCGTGAACACTCCGAACTGCATCTCGTCCTCCTGACAGGCGCGTCCGCGAACTGCATGACTGCGCATGTAGTTGAACAACATGACCGCGCAGGTATTCCCGGCGCCAAGTACGGTGAGCCCAACGACTTCTGGGAGCGAGCGCATGAGCCACCAACCGCCGGTCGAGCCCCCGTCAACCTTGGCGGGCCTCGAGATCGACAAACCCCACGCCCACTTCCTCGCCACCGAGCACTGGAGCCTGCTCGCCACCCGCGGCATGACGTGGACCGAGATCTTCAGCCGGACCAACACCTACCTGACCGTCCTGTCGGCCACCGTCGTGGCGCTGTCCCTGGTGGCCAACGCGAACGGCTTCGGCCAGGACTTCCTGACCTTCGCACTCGTGGTGCTCCCGGTGACGCTGCTGATCGGTATCGGAACCTACTTCCGCCTGATCGAGGCGGACATCGAGGACTCCTGGCTGATCATCGGCATGAACCGGCTGCGGCACGCCTACCTCGAACTGGCCCCGGAACTGGAGCCGTACTTCGTCACCAGCCACCACGACGACCCGCGGGGCATCCTCACCACGTACAGCTTCCGCAACAAGGTCGGCCTGACCCACTGGCTGTCAGGCTCCCCGGTCGTCGTCGGCATCATCAACGCCGTCGTCGTCGGCGCGCTGGGCGCGATGATCTGCGACGCCGCGGGCGGCGGCGTCGTACTGCGAACCGTCATCGGCGTCCTGGCCGCCATCGCGACCGCGGTGGTCCTCGGCACGTTCGGCTACCGCAAGATCCGCGACGTCACCCGCAACTACGAGCCTCGTTTCCCCAGCTGAGCCCACGCCGATCGGGTACCTCGCACGATGGTTGCCGAGGTACCCGATCGCCGTCCGACTGCTGTGCTCAGCAGCTGCCGATGTCGTGCGTGTGCAGCTCGACCAGGTGCCCCTCACCGTCGAAGTCGGCGTACACCTCGGTCAGTACGTGGTTGTGGCAGACGTCGCCGAGGTGCACACCCCCGATCCCGCCCTGCTCGTTCGCCATCATCGGAAAGCGCAGCTTCGGCCGCACCTGCCGCACCGCTGTCCCCTCGGTCTCCACACTGTTCATGACCATCCCCTCCTCGTGATCCCGGACGACACCAGGATCCGCGGGGACCTTCAGACAGCCTTAAATCGAAGGGCCGCCGGTCAGGGGACGGAGATCGCGCGCTCGACGCAGAGCCGGATGAGATCGCGGCGCTGCTGGTGCGTCGCGGGCGACTCGTCGGCGGTCGCCGCGTAGACGTTGCTGACCGGTGACCAGGCCATCGAGATCGCGATCACCATCGTCATGACGTCGAACGGATCGCCGGCCACCACCCGGCCGGCTGCCTGGGCCTCGGCGATGACCCGCAACTTGTGGTCGTCGTACTGCGTGTGCACATCGACCAGATGGCCCACCGGGCGTCGCTCGAGGCGCATCCAGGTGGCCAGCCGGATCAGGTCGGGGCGGCGCAGATACTCGTCGTACAGCCGGGTGGCCCAGTCCGCGAGGTCACCGGCATCGATCGGTACGACGTTGGTGATGCGCTCCAGCGATTCGAGGAAGATCGTGTCGAACAACTGGTCCTTGTTGCCGAAGTACGTATAGAGCTGCGCCTTGTTCGTCCGGGCCGCAGCCACGATCCGGTCGACTCGCGCCCCGGCGATGCCGTGCAGCGCGAACTCTGCCGTCGCCACCTCCAAGATCCGCTGGTACGTCGCGACGCCGCGTGCGCTGGTCGGTTGCTCAGCCATCACGCCAGTTTACAGACAGACCAGTTGGTTTGCGTATCCAGGAGGAGCGACGTACGGTCAAATAGACCAAACAGTCTGTTTCGAAGGAGTGTCCGATGCGATCGACCTTGGGCTGGAAAGCCGACGGAACTACCGGGCGGGTCCGGAAGACGTCGTTCGAGCGCCGCGAACTCCGGCCGGACGACCTCGCAGTCCGAATCGACTTCTGCGGCGTCTGCCATACCGACCTGCACTCGCTCGGGCATCACGACGGCGCGGCGCGCCTGGTGCCCGGCCACGAGTTCACCGGCGTGGTGACCGAGGTGGGTGCGGAGGTCAACGACTTCTCTCCCGGCGATGCGGTTGCTGTAGGCAACATCGTCGACTCGTGCGGAGTCTGCCCGATGTGCCGCGCGGGCCAGGAGAACTTCTGCCACGAGTTCCCCACCCTGACCTACGGCGGCACCGACCGCCATGACGGCTCGACCACCCTCGGCGGCTATGCGCGCGAGTACGTCGTACGCGATCGCTTCGCCTACCACCTCCCTGCGGGCCTCGGCCCGGCCGGCGCGGCACCGCTGCTGTGTGCCGGAATCACCGTCTGGGAGCCACTGCGGGCCCTCGGCGTCGGCCCCGGCAGCCGAGTCGCCGTCGCCGGACTGGGCGGATTGGGCCACCTCGCGGTGAAGCTGTCCGTAGCCCTCGGCGCCACCACGTCGGTCATCAGCCGCACCGCCGACAAAGCAGAAGACGCCCGCCGCCTGGGCGCCTCACAACTGCTGCTCTCCACCGATGCCGAGCAGTTGGCCGAGGCCCGCGACACCTTCGACGTCGTGATCGACACGATCGCCGCCCCACACGACCTCAGCCCCTACCTCCGCCTGGTCGCAATGGACGGCACCCTCACCCAGGTCGGCGACCTCGGAACCATCACAGTCGAGGTGATGGATCTGCTGGTCGGCCGCAAGAAACTCAGCTCCTCCGGCAGCGGCGGGCGCCCCGCGACTGCCGAGCTGCTCGAGTTCTGCGCAACCCACGGAGTCACAGCCGACGTCGAGGTGCTCCCGTCCGGCGAGATCAACGAGGCACTCGAACGGCTGCGACGCAACGACGTGCGGTACCGGTTCGTCCTTGATCTGGCGGATCTGGGTTGAGGTGAGCGCGGGGCGCGACGAAGGCGCGGGCGCGGGTGTTAACCACAGCACCCCGCGACAACGGGCTCCCACGCACGCCAAGCAGGCGACGCAGGAGCCCGCGCGAACTCAGTCGTACATCTTGTCCAGCAGGTCGCCGTACGTCGTCTCGACGTACTTCCGCTTCAGCTTCAGGCTGGGCGTCATCTCGCCGCCCTCAACCGTCAGGTCGCGGTCGAGGATGGTGAACTTCTTGACCGTCTCCCACCGGTTCAGCCCGGCGTTGAGTTCGTCCACGTAGCCCTGGACCAGCTTGCGGGCGGTGTCCGAGGTGACGATCTCGGCGTACGACTTGCCGGCCAGGCCGTTCGCGTCCGCCCAGACCTGGATGGCCTCCGGGTCCAGCGTCACCAGCGCGCTGACGAAGTTGCGCTGGTGGCCGTGCACGAGGAACTGGCTCGCGTACGGGCAGATCATCTTGAAGCGTCCCTCGATCACCTGCGGCGCGACGTACTTGCCGCCGGAGGTCTTGAAGAGATCCTTCTTGCGGTCGGTGATGAAGAGGAACTCGTCCTCGAAGTGCCCGATGTCACCGGTGTGGAACCAGCCGTCGGCGTCGATCACCTCGGCGGTCTGCTCGGGCAGGTTGTGGTACCCGCTCATCACGCCGGGGCCCTTGATCAGGATCTCGCCGTCCTCGGCGATCTTGAACTCGGCCGCCGGGAAGATCGGCCCGACGCTGCCGAGCCGGTACTGGTCCGGCCGGTTCAGCGATGACCCGGCCGCCGTCTCCGACAGGCCGTAGCCCTCGAGAATCAGCAGTCCGGCCGCGTGGAACCACTCGGCCAGCTTCTTGTCCAGGGCCGCCGACCCCGAGACGAAGAAGCGGATCCGGCCACCGAACCGGGCGCGGATCTTCGACAGCACGAGCTTGTCCGCCAGCGAGTACTGCGCCGCGAGGACGCCGCCCGGCTCCTTGCCCTGCTGCCGCAGCGCCGACACCTGCGCGCCGACCCCGAAGGCCCAGTGGAACAGCTTGGCCTTGATCCCGCCCTCGGCCTCCATCATCGTCACGATCCGGCCGTGCGCCTTCTCGAAGACGCGCGGCGCGGCCGCCATGAAGGTCGGCTGGACGACGGCGGCGTTCTCGACGATCTTGTCGACCCGTCCGTCGATCGCGGTCGCGAAGCCGATCTGGAACTGCACCGCCAGCAGCACCTGCCCGAACACGTGGGACAGCGGCAGCCACAGCAGTTGCAGGTCGTCCGGGCTGAGCACCCGGATGCCCTCGACGGCAGCGCCCTCGTACGTCCAGACCGAGTGCGGCAGTCGCACGCCCTTCGGCCGGCCGGTGGTGCCGGAGGTGTAGACGAGGGTGCAGAGGTGTTCGGGCAGCACCTGCGCCACCCGCGCGTCGACCGTGTCGGCCTGCGCCTCGAGCTGCTTCGCGCCGAGCTCGTCGAGCGCGGCCAGCGTGATCACCCAGTCGCCGTCCCGCTCGTCCGGCGAGCCGTCGATCAGCACCACCTTGCGCACCGACGGCGTCTCGGACTTGTGCTCGCGCAGCTTGTCTACCTGGCTGGCGTCCTCGGCGAAGACGACCTGCACCTCGGCGTCGGCGACGATGTACGCGACGTCGCTCGCCATCGTGGTCGGGTAGATCGTCGTGGTCGCGGCGGCGGCGAGCACCGACGCGAGGTAGCACTGCACCCACTCCAGCCGGGTGTTCGCGGCGATACCGACCCGCTGCTCCGGCTCGACGCCGAGCGCGACCAGCCCCGCGGCGCGACGCCGTACGACGTCCTCGGTCTGCCGCCAGGTGACGGTCTGCCAACCGTCGGCGGAGGGGGCTCGGAACGCCTCCTGATCAGGCGTCGCGGCGACGCGGTCGAGGAACATCTGCGCGAGGTGTTCCTTGCGATTGCTCAGCAGCGCGAGCTGGGGACCGTCGGCAACGGGCTTCATGATTGGCCTCCACAAGGTCAAGTAACCGAACAGTAATGGGCTGAGCCAGCGCTGACCATGGTCCTCGCGTGCCCAGCGGCACCATCTCGATCACGTTTCCGCAACATGCGCCCACGCTAGGTGGCGCTGACCTCACTGTCAGTCCTCTTCGGAGGCGTGCCGCCCACTGCTCCGCACCCCGATGGTGACAAAGCTCGACAAGCCCCTGGTAGCCCGCCACCGGCACCTACGCCTTCTACCGCTGCTGAAGAAGCTCCGCGATCTGAACCGCGTTGAGGGCCGCGCCCTTGCGCAGGTTGTCGTTGGAGACGAACAGGACCAGGCCGCGGTTACCGGGGACCGACTGGTCCTGACGGATGCGCCCGACGTACGACGGGTCGTTGCCTGCGGCGTGCAGCGGGGTGGGCAGTTCGGCCAACTCGACACCGGGAGCGGCGGCCAGCAGTTCGGTCGCGCGCTCGGGGGTGATCGGGTCGGCGAACTCGGCGTGGATGCTGAGCGAGTGACCCGTGAAGACCGGCACCCGCACACACGTGCCGGCCACCAGGAGCTCCGGGAGATGCAGGATCTTGCGGCTCTCGTTGCGGAGCTTCTGCTCCTCGTCGGTCTCACCGGTGCCATCGGCAACTATCGCCCCGGCCAGCGGCAGCACGTTGAAGGCGATCGGGCCGGCGTAGACCTGCGGCTGCGGGAGCGTGATTCCTTCGGTCCCCTGAGCCAGCCGGCCGGCACCTGAAACCAGTGCCTGGGTCTGCTCTTCCAACTCCCGTACGCCGACGCCACCCGAGCCGGAGACGGCCTGGTAGGTCGAGACGATCAGGCGCGTGAGCCGCGCCTCGCGGTGCAGCGGCGCCAGCACCGGCATGGCCGCCATCGTGGTGCAGTTGGGATTCGCGACGATCCCCTTCGGCAGGTGGTCGAGGTCGCCGGGGTTGACTTCGGCAACAACCAGCGGGACCTCCGGGTCCATTCGCCAGCCGGAGGAGTTGTCGACCACGATCGCGCCGGTCGCGGCGACCTTCGGCGCGAGCTCCTTGGAGGCCGTCTTCCCGTTGGAGAACAGCGCCAGGTCGAGACCGGAGAAGTCGGCCGTGGCCGAGTCCTCGACGGTGACCTTCTCGTCGCCGTACATCAACGGGCTCCCGGCCGACCGGGCGGAGGCGAAGTACCGGATCTCGTCGACCGGGAACTTTCGCTCCACCAGCAGTTGCCGCATCACGCCGCCGACCTGACCGGTTGCTCCGAACACTCCTACTCGCATGAAAACAGCCTAGTAGAAGGGCTCCGCCGACCGGCCGGCCGTCCACCATTCGGTGCACGGCCGGCCGGGACGGACCCAGCTCAGCTGTCGGAGACCAGGACCCCGCCGTTGGCGACGTCCGACTTCTCGATCTCGGTGAAGACGATCCGGACCGCCTCGCGCTTGGCGCCGAGGATCGCGATCGCGGAGTCGGTGACGGCGGCGACGAACTCGCGGCGCTGGTCGAGGGTGCGACCGGAGAGCAGTTCGACGGTGATGTTCGGCATGAGGCTCCTCAGGAGTGGGTTTGTTCTGCGTCGTGAAACATTGTTCCAGATTTCGGGTCAGCCGATCGCGGTCGCTCGCCTGGCGAGCACCTCGTCACTCTCGTCCGGATCGGTGTTCAGCGACTCGAGCAGTTCGTCCACCGACTCCCGGCGTTCCGGCATCAGCAACCCGAGACCGACGTACACGACCAGGGAAGTTGCCAGCGGCAACGCGACCACCATGGTGGTGTCGGTGGAACCGATGCCCCACTTGACCACCGCCCAGACGATCAGGCCGGCCGCCCAGGAGGCGATCGCCGCCCGGGACCCCGAGCGCCGGAACCACGGCAGCAGACCGAGCATCAGCGGGATCGAGATCGGTCCCATGGTCGCGGCCACCAGGTCCACGACGATCTTCAGTACGACGCCCTGGCCACCGGTGATGATCGCGATCAGCATGCTGATCGTGACGAAGGTGAAGGTGGTGATCCGGGCGAACTTCAGCGTCGCCACGTCGGACAGCCGGCGCAGCTTGGGCACCAGCACCGGGCCGATGTCGCGGGTGATCACCGAGGAGATGACATTCGCGTCGGAGGCGACCATCGCCATCGTGTGCGAGAAGAAGCCGGCCAGTACCAGCCCGATCAGGCCGCTCGGCAGCAGCAGTTGCGCGAGCTGGACGTACGACTGCTCGGGCTTGGCGAGGTCCGGTACCAGCAGCGGCGCGGCACACATCGGAATGAACAGGATCAGCGGCCAGACCAGCCACAGGAACGACGAGAGCAGCGCGGACCGCTTCGCCTCGGAACCGGACGGCGCGGCCATGTAGCGCTGCGCGAGGTTCCACATGCCGCCGTTGTACTCGAACGTCTTGATGAACAGGAAGGCGATCAGGAAGATCGGCGTGTACGGCCCGTTCAGCGCGTCACCGTGCCCCTCGGGTAACTGGTCCCACATCTTCCACAGCGTCGGGATGCCGTCCAGGTGGGTCAGTACGCCGACGAACATCGCGATCCCGGCCGCGGCCTGGATGATGAACTGGCCGAAGTCGGTGAGCACGTCGGCCCACAGCCCGCCCAGCGTCGCGTAGAGCATCGTCACCACGCCGGTGAGCAGGATGCCCCAGCGCATCGGTACGCCGGTGAAGCCGTTCAGCAGGACGGCGATCGCGACCCACTTCGCCGCGATGTCGACCACCTTGAGCGCGGCCCCGGAGTACGCGAGCACCTGCTGGGTCGGCAGGTTGTACCGCCTGGCCAGGTATTCCAGGGGCGAGACGACACCGTGTTTGGCCCGCAGCCGGTTCCAGCGAGCGGCGAAGACGAACGCCCCGATACCGACGCCGACGCCGATCGACAGCGCCCACCAGACGTACACCGTGATGCCGTAGTTGTAGGCGACCGCCGCGAAGGCGACGAACATGACCGCGCTGTAGCCGGACATGTGATGGGAGATGCCGGACAACCACCAGGGGATCCGGCCGCCGGTGGTGAAGTAGTCCACCACCGTCTTGATCTTGGTGCGCGACCACAGGCCGATCAGCACCATCAGCACGAAATAGCCGGCCAGCACCGTCCAGTCGAGCGCGGTCATCGACGGTTCTCCAACATTTTGGCCTCCAGCATGCTTGGCCGCCAAGGGCGGGGATGTGAAGGAAGGTTCCATCTCCCAGAACTCAGTGTCAAGAGGCGGAACAAAGACGGCAACGGATCGACGCCCTTCAGCCCACGACACGGACTTCGGTTGACAGACTGTTCCGCTACATAGAACCTTGTTCTGTGAATTCGTCGCAGAAAGCCCTCCAGGTCCGGCACGCCACCCACCCCGACCAGGTGCCCGGGTTCGACACCGCCGCGCTGCGCCGGGCGTACCTGGTCGATGACCTGTTCACCGCCGACACGATCACCGCGGTGCTCACCCATCACGACCGGATCGTGCTGGCCGGCGCCCGCCCGGTCAGCGGCCCGCTCACCCTGGGCACCTGGCCGGAGCTGCGCAGCGAGTTCTTCCTCGAGCGTCGCGAGGCCGGCATCGTCAACATCGGCGGCCCCGGCACCGTGACGGTCGACGGCACCAAGTTCGAGCTCACCACCGGCGCCTGCCTGTACGCCGGCCGCGGCGCCCGCGAGGTCGTCTTCGAGGGCACCGACGCGGCGTTCTACCTGTTCTCCGCCGCCGCCCACACCGACTTCCCGACCACCCTGGTGCAGCCCGGCGAGGGCAACCGGCTCGAACTGGGCGACCAGCAGACCGCGAACCGCCGCACCATCGACCAGTACATCCACGCCGACGGCGTGAAGAGCTGCCAGATCGTGCTCGGCGTCACCACCCTGCACGCCGGCAGCACCTGGAACACGATGCCGGCCCACACCCACGACCGCCGGACCGAGTGCTACCTGTACTTCGGCCTGCCGGAGTCGGAGCGAATCGTCCACCTGCTGGGCGAACCCGAGGAGACCCGGCACCTGCTGATCGCCGATCGCCAGGCGGTCATCTCGCCGAGCTGGTCGATCCACTCCGGCGCGGGCACCTCGTCGTACAGCTTCGTCTGGGCGATGGCCGGGGAGAACCAGGCCTTCACCGACATGGACGGCGTCGACGTGAAGGATCTGCGGTGACGGCTGGTTCGCCCGACCCGGCGCCGCTGAATCTCTTCAGCCTGAAGGGACGAACAGCTCTGGTGACTGGCGCCCGCCGGGGAATCGGAGCCGCCATCGCGGCCGGGCTGGCCGCAGCGGGCGCCGATCTCATCCTGATGGCACGCGACGCCGCGCTCGAAGACACGCTGGAAGCGATCAAGCTCAGTGGCGGCGGTGAAGCGACCATCGTGACGGCCGACTTCGCCGACCCCGCCGCGGTGGAGGCGGCAGCGACCGCAGCAGTGGCCGATGCGGCAAAGGCAGGCCGGCAGATCGACATCCTGGTCAACAACGCGGGCACCATCCGGCGCGCTCCGGCGGCCGCCACCGCGGCGGCCGACTGGCAGCACGTGATCGACGTCAACCTGAACTCGACCTGGGCGGTCACCCGGCCGATCGGTGCCGCGATGGTCGGGCAAGGTGGCGGCAAGATCATCACGATCGCCTCCCTGCTGAGCTTCCAGGGCGGAATCACCGTCCCGGCGTACACGGCGAGCAAGCACGCGGTCGCCGGGCTGACCAAGGCACTGGCCAACGAATGGGGACCGGCCGGTGTCCAGGTCAACGCGATCGCCCCGGGGTACATCAGTACCGACAACACCACCGACCTGCGGGCCGACACAGGCCGTGAAGCGGCCATCCGCGACCGCATCCCGGCCGGCCGCTGGGGACAGCCCGACGACCTGGTCGGGGCAGCGGTTTTCCTGGCCTCCACGGCCTCCGACTACGTCAACGGACACGTTCTTGCCGTCGACGGTGGCTGGCTGGCCAGATAAGAGGTGACAGGATGAGCGACATGAGTTCGCCCTCGGCCATCGACAAGACGCTGATGGTGCTCGACGCCGTCCTCGAGCACTCCCGCTTCACCGACGTGGTGACGGCCACCGGCCTGGCCAAGTCGACCGTCCACCGGATCATGGCCTCGCTGGTCGAGCACGACTTCGTCGCCCAGTCCGAGGACGGTTCGTACCACCCCGGCCCGAAGGCACTACGGCTGGCCGGGCACGCCCTGACCAACGTCGACCTGGCCACGGTCGCCCGGCCGGTGCTGGCCGACCTCGTCGCGCAGACCCGGTGCACGGTTCACGTCGGCCTGCTCAACGGCGACGAAGCGATCTACGTCGCCCGCCTGGACGGCCCCAAGCCGTACCGGATGCCATCCCGCGTCGGCAAGGCGTTCTGGCTGCACTGCACCGGGATCGGCAAGGCCCTGCTCGCTGAGAAGGACGACGAAGCACTCGACGCGCTCGTCATCCGCACCGGTCTGCCGGCCCGCACTCCCCTGACCCACACGACTGCCGCATCGCTGAAGGCCGACCTGGCCCAGGTCCGCTCTCGCGGCTACGCGCTGGACGACGAGGAGAACGAGCCCGGCATCCGCTGTGTCGCCGCCGTCATCCACGACCACACCGGTACGGCGATCGCGGCGGTCAGCATCTCGACCCTGTCGCTCGAGCAGTCGATCGCCCAGGTCGCCCTGATGGCACCCGCCGCGATCGAGGCGGCCCGCAAGATCTCCGCCGCCCTCGGCTACCTGGAGCCCACGCACTGACTGTCGACACCCGGAAGTCGTCCGGCCGCGGGTCACCCCCGGGCGGCGACCCGGTGAGCGGTGTCGCGGAGTTCGTCCATCAGCTCGACCCCGGACTCGAGCATGCGCTGCATCTTGGCGGAGTCCTGGCCGGCGAACATCACCGCGACGGTCACCTCGTGGTCGGGCCGGTGCACTACCTCGATGCTGTCACCGGCGCCGATCGTCCCGGTCTTCAGCACCTTGAGATAGGTGCCCGGGCAGCCGGCCTGGTGGAACTGCTTGACCCAGCCCTTGATCTCCATCCGGTGCTGGAAGGTGATGCACGGGATCCGCGGCGCCCGGACCATCAGCTCGACCTCCGGCCCGATCCGCCAGACCTCGCCGATCAGCGCGTTGGTGATGTCGAGCCCCTCGGTCCGCAGGTTCTCCCCGAACAGCCCCGTCGGGATCTCCCGGCCGAGCTGCTCGCTCCACCACCGCGCGTCCTCCTCGGCGTACGCGTAGACCGCGAGATCCGGCCCGCCGTGGTTCTTGGTGTCGCAGACCCGGTCGCCCTCCAGCCCGAGCTCCCCCACCGGCACCCGCCGGCTCTGCGGCCGCTTGTCGATCGCCGTGAACCCGGTGTCCTTGGGACCCGGAATCAGCTCTTCCACCACGTTCACCGTGAGCACCCGCATGACGACCGTGCTCCCCCGCGAACCGGTCCCACGGCTACTGATTAGTCCTGGATGGCTTTGACGACAGCTATGTTGCGGGTCAGCCAGTCCTGCGGAAGGGTGTCGTCGGCGCCGGTGTGCTGCAAGGTGTGCAGCACGTTGAGCATGAGCCGGACGATCACCCAGTCGCGGGCGCGGTCCTCCTCCAGCTCGGCGGTGTCGACGGCAGCGTAGAACCGGCGGCGGACGTGGAACCGGATGTCGCGGGAGGCGGTCACGTCGTCCCAGCGGTTCCAGAGCAGTGGCGCGACCTCGTAGTGCGGGTCGCCCGACAGCGGCTTGGGGTCGATCACCAGCCACGGTTCACGGTCGCCGGCCAGCATGTTGAAGTAGTGCAGGTCGGTGTGGATCAGCTTGCCGTCGCAGGACGGGTCGGCGACGAAATCGACGGCGAGCGAGATCGCCTGTTCGACGTACCGATGTGGCACCGGCGCGGAGGCGGGTAGTTGCCGGAAGCCCTCGATCCAGCGCTTCAGCTCACCCGACAACGTCCGGTACTGCGGACCCGCCGCGACGTGCAGCCTTTTGTAGCTGGAGGCAACGATCTCGCAGGCCTCGACATCGCCCACCGCGGTCAGGTCGCGCGGCTGCAACCGCTCCAGCAGCATGGCGAAGCGCCGCGGATCGGCCCGGAGCAGCTTGACCGCGCCGTTCCCGTCCCACGCCCGCAGGGCGAGATGCTCGGTCTCGGCCTCCCAGTGCGGGAACTGCACCTTCAGCACACCGGGCGTACCGTTCTTGGCCAGCACCGGCACCACCAGCGCACAGTTCCCGTACGCCGGTACGCCGTCCTCGCGCAGCTCCCACTCGGCCAGCAGGTCGCGGATCATCCGCGGCAACCCGTCCAGCCACGCGGCCCAGTCCGGGCCCCGCGACCCGACCTTGAGGAACTCCGCGGGGATCTGGACCGGCACTACTTCTTCTTGTCGCCCGGTGACTCGCTGGTCTTCAGCGCGGCGATGAAGGCTTCCTGGGGGACCTCGACGCGGCCCACCATCTTCATCCGCTTCTTGCCCTCTTTCTGCTTCTCCAGCAGCTTGCGCTTCCGGGTGATGTCACCGCCGTAGCACTTGGCCAGCACGTCCTTGCGGATCGCCCGGATCGACTCCCGGGCGATGATCCGGGACCCGATCGCG
Organism: Kribbella sp. CA-293567; assembly: GCF_027627575.1. Lineage (NCBI taxonomy): Bacteria > Bacillati > Actinomycetota > Actinomycetes > Propionibacteriales > Kribbellaceae > Kribbella > Kribbella sp. CA-293567. The sequence continues at coordinate 5,373,594 of NZ_CP114065.1, forward strand.
GCCTGGATCGGCACCTCGAACTGCTGCCGCGGGATCAGTTCCTTGAGCTTGCCGGCCAGCGCCACGCCGTAGGAGTAGGCGTTGTCCTTGTGCACGACCGCGGAGAACGCGTCGACGGTCTCGCCCTGCAGCAGGATGTCGACCTTGACCAGCGCCGCGGACTGCTCGCCGGTCGGTTCGTAGTCCAGCGAGGCGTAGCCCTTGGTCTTCGACTTCAGCTGGTCGAAGAAGTCGAAGACGATCTCGGCCAGCGGCAGCGTGTAGCGCAGCTCGACCCGGTCCTCGGACAGGTACTCCATCCCGAGCAGGTTGCCCCGCTTGGTCTGGCACAGCTCCATGATGACGCCGATGAAGTCCTTCGGGCTGAGGATCGTCGCCCGGACGACCGGCTCGAAGATGTCGGCGATCTTGCCGCCGCTGGGGAACTCGCTCGGGTTGGTGACGACGTGCTCCTTGCCGTCCTCCATCTCGACCCGGTAGACCACGTTCGGCGCGGTGGAGATCAGGTCCAGGTCGAACTCGCGCTCGAGCCGCTCGCGGACGATCTCCATGTGCAGCAGCCCGAGGAAGCCGCAGCGGAAGCCGAAGCCCAGCGCGCCCGAACTCTCCGGCTCGTACTGCAGGGCCGCGTCGTTCAGCTGCAGCCGCTCCAGCGCGTCCCGCAGGGTCGGGTAGTCGTCGCCGTCGATCGGGAACAGGCCGGAGTAGACCATCGGCTGCGGGTGCTTGTAGCCACCCAGCGCCTCGGTGGCGCCGCGGATGGACGACGTGACCGTGTCACCGACCCGGGACTGACGAACGTCCTTCACGCCGGTGATCAGGTAGCCGACCTCGCCGACACCGATACTCGGCGACTTCATCGGCTCCGGCGAGATCACTCCGACCTCGAGCATCTCGTGCACGGCGCCGCTGGACATCATCTTGATCTTGTCGCGGTGGTTCAGCTCGCCGTCGACCACCCGGACATAGGTGACCACGCCGCGGTAGGTGTCGTAGACCGAGTCGAAGATCAGTGCCCGCGGCGGCGCGTCCTTCACGCCCTTGGGCGGCTCCACCTGGGCGACGATCTCGCTCAGCAGCGCCTCGACGCCCTCGCCGGTCTTCGCCGAGACCCGCAGTACGTCGGACTCCTTGCAGCCGATGATGTGCGCCAGCTCGGCGGCGTACTTCTCCGGCTGGGCGCCCGGCAGGTCGATCTTGTTCAGCACCGGGATGATGTGCAGGTCCGCGTTCAGCGCGAGGTACAGGTTGGCCAGCGTCTGCGCCTCGATCCCCTGCGCCGCGTCGACCAGCAGCACCGCGCCCTCGCACGCCTCCAGCGACCGCGACACCTCGTAGGTGAAGTCGACGTGGCCGGGGGTGTCGATCATGTTCAGGATGTACGTCGTACCGGCCGGGGCGAGCAGCCCGCCCGGGCTCTCCGGCTGCGGCGCGAACGGCAGCCGGACCGCTTGGGACTTGATCGTGATGCCGCGCTCACGCTCGATGTCCATCCGGTCCAGGTACTGCGCCCGCATGGCCCGGCCGTCGACGACACCGGTGATCTGCAGCATCCGATCGGCCAGCGTCGACTTGCCGTGGTCGATGTGGGCGATGATGCAGAAGTTCCGGATCAGCGTGGGGTCGGTCTTACCGGGCTGCGGAACGGACGGGGGGCCAACGGGCACGGAGGATTCCAGTTCGTCTCGGTACGGGCAACTGATCAATCATCCCATGCCGGGCCACCGGGTTTCGACCGCCGTGTCATCGCGCAGCGTCCGCGGGTGACTCCTCTGGGTGGTATTGCGGCGATTCGACGATTGTAAATACAGCGCGGCACCCAGCAATGCCACCTACTCTCAGTAGCTATGGCACACGCAGCCGGCGTTCGTCTGGCCTACGGAGAGCTCCCTGCGCCGGTCCACTCCTGGGTGGACCGTGCGTTGGGCTCGTCCGTGGTCTCGGCGGTGACCCAGCAGGGCGGCTTCTCCCCCGGTGTCGCAGCCCGGCTCGTGACGACCACCGGTCGCCGTGCGTTCGTCAAAGCTGTCGGTTCGTCGCTGAATCCCGATACACCGGCCCTGTTCCGCAACGAGATCGCCGCCATGCAGGGGCTTGCCGCGCGGTCGTTGCCATCTGTCCCGTTTCTGTACGACGTCTATGACGACGGCGACTGGGTGGGGTTGCTGATGGAGGACATCGACGGCTATCTTCCGCCGCATCCCTGGCATCCGCAGGACGCTTCACGGGTGCTCGATGCGCTGACGGAGCTGACCGCCGCGCTGCAGCCGTCGCCCTGGCCGGAGGCGCCGGTGGCCGCAGTACGGAGTGAGGCTTATCTGAGCCGGTGGGATCGCGTGATCGCCGACGGGCTCGGCGTACCGGAGTGGGCGGCTGGGCGCGAGCAGGAGTTCGCTGAGCTGGCCAGGGCCGGGCGCGCTGCCTTGGCAGAGGGCGACACGCTGGTGCACTGGGACCTGCGGGCGGACAACATCCTGCTGACCGAGCGGCGGGTGGTCTTCGTCGACTGGGCGCACGCGGCGACCGGTGCGTCCTGGACGGACACAGTGATCCTGCACGCTGACATGCGCGGGTCGATCGAGCTGCCTGCGCTGCCGGACGACGCGGGGATCACGGGGTTGATCGCCGCCATCGCCGGAGGGCAGTGGTGGGGCAGCCACCAGGCGCCGCCTGTGGGGCTGCCCACCGTTCGTGCTTGGCAGCGTGAGTCAGCGCTGCTGCATTTCGACTGGCTGCGGGAGCGGCTCGGCTGTTGATCCTCAGCTGTTGATACGGATCAGGGTGGAGCCGAACCCGTCGGCGCCGTCCGTGTAGGCGAGGCGACCCAGGTAGCGCGTGCCTGCGGCCAGGTTGGACCAGGTGGCGGTTACGGAAGTCTGAGTCGCCGTGGTGACAGGCTGCGAAGCCGGAGTGGCTGTGAGGTTGCCCGCTGGCTCGTTGACCTGCCAGTGGTTGAGCTTGGTGACCTGCTCGGCAGCGCCGGCGAACAGATCGACGTAGACGTCGTACGAGCCGCCTGCCGGTGCAGCGAGGTTGACCTCTTCTTCGGCCGAGCCACCGGTGCTGCTGCCGAGTACGGCCGTAGTACCGGACTTGTAGACGAAGACATCAAGGTCTGTGCCCGCCGGGTAGTCAGTGTCGAAGGTGGAGAACCTGACGTGCTTGACGCCGGCAGGGACGACCACTGTGTACTTCGCAACGTGCTCGTTGGCCTGCGGGTTCGTCGTCGGGAAGGAGACGCCACCGGGGTTCTTCAAGGTCGCCTCGGCGACAGTGGCCGGTGTCAGGCCGCTGACGGAGGTTGCGAGCGTGCCTGTGTACCCGGAGGTGATCGGCACCTGAGTAGAGCCGCTAGTGCCAGTACCGGTGACCTCTACCGGCGCCTTGACCGTCAGCGGCCGGATCGCCAACGTGCTGCTCACCACGTGCCGGTTGGAGCGCCAGTTGAGCTTGCCGAACGAGTACTGCTCCAGCGGGGCACCAGTGTGCTCGAAGGTGACCTTGTAGGTTGCAGTACCGCCGGGGAGTAGGACGAGAACCTTGGGCGACACCGTCACCTTGATGCCGGCGAGCCCCTCGATCTTCGGGAAGTACGCCTCGGGCAGCCTGCCCACGTTGCGCACGGTCCGCTTCACCGTCTGCTTGCCGGCCAGGTCACCGATCGCGATGCTCGCGTAGTTCAGGTCACTCGGGTCGATCTTGCCCTTGGCGCACAGTTCGTGCGTCGCGCCGACCTGACCCGATCCACAGACGAACCGGGCCCAGTCGTCGTACGACGAGTCGTAGACCAGTCCCGGGTCCATCGCCTTCTTCGGCTGCATCATGCCGGCGCCGTACCCGAACGGGTTGCCGGCCGAGCCGGAGTCGTTCTTGATCGGGTCGCCATTGGTGTCGAGCGAGTTGCCGGTGGTCAGCAGTGCCGACTTGATCGCCATCGGCGACCACGTCGGGTACTTGCTCTTCAGCACCGCGGCCGCGCCGGCGATGTGCGGCGCCGCCATCGACGTACCGCTGAGGAAGGCGTACTGTCCGCCTGCCGCCGCCAACGGGCTGGTCGCGGCCAGCACGTTGGTGCCCGGCGCCATGATGTCGGGCTTGAGCAGGTCGCCCCCACCGGCCGGCGACGGCCCGCGGCTCGACGAACTGGCGACCTTCGGCGCGTTGACGCGTACTGTCTGCGCGGCACCGATCTGCGCCGTCGGGTTGGTGGTGCCGGACACGTAGGCCTTGAGCTCCGGACCGGCGACGTGGTCCAGATGCACGGTCGGCACCGAGTGCAGATCGGAGTCCAGCGTGCTCGCCGCCGGGTTGACCAGGATCATGCCGATGCCGCCCGCGTTCTTCACCTGCAGGCTCTTGTCCACCCGAGCGCTGACGCCACGGTCACAGACGACGATCTTGCCGGCGGCCTTGGCCGGGTCGAGCGTGCCTGGCATGCAGAGCACGAGGTTGGCCGGGTTGGCGGCGGGCAGGCCTGCGTCTTTGGCGAGGACCACCGGGCTGCTCGGCGTACCGGCTCCGATGCCTGCGCCTGTGTACGACTTGCCGTTGCCCAGGGTCACGGAGGTCTGGACGTCGCGGTCGTGGGTGCCGTTGGCAACGGTTGTCACCCACGGGTAGTTCTTGCCGACCGTGCCCACGCCCGGGCCGGTGTTGCCGGCGCTGGTCGAGACGAAGACGCCGGCCTTGGCCGCGCGCAGGAAGGCCAGGCCGGTCGCGTTCACGTAGGTCGAACCGGAGCCGGAGATCGAGTAGTTGATCACGTCGACGCCGTCCGCGACGGCCTGGTCGATGGCTGCCACGATGTCCGCCTCGGAGCCTGAGCCGCCGCCGGACGCGTCCTGGGCCCAGAGGACCTTGTAGATAGCCAGACGGGCGTGCGGCGCGATTCCGGAGCCCTTGCCGTAGTCGCGGCCGAGCACGTTCATGTCGACGCCGTAGTTGCCCGCCGCTGTCGCGGCCGTGTGGGTGCCGTGACCGACGTAGTCACGCGGGGAGCGGAACTCCTCGGGGATCGCATCGTCGCCGATGCCGGCATCGAAGTACCGGGCGCCGAGGACCTTGTTGTTGCAGGTCACCGGCTCCTCGACGCCGACCTGGCAGGTGCCCTTCCACTTCTTCGCGACCAGTGCGTCCGACTTCTTGGTCGTCTTCAGCGGCGCGAAGCTGGCGCGCTCGGGGACGAAGCCGGAGTCGATCACGCCGATGATCACGCCGTCGCCGGCCTTGTCGATGCCACCTGCCTGCTGCCAGGCGCCGCCCTTGCCGGACAGGCCGAGGTATCGAGGGGTGTCGACAGTGTCCTGGTGCAGCAGCTCGCTCGGCTCGACGCTCTTCACTCCGGCGGACTTGGCCAGTTTGGTGGCTTCGTCGTACGACATGCGGGCGGAGAAGCCGGCGTACGTGTAGTTGTAGTCGTAGAGCTTCTTGGCGGCCGGCACTGCGCGGAGGACGTCGCTGCGCTCGCGGGCCAGGTGCTGCACGTACGAGGTGACTTGGCCCAGGCCGGTGAGCAGCTTGCCGCCGGGGAGCGCTCTGGTCGCGGGCAGGCCGGCAATGTCGCCGGAGTACTCCGCTACAGGAGAGTCGTCGAGCTGCACTATGTAGGCGCCGGTCGAGGACTCCTTGACCGGCGTACTGATGGGTGCGGCTGCTGGCGCTTCAGCTGTAGCTGCAGTGGCTCCCGTCGCGTGGGCGCCGGCGGCGACCAGCAGGACGGCGGTCGAGGCGGATGCCACGACGAGCAGGCGGGTACGGCGGCGGGCGGGAGCAGGCACGGCGGTCCTCCAGGCAAGGGCGGCACTGATTCACTAGTGACAGCCGCAGACAGCACCCCCGTGCGGTGACCAGCGTCACTGAGGGGCTGAGTATGCCTCCAGCTTCAGGGGATGTCACGCTCTGCCCAGGCCATGTCACCCGGAAATGGCCGCCGTCGCAGGAGGAACCGACATGCCGGACTTCAGCGAGTCCATCACCGTCGCCGCACCGCCCGCCGAGGTCTACGCCCAGGTCAGCGACCTGGCGCGGATGGGCGAGTGGAGCCCGGAATGCACCCGGGTGAGCTGGGCCACGGCCGGTCCGCCGGTCGTAGGTGCGCGGTTCATCGGATACAACCGGGTCGGGCTGATGCGCTGGTTCACGCAGGGCGAGGTGGTGGAGGCCGTGCCTGGCGAGCGGTTCTCCTTCCGGATCCGCTTCGGGCCGGTGCCGATCGCGCTGTGGAGCTATGACTTCACCCCGGCGCCAGGCGGCTGCCTGGTCACCGAGTCGTGGACCGATCGCCGCCCCGGCGCGCTGCGAACGGTCTTCGCCTGGTTCTTCGGGGACCGCGCCGAGCGCAACCGGCGCGGGATCCGCCAGACCCTCGGTAACCTGAAGAGCAGCTTGGAGCCGGCCTCCTGAGCGTTGGCTCGGTTTGGTGCTGGCGGCGGCTTGTTGCTAATCTGTCTCTTCGCGCGTGTGCGTTGGTACTCACCCGTGCACGCACCACTCTTTCCTGTACTGATCCCAAACACTGATCGAGGCTCTGCATCCGTGGCGAACATCAAGTCCCAGATCAAGCGCAACCGCCAGAACGAGGCGGCGCGGCTTCGCAACAAGTCGGTGAAGTCGACCCTGAAGACGGCTGTCCGCCGCTTCCGCGAGGCTGCTGACAACGGCGACTCCGAGAAGGCGCAGGAGCAGGCCCGCGTTGCCGCCCGCCTGCTCGACAAGGCAGCCAGCAAGGGCGTCATTCACGCCAACCAGGCTGCGAACCGGAAGTCGTCCATCTTCAAGAAGGCCGCTTCTCTCTGAATCACGCCTGACGATCGGCCTCTCCGACACCGGACCGAGGCCGATCGTTTTTGCGCGTCCGCAGGTCTGGGCGTGGTGAACTAGTTCGGCTCTTCCCGCCCGCCGGGATTTGGCGTGGTGAGCTAGTTGGGCTCTCCGGCACCTTGGGCGTCTGTGGCGACTCCGGTGACAGTCCGCCGCTCTGCGCGGCGCTTGGCAGCCTCGTGCGCTCGGCGTACGAGGCCGGCCGCCAACCCCTGCGGACTCCCGTCCGGGTTGATGATCGCCACCCATCCTTGAGCGCGGTACACCGGGTGAGGCAGCACCACGCCGGTGGCGGTGTAGTCCCGCGGCGCTTCATCGGCTCGCGGCTTCTCCCCCGTGAGCTCTATGAACGCCTCTGCGCCGACGTGAATGTTGAGCCGCCAGCGATCAGGGCTGTCGAGATCGCAGCTGGCGTCGTCGGGATAGTTCTTCGTCACGATGGTGGCGTAGGGCTGCTCGCGCTCCGGCACCTCGCCGTCGGGCGCGTAGTAGAAGAAGTGATCGCCCCAGACAAGCTCCGGAAAGGCACTGCCTTCGCCGGGAGCAAGCTCGAGCACACCATCGAACGCGCGGATCGTCTGAAGTAGCTGGTCCATACTCATGGTTCAAGCGTGGACTTGAAGTCCTTATGGAGGGTTCGGATGGTCCGAGTGGCACCACCCCTGAACACTGCGGCCGTCGCGGCTGCGTCGGGCTACTCGGTGCAGCAGGTCCGCGATCTGGAGGCCTTGGGCGTGATCCCGGCTGCGATCAGGTCAGAGAACGGGTACCGGCGATTCTCCTCCGCGCACGTTGCCGCTCTCTGCGCGTACCGCGATCTCGCTCATGCCGTCGGAGCGGTGGATGCGCGTCGAGCGATGCAGGACATTCGCTGTCTGCCGGTCAATGAGGCGGCGGCGCTGATCTGCGGGTTTCACGCCAGGCTCAACGATGAGCGGAATCAGGCACTTGCGGCTCGGCATGCTTTGGAGTCCATCCGTGGTGAGGCGACGACTGAGGCGGCTCCCGTTGACGCTGATTCCATGACGATCACAGAGCTTTCGCAGGCTCTCGGCGTCAGGCCGTCGACCCTTCGCTATTGGGAGCAGGAGGGTCTGGTGGCCCCCGAGCGTGTTGCCACGCTGGCGGGGTCCGCGCGCCGCTATCCGGTTGCAGCCATCCGGGAGGCCCGCATTACGGCCGCTCTTCGAGCTGGTGGGTATCGGATTCCCGACGTACAGGTCGCCATCGCTGCGATCCGGGATCTTGATGAGGTGAGCGATACGATCGCCGCGCTTGAGGCGCGGCTGGATGCCATTGGCCTGCGCTCGCTCGCGCTGCTGCGGGTAGGAACGCTGCTGGCTGGGATTATCGAGTCGGCCTAGGCGGTGTGAAGGCGCTGCAGGTGTCGATTGAATAGCTGGCTAGCGGCGGCCGTGGGCTCGGCTGACTGTGATCACCATGCGCTCCAAGGCGTAGCCGGCGTCGCCGGAGGCTCCCTTGACGTCTGCGTCCGCCTGAGCGACAGCCTTGATCGCCGTGGCCAAACCGCCCGCGGTCCAGCCGCGCGCTTGTTGCTTCAGGGTTTTGAGCTTCCACGGCGGCACGCCAACCTCGCGTGCCAGATCGGCCTCACGGAGTCCGCTCGGCGCGCTCGTGTACTTCGCCAAGCCACGCAGGCCGCCTGCCATCGCGCTCGTCATCAGGACCGCGGCGACGCCACAGTCGAGCGCCCAACGCAGCTGTTCGAGCGCGGGCTCGGTACGCCCGGCGATCGCCGCGTCAGCTACCGCGAAACTCGTCACCTCGGCCCGACCACCGAAGTACTGGCTGATCAGTTCCGGGCTGACCGGTTGACCGTCCGAGTCAGAGACCAGCTGTGAACACGCCCCGGCCAGCGCCCGCAGATCATGCCCGACCGCATCCACCAGCGCGTTGGCGCCGCGCTCGTCGATGCTCCCACCGAGCAACCTGATCTCGCCGAGCACGAACTGCGGCAACTCCCAGGTCTTCGGCGCGGTCGCGACCACCTCATTGACCGAGGCCTTCCGCAACTTGTCGAGAACCCCCTTGCCCTTCTGCCCACCGGAGTGAACCAGAACCACCAGCACATCCTCCGACGTGGCACCGGCGTACTCGAGCAGATGCGGAACCATCTCCGCCGGGAGGTTCTCCAGAGTGCGGAGCACCATCACCCGCTCGGCCGCGAACAGCGACGGCCCGGTGAGTTCGGCGAAGACACCGACATCGAGGTCGGCGCCACCGAGCTCGGTCACCTCGATCTGAACACCGCCCTTGGAAACAGCCGCAATGGCCGACCGGACCGCCCGGTCGGCGAGGAACGCCTCCGGACCGGTGATGAGCAGCACGTCGCCAAGCTTGGGCGCGGAGTTCTTTCGAGCAGCCATAACGTCGGCCAGCATGCCATGCCGCACCGACAATTCCAGCAACGCTCCCCGCAATCCGGGCGATGGTCGCTTAAGCGCACGTCATCGGGGTGCCCCGAGAGCTTGGACAACAGCCGCGGCGCACACGACATCGTGCAGAACAGGATGCCGAGGTACTGAAGCCGGACATGCGTAGCCTCGCCGACCACCATCCCAGTCAGTACGCGAGGCGAACGCGAGACGGACGCATCGCTGGTGTCCGACGTTGTCGCGTGTAAGTACCTGGTCGCACAAGCCGCCGACTTACTGTGGCGAGCTTGTGGCTGCTGCCGTAGACGCGGGGTGAACATCCTGCAGGCGCCCGACAGCTTTAAGACTGTACGCCTGGTGAGCGCGGGGCAGATCGCCGGACAAGTGCAGCGAGGCGAGCGCTCGGCGAGGTGAAGTCAAACGCCCGAGGTACCCAGGCGGCGCAGATAGCTGCGGCGAACCCACAAGCCTCAACGACTCGGTGGAGATTGCTGTCATGGCCGGCGGCCGCTGGTGGTGATCGATAGCTGCTTGTCCGGGTTCTGCAGGGCGATTGAACCGGAGGTGTCGGTCCGGGCGATCTTCATTCCTTTGCGGCTGAGCAGCTCGAGTGTGCGCGGAGCCGGATGTCCGTAGTCGTTGTTGAGACCAGCCGAGATGACCGCCAACCGCGCCTGCGTAGCGGCGATGAAAGCCGGATCTTGCTGGCTGGAGCCGTGGTGCGGCACCTTCAGTACATCGGCTCGGAGATCGGCACCGGTGGCGAGGATGGCTCGCTGCGACTCCGGTTCCAGGTCTCCGGTGAGCAGCAGGCGGAGGCCTGAAACCTCGGTCATCATGGCGATGCTGGCGTTGTTCTCAGGCGATCCTTCGTCCCTGGTGCTCACCGCCGTACTGCCGGAAAGCCCCGGGACCCGCGCGGGCCACAGCGACGTCCACGCGACCGGACCGACCGTGCGCCTCTCGCGATAGGTGACTGTGCGGATGGGAATTTTGTGTTGAGCGGCCAATGCCAGCACTCGCCTGTGCTCTCCGGGTGGCGACGAGTACGGCGACACCTCGATCTCGCCAACGGTCCTTCCGCGCAACACCCCTGCAAGTCCGCCGGCATGGTCGGCGTGGAAGTGGCTGAGCACCACCACTGGCACGTACTTCACGTCGAGTTCTCGCAGGCACCGGTCGATGGCGGCTGGGTCCGGTCCGGCGTCGACCACAACCGCAGTACCGGGGCCGACGTGCAGTACAAGACCGTCGCCCTGGCCAACATCGCAAGCAACCATCAGCCAGTCGGCGGGCGGCCAGCCCGGCGAGCGGACCGGGCGCAGTATGACGACTGCCAAGAGGACTACGGCTAGCAGCATCGCGATTGGGCGGGCAAGGATTCGATGCAAGCCAATCACCAGCACGAGGCAGAGCACGGTCAGCACGACGATGCCGAACACGGTCGCCGGCCAGTCGCTGGAAGCGCCGGGCAGGTCGGCGCCTCTCTCCGCGATGAGGATGATCCATCGCGCGGGCCATCCGGCGGACCAGCCGACGAGTCGTGCCAGATCCGCACTCAGCAAGGCGATTCCTGCCGCACCGAAGCCGAGAATCGTCGCTGGTCCCACAGCTGGACCTGCCAGCAGGTTTGCCGCGACAGCCACCATCGACACCTGTCCGGAAAGCCACGCGACCACTGGCGTACAAGCGAGTTGAGCGGCGAGCGGACAAGCAACCGCCTCGGCCAAGCGCATCGGCATCCAGCGGGCGAGTGCATCGCGCCAGCCTGGGCCGAGCAGGACGATGCCTGCTGTCGCCAATACGGACAACGCGAATCCGGCGGACCTTGCAAGCGACGTGTCGAGCAGCAGCAACGCGATGACGGCGATTGAAAGGCTTCGCACCGCTCGGCGAGCCCCTGCGACGCTGGTCATCGCGGCTAACGCGACCAGTCCCATTACAGCCGCTCGGAGAACGCTCGGCTGCGGTCGCGCCAGCACCACGAACACCACAACCATGGCGAGTCCGACCACGGTCAACCCGCGAGCGCGCACCCCGATAAGTCGGGCCATGGGGAGCACGAAGGCCAGCAACAGCGTGAGGTTGGTGCCCGATACTGCAGACAAATGGGTGAGGCCGGTTGTCATGAAATCCTCGACCAATTCGGTCGGCAGCCCGGACTCGTCACCCATGACCAGCGCCGGCACCAAGCCGCGTACGTCCTCTGGTTCGTCAGCGACCGACTGCCTTAGCCCAGCACGGACTTGCTCGGCCGCCCGCAACCACCACGCGGGCTCATCGAGCACACGCGGAGCAACTCGCGATGACAACATCGCAGCGACGTCGCCGCCTTTGTCGACCGGCTGCAGCCGCCCGGTCGCCTCGACGTGCTGGCCAAACCGCACGTCCTTCCATTGCATCGAGCCGATGACGAGCACTGGCGTACGTACTCGGGTTGCTGCTCCTCTGCCGACCACCTCCTCCACCGTTGCGCGCACCATGACATACGGAGGGCGCCGACTCCCTGTCGTACTTCGTACTGCCGGGTCTCCCATCACCTTCAGCCGGACCTTCACCGCTGCGCCTGACTCGGCCAACTGCATCACCGGGCCTGCTTGTAGCCGCTCGATTTGCAGCGCTACTGCCAGGGCCATGCCGACTACGACTACGGCGATGCCGACCCAGGTGATCGTCACCGGCGCTGTTATTGCCGCTGGTAGAGGGCGCAGTCGGACTGTCCGACCTCGTCGCTCGTGCTGTCCTGCCAACGCTGTCGATTCTCGCCGGTCAGGCCGGTCAGTCCGGTCAGGCCGCTCTGGCCGATGTCCCCGCAGCATCAGCAGTCCCAACGCTGTCGCTGTCAGGGCGGCTGTGATGACTGCCGCCCACACCGCTATTGCCACGCTCGTGCCCAGCAACAGAACGGCGGTCAGCCATCCTGCGGCCGCCGGGGCGAGCAGACGCAGGTCGGTTGTGCGATCGCCTTCGCCTTTCCCTTCGCCTTCCCGCCCGGCTTCAGACCCGAACATGGGGCTTCAGCGATTCGAACTTCTTGGGACCTACCCCGGGAACCTCCTGGAGTTCGTCGGTGCTGGTGAACCGCCCGTGCTCGTTACGCCAGTCGAGGATTCGCTGGGCGAGAACCGGGCCAACGCCTGGCAGCCCGTCGAGCTGGGCCAGAGTCGCGGTGTTGAGATCGACCGGCGTCGCGGAGGGTGCGCCCGGTGTGCCTACCGGTCCGGTTGATTTGCCAGCGGTCGGCGTACCAACTGGCGCAAGCGCTGGCATGCCGACGACGATCTGCTCGCCGTCGGTGACTTGGCGGGCGAGGTTGACCGACGTGAGATCCACTCCAGGAAGTGCTCCGCCCGCCGCTTCCAGTACGTCGGCGACGCGTGAGCCGGTCGGCGTTCGGACCAGGCCAGGACGACGGACCTTGCCGGCGACATGCACCACGACTGTTGTTGGCGACCCGGGTGCTCCGCTGCTGCTGCCCTGGGTGGGCAGAGCGGTACCTGAAATCGCAGTACCTGGCGTTGCTGCGCCGGGTGTTGCTGCGCCGGGTGTTGCAGGAACCTGAGTCGGCGTGGCCACCGGGGAACCGGTGGTCAGGCTCCCGGGCGTGGTGGGGATCGGCTCGGGGTTGGTGCGCAGGAGGGAGTAGGCCGCCCAGGTCAGGCCGACGACCAGGATGATGGCGAGCACGACCACGTGGCGTGGCGACAAGGTCCATAGCGGTCCCTTCAAACGGTCTGGCAGGTCAATCGGCGGTGTCCAGCCGCCTCTGATCACTTCGGGGTCTTCTGCTTTGAACTCGTCGAAGTCTTCTGAGCGGCCTGCTTGCGGGGCTGGACGACGGCTCGCGGCTTGCAGCCGCGACAGTGCTTGGCGGCGGGCTTCCGGGTCCGGGGGTGGGGGTCGGCGGGAGAGCTTCACGCCAGGGAACGTACGAGTGTTTCCCTTGTCTGGTGGGTCGAATTGTCAGCTTGGGGACAAGTGGCTCACGAGCCGTCGTCGAGGCGGTGGGTGCCGGTCTGGTCGACCCGGAACCTGAATCCATGGCGGGTCGTCCACTCCTGAACCTGGTCGTCGACGCGCTGAACCTTCCAAGCACCGTGGGTCTTCACCCGGTGGCTGAAGCGCCGCAGGGGTGCGAGGTTTGTCGTGCTGGTCTGTTTCGGTGGGCCGTTCGGATCGAAGGGTTCGATGTGATCGAGGTCGATGCCGTCGGTCGTTGCGGCGGTGCCGTACGGGAACTGCTCGACCGGGTAGGTGAGTTTGACCTGTTCGCGGATGCGGCGCGGGATCTCGTAGGCATCGACACTGACGGCGTTGTTGAGGTCGATCACCGGCTGGATGACAACCTGGTCGTGGCCGAGCAGTTCAGCAAGCCTCTTCGCGTAGACCGGGCCGTAGCCTTCGACGCGCGCGACGCCGTGTCCGGCGAGGAGGACCTCGTCGGTGATGTGGGCGTAGAGGACTGTTCGTCTGCGCTTCCGTCCGGTGTAGGCGAGCTGCTGAATGGCGTTGAGCTTTCGGCTCAGTTCTCGGCGCGCAGCGGCGTCCATCCCGTGGTCCGTGTCGTCGTGTGCTTCATCTGACTGGCCGGGCGGCTGCCAGAAGTCGGGCGACGGTCCTGGATCGGCGAAGCAGTCATCCGCGGCTGGGTCGCTGGGGTGGGGTGAGTCGTCGAAGTCGGGCTCGTCGAGTTCGTGGTCGGCGATCGCGGCCGAGTCAGCGGCGGACCGATCCCAGGCACGGTCGTCCGAGCACCAGGTGTGCGAAGGCGCTCGAGTCGGAGACGGCTGAGACGGACACGGCTGCGACGGAGAAGGCAGTTCAGACAGCGTCGCCGCAGCAGGCGAGGCGTTGGGCGAGTCGGCTCCTCCGGGCGCAGCTGCGCTGGGTGAAGTCAGCTTGGAGGCTGACCCTGGCTGTCCTGCGGTATCACCGGAAGCAGACGAGTCCGGAGTGCCCGGAGCGTCCGCGGCGTCGGGCTGGTGAGCTGCGTCAGGCGAGTTGGTCAGATGGTTCGCGACCTGGAGAAGCTTGTCCGCGAGCGCAGGATCGGCAATCACGCCGATCGCCTTTGCACGGCGCTGGTCCAGGGAGTCGGTGTCGCCTAGAGCGGCCAGGGCATCGGCAATCTGACCAATGGTGGCCATAATGCGGAGGACATCACCTGTAGCGCCACGAACGAACAGCATCGTGGTGCCGTGGTCGTCTGTTCGGCCGGCCCATACTCCGCGCTTCTTGGCTCTCGCCTCAGCCGCGGCCTGCGCCGCCTCGGGGTCGGCCTGCCACATCGCTGCTCGGACGATGTTCGCAAGGCGCAATGGCGTCACCGAGTCGACGATGCTGGCGACTCTCTTGTCGACGATCGCGGCGGCATCCTGAGACAGCTCTAGGCACGCCTTGGCGACCATGCGGGCCTTCCAAGCGGTGGCGTGGCCCGACAACACCTGCGCATAGGTCAGCGGAAGTCGGTGCCGCAGCGCTAGACACTGCCCCAGAAAGCTGGCCGCAGCGCCCATCGATCGGCCGGTGACAACCCCGAACTCCGCCACGGCGAACTCTGCGACCGCAGGGCAGCCCGCGCCGCCGTAGACGATGCCGCGCTCACCGCCAGGATTGGTGAGCTCTCCTCTGACGATCGCAGGATCTGGATGAAGGTCCCCGAAGTGCAGAGCGAGCCGTAGCTCAGCGACCTCGGCCTGAGCCTGGAACGCATGCACCTCTGCCGCCGCGGCGAGCGTCTGCCGGGCGTCGTAGTTGTCCAACTCGAGAGGGAACATGCGTTCGATAATACGCTGCGTAATCAGCACATGCCAAATCGACGAACAGCCAAAATCCTTTATCCACAAGGCGAAAATAACAGTCGCAACGGGGCGAGGAACCGGATATGCAGCGTCAAAGCGGAGCGATGACTACAGCGAGCATCCCTGGCCCGACGTGCGCGCCGATGACAGCGCCGACCTCACGAAGCTCGATCTCCTCCGCCAGCGGGAGACGCTCGGCCAGCCCGTCGGCCAGTGTGTGCGCCTTGTCCAGATTGGCCAAGTGATGCACCGCGACCTGGACCGGCCCGTCCCCCGCGCGCTGAACAGCGATGTCCGCCAGCCGCGCGATCGCACGACTCGACGTACGGACTTTCTCCAGCGGAACGATCCGGCCGCCGCTGATGGTGAGCAGCGGCTTGACGGCGAGCGCAGTACCGAGGAGCGCCTGGGCTGCGCCGATCCGGCCGCCGCGTCGCAGGTATTCGAGGGTGTCCACGTAGAAGTACGACGAGACCGCCGCCATCCGCGCGCGAGCCGCCTTCTCCACGTCCGCCTGGCCGGCTCCCTGTGAGGCAGTGGCCGCGGCGGCGAGGACGGGGAAGCCCAGCCCCATCCCCAGCGAGCGCGAATCGACGACGCGCACCGGCACCGGTGACTCCTTGGCGCCGATCATGGCCGCCTCGAACGTCCCCGACATGTCCCCGGACAGGTGGATCGACACGATCGACTCGGCCCCGGCTGCGGCGCACTGGGCGTACGTGTCGGCGAACGACTGCGGGGCCGGTCGGCTGGTCGACACCGGGGTAAAGGTCTTGAGCGCCTCGGCGACCGCATCCGAACTGGTCACGCCGTCGTCGTACGCCGTCCCGCCGATCACCACCTGCAGCGGTACGACGGTCAGCGGGAGCCGGAGCACCTCGTGCGCCGACAGACCCGCGGTGGAGTCGGTGACGACGTGCACGCGGGCTGACATGCAGCGAGGTTACCGGACAGTTTTCGTCGGCGCCTGGTGTCAGACTCGGCGAATGAGAGAGACGAGGGAGGAAGTCGAGGAACTACAGCGGCTGCTCGAGGCGGCGTACGAGCGCTCCACGGAGCATCTGCAGACCATCATCACCGACGAGCGCCGGCTTACGGCGGCAGAGCTCGTGCAGGTCCTAACGGGGATGTGCACGCTCAATCTGGCGACCGTCACGGCCGGCGGCGAGCCGCGGATCAGTGCTGTCGACGGGCACTTCCTGCACGGCCGGTGGGTCTTCAGTACGTCGGGGCAAGCGGCCAAGGCTCGGCAACTCAAAGCCAGACCGGCAGCAAGCATCTCGTACGTCGATGGCGAGCGGCTCGGGATCTTCAGCCACGGGAAGGTGGAGTTCCTCTCCGCTGACCATCCTGACTTCGCCGAGATCGAGGCGCATCTGGTGGCCCACTACGGCAGCTCCCCGTCGACCTGGGGTGACGACATCGTCTACTGCCGGCTGCAACCGCACTGGATGGTCGGCTACGCCTTCGACAAAGCCGCAGTGCTCGGCAGCTAGGCAGCCGCAAGCGCCGCGGCGAGGTGGAGCGGCCATCCCCTGTGTGGCCCTCCACCTCGCCGATAGAGCTGACTCCCCCTCGGTGTCAGCTCATCTGGCTTGGTACCGGCTGCGCGGTGAGTCGTCCCCTGTTCGTCTCACCGCAGTTCCCCCCGGGGAGCCCCAGCGGTCGATCCACCGGCGGGTGACCAAACCTGCCGGCTTTCCCGTATCGACCGGACCGGCACTCGTCCCCTGTGTCGTGTGCCTGGTCGCTGCTGGGACCCCGCCCCGGGTCACGTGCCCTGACGGCGCACGGCCCCCGGTGTGAGGTAAGGCAACTTCGTACGAGCCAGCACTCCGGAGATCTCGACGGTCGTACGGCGCCCCCACCGTCCGAGCCTCGGATGCCCTCCGCGTCGCCTGCTCCGGAATCGAGATGCTCCCCGGCAGTGTGGTGGGCCATGCTCGGTTCGTCATGGTCACCGCCTCCTTCTCTGCCCGTTCGGTTCGAGTCCGGTCTCGGATCTCTGGTTCGTGGAAGTTGTCCCTACGGCTGTAATTCTTGGTCCGGAGGGTGGGGTGGGACGAGGCAGAAGTACCGGCAGTTCTCCGGCAGCTTCTGCTGGTCGGCGTCATGGGTGGGTCGGTTCGGCGTCTGGGCGCGGTGATGCGCCGCGGTTGGGTGACTGAGAGCTCAGAGCTGGCTGAGAGGAGGTCGAGGGTTGAGGGCAAACTCTCGGTGAGGTGGCACACCTCGTCCGACCGCTACAGCACGCCGAGCACGCGATACCGGGTACTAAGACAGCGCAGTCATCAACTCATCGGCCAGCTGCGTAGCAGCTTCTGCCGGGTTGGGATGCGGCCAGCCAGCAGCCGGCTTGGCGCTGCTGCACGACTCCTGAAGCACCGCCCACGCAGTAGGGAGCATCGGCGGATCCATGGTGTCCTGCCACGACAGCAGTTGGCCGCAGAGATGGTCGGCCTGCTCATGCTCACCGAGAGCGTGCAGGACAGCCACGGCCTCAGGCATGACGTCCAGCAGGTAGACAACCCGTCCCTCGACCAGCAACCGGCTCACCGCGTCCCGGATGGCCGAGCGCGCCTGCTCCAGATCCCCCGTACGCCGGGCCAGCCGGCTGCGGTAAAGCATCACCAGATAATCGAAATACCCGCGATGCCCACGGATATCGGCATCAGCCTCATCGATCAGCGTCTGCGCCAACTCGACCTGCCCAGCCGCAAACTCGACCATCGCGAAGCACCCGGCCACCTTGGTCCGCTCAGGATCGTCCGACGCCTGGCTCCCCCGCGCGAGCTCAGCCCATCGCCGGGCCTCCGACAGGTTTCCCAGCTCCAGCTCGACCCTGCTGAGCGCCATGTACGCCGTATCGTCCGGGTGCACCCCAGGAGTGGCCAGCGCCGCCTCCCACGCCAGCAACAGCTCCTTGGCCTCCGGCAGCCGCCCCCACCGAGCCAGGGCCAGCCCACAGATCGCCTGCACCGTCGCAGACCGCTGCACATCACCATGCGACCGCGCATCGGTCACCAGCGCCGGAATCTCCGCCAAGCTCTGTGTGTCGAGCAGCAGCGACCCCGACGACACCCAGCCGCCCCGAGCCATCAGCCCCATCTCGGACGAAGGCGAGATGAGCGTCCGCGCCTCCCCGTAGTACCGGCGAGCCGCCCGCACGTCACCTGTCAGGTTGGAGAGCCGCCCGGCGATGGCCAGCAACCTGCCGCTGACCTCCTTGTCCTGAACGTTGTCAGCACACAAGCTCGCCCACTGGATCCCACTCTCGGCGATGCTCGCCTGGTACTGCCACGCGATCCGGAAGCCGAGCACGATCGCGGCAGCCGTGTCCCAGTCTCCCAGCGCCGACGCCCGCTCGAGCGCAACCTCGAACGACGCCGAGTTCGCGTTGGCAGCCCGGTAACGCCGCTCTCGATCAGGGCTCGACCACGCGCCGTCCAGCCCCTCGACATACTTCGCGCACCAGGCGACAGTGCGGTCCTTGAACTCGACCAGATCATCGCCCTGCGAGGACAACCCCGCGTAGGCGTGCTCCCGGATCGTCTCCAGCATCTTGTACCGCGCGCCGTACAGCGCCTCGAACTCCATCACCGGCTGCAGTAGCGACTTGTCGACCAGCTCGGCCAACAGCATCGGTACATCCAGCGGGTCGATCGGCTCCCCCGTGCATACGCCCACCACAGCATCCAGCGTGAACGGCGACCCGAGCATCGAGGCCCGGTACAGCAGCTGCCGCGCAGGATCTGACAACGCGTCGACACTCCACGCGATGGTGTCGGCCAGCGTCCGCTGATGCGGAGCCCCGAACCGCCGCGGTCCCGAAAGCAGCCGGAACCGGTCATCCAAAGCCGCCAGGATCGTCTCCACCGACAGCGAGCCGGCTCGAGCGGCCGCGAGCTCCAACGCCAACGGCAAGCCGTCCAGCCGCTGGCAGAGCCGAGCCACCGTCGCCGCGTTGTCAGCGGTCAACGCGAAATCAGGCCGCACCCGAGCCGCCCGCCGGCAGAACATCTCCACCGCGGGAGAAGCGGCGATCTCCTCCAGATCCTTGTCATTGCCCGGTACGCCGAGCACCTGCACCCGCCGCACGACCTCGTCCGGCAGGCCGAGCGGGATCCGCGACGTCACCAGTACGCCGATGCCAGGGAAGCTGCGGACCATCCGGTTGGCCACCGTCGCCACCCCGTCGAGCACGTGCTCGGCGTTGTCCTCCACGATCACCAAATCGCCGGGCTTCCGTCCGGACAGCACGTCATCGAGATCCGATGTGCCGGGAGCCGTGCCGAAAGCATCAAGAATCGCCGACGGTACTGCGGCGTCGCGCTGCACCGTCGTGAGGTCGACGACCACCACCGCGGTGTCCACCGACGAGACTCGATCGGCAGCGGCCAGCGCGAGTTCGGTCTTGCCGACACCGCCCGGGCCCACCAGCGTGACGAGCCGGTTCTGCCGCAGCAGCTTCTCGATTTCCGCCAGCTCCACATCGCGACCGACGAGGCCGTCCGGGATCGGCCTGGTCCCTCGCCACCTCAGCCCGGTGGGCGCCGGGTCGGCCATCGCGATCACGGGCCGGACGGTCGCGTGACCGGCGGCGGCCAGGAAGCGTCCAGCGTCGCCGTCACGCAGCTTCAGGCCCACGGCCAGCAGCCGGACGGAGTCCTTGCGCGGACGGGCCACCCGGCCCGCTTCGAGCTCACGGATGGTCCTCACGCTGAGCCCGGCCCGATCGGCCAGTTCCTCCTGCGACAGTCCCGCCTGGACCCTCAGGTCAAGCAAGAGATCGGCAAAACCACGCCTTCCCTCAGCCCGGCCATCCGCGTCCGACAAAGCCCGTCACCCCTTCAGAGCCTCACAGTCCCCCCACAACATAGCGTGACAGGGGTGTCGGCCCCGTATGCACCCAGTGACCACACTCCGGGACACTGCCGGGACAAGCGATTGATTACGGGCGCTCAGGCACTGACGCGAACTGAACTTGTTTCATCCGCCACCGCATAAAGCGAAAGCACGCCGGACCATTCCTCGAGCCGCGCGCTGGTGTCGGCCCGGCCCGAATCGGCATTCAGCAGACTGCCGTCACAAATACCTCTGGTCGCGTGGACCAGGAGCTCGGTACCGACCGCGAGCCAGTGCGCGCGGAGGTTCTCCAGGGCCGCCATGCCGAATATTCAAGCCGAGACGTGTTTCGCGAACGTAACGCGTTCGGCAACATCGCGATAAGTCGCCGACAAAATCATAAACAATGGAATAAGCAGTCAGCCCGTCAACCAGGAAAGCCGGACCTGCCGTTGCGGGTTGTCCACATTGGTGTCCACCAGGCAGATCGACTGCCAGGTGCCGAGAGCGAGCCGGCCGCCGATCACCGGGATGGAAGCGTACGGCGGGATCAGCGCGGGCAGCACGTGATCGCGCCCGTGGCCCGGCGTACCGTGCCGGTGCTGCCAGCGGAAGTCCCGCGGCAGCAACTCCTCGAGGACGGCGAGCAGGTCGGTGTCGCTGCCCGCGCCGGTCTCCAGGATCGCGATGCCGGCGGTCGCGTGCGGGACGAACACGTGCAGCAGTCCGTCACCCTGGGCCTGGTGGGCCTGGGCGGTGACGAACTGCTCGCACTTGCTCGTCAGATCGAAGACGACCTCGCGGCCGCCGGTTCCGACGTCGATCAGCTCTGAACGCATGCCTGCAGCGTGTCAGGCGGGAACGATGTTGACCAGTTTCGGCGCGCGGACGATGACCTTGCGGGTACCCCGGCCGTCCAGCGCCTTCTGCACGGCCTCGGAGGCCAGCGCCAGCTGTTCCAGGTCGGCGTCGGAGATGTCGGGTGACACCTCCAGCCGGTCCTTCACCTTGCCGGCGATCTGGACGATGGCGATCACCGAGTCCTCGACCAGCAGCGCCGGATCGACCTTCGGCCAGCCGGCCTTGGCGACCGTGGGCTCGTGGCCCAGGTTCTCCCACATGTCCTCGGCCGTGTACGGCGCGACCAGGCTCAGCAGGATCGCCACCGTCTCGGCGGCCTCGCGGACCGCCGGGTCGGCCGCTCCCGGCCCCGAGTCGATCGCCTTGCGAGTGGCGTTCACCAGCTCCATCGTGCGGGCGATCATCACGTTGAACCGGTAGGACTCGATCAGCTCGGTCGCGTCGGCCACGGTCTTGTGGGTCAGCTTGCGCAGCGCCAGGTCACCGGTGGAGAAGTCGGCCCCGACCGGGGACTCTACCGACCCGCTCAGCCGCCAGGCGCGCTGCAGGAACTTCAGCGAACCACCCGGCGACATGTCGGCCCAGTCGATGTCGTCGTCCGGCGGACCGGCGAAGACCATCGTCAGCCGGACCGCGTCGACACCGAAGGCATCCAGCTGGTCGCCCAGGTTGACGCCGTTGCCCAGCGACTTGCTCATCGCCTTGCCCTCGTTGACCACCTGGCCCTGATTCAGCAGCCGGGTGAAGGGCTCCGTCGCCTCCAGCAGGCCCATGTCGTGCAGCGCCTTCACGAAGAACCGCGCGTACAGCAGGTGCAGGACGGCGTGCTCCTTGCCACCGACGTACTGGTACGTCGGCATCCAGCGGCGCGCGGCCTCGGGATCGAACGGTCCCTCGGTGTAGTCCGGCGAGATGTAGCGCAGGAAGTACCAGGAGGAGTCGACGAAGGTGTCCATCGTGTCGGTGTCCCGCTCAGCGGCGCCACCACACTTCGGGCAGGCCACCTCGACCCAGTCGCGCGCCGAGGCCAGCGGAGAGACGCCCTTGGGAGCCAGCTCCTCGCCCCGCAGGTCCGGCAGCTCGACCGGCAACTGGTCGTCCGGAACCGGTACTTCGCCGCACGCCGGGCAGTGGATCATCGGGATCGGCGCACCCCAGTAGCGCTGCCGGCTCAGCAGCCAGTCGCGCAGCCGGAAGTTGATCGTGCGCTCGCCCAGCCCCTTGCCCTCCAGCCAGTCGATCATCGTCGACTTGGCCTCGGCGACGCCCAGCCCGTCCAGGCTGACCTCGTCGTTGGAGCTGTTGATGGCCGGACCGTCGCCGGTGAACGCCTTGCCGTCGAAGCCCTCCTCAGGCTGGACGGTGCGCACGATCGGCAGGCCGAACTTCTCGGCGAACTCCCAGTCCCGCGAGTCCTGACCGGGCACGGCCATGATCGCGCCGGTGCCGTAGTCGGACAGCACGTAGTCGGCGGCCCAGACCTGGATCCGCTCGCCGGTCACCGGGTTGGTCGCGTAGGCACCCAGGAAGACACCGGTCTTCTCCCGGTCGGTGCTCAGCCGCTCGATCTCGGTCGACGCCTTGACGGCCTTCAGGTACTCGTCGAAAGCCTCCTGCTGGTCCGGCGTGACCAGGTCCGCGGCCAGCTTGGAGTCGGGAGCGACCACCAGGAAGGTGGCGCCGAACAGCGTGTCCGGCCGGGTGGTGAAGACCTTGATCGGCTCCTCGCGACCTTCGACCACGAAGCCGGTGAAGGCACCCTCGGAGCGGCCGATCCAGTTCCGCTGCTGCAGCAGGATCTCTTCGGGCCACTGCAGCTGGTCCATGTCGTCCAGCAGGCGCTGCGCGTACTCGGTGGTCTTGAAGTACCACTGGGTCAGCTCGCGCTTGGTCACCTCGAAGCCGCAGCGCTCACAGCGGCCTTGGACCACCTGCTCGTTGGCCAGCACGGTCTGGTCGTTCGGGCACCAGTTCACGTACGACGCCTTGCGGTAGGCCAGCCCGCGCTCGTAGAACCGCAGGAACAGCCACTGGGTCCACCGGTAGTAGTCCGGGTCGGAGGTGTGCAGCCGGCGCGACCAGTCGAAGCTCAGCGCGTACCGCCGGATGGACTCGGCCTGGGTCTCGATGTTGGCGTAGGTGTAGGTCGCCGGGTGCTCGTTGCGCTTGATCGCCGCGTTCTCGGCGGGCAGCCCGAAGGAGTCCCAGCCGATCGGGTTCAGCACGTCGTAGCCCTGCTGGAACCAGAAGCGCGACAGTACGTCGTGCAGCGCGAACACCTCGCCGTGCCCCATGTGCAGGTCGCCGGACGGGTAGGAGAACATCGTCAGCGCGTAGCGGCGCTCGGCCGAGCCGTCGTCCTTCGCCTTGAACGGGTCGAGCTTCTCCCAGACCGGCCGCCACTTGGCCTGCATGGCGTTGAAGTCGTAGCCGCCGCGGTCGATCGCGTCGTCCGCCTCGTGCTCCACCTGGTCGCTCACCGTCGTACTCCTGCGTTCTAGAGATGTCGTGGAAACCCTGCCAGAAACAAAAAAGCCCCTCGCACAGGAGGGGACGCCGTACTGGTCAGCGCTCAGAAGGCGCCAGTACGGCTATCTAAGGAGCAGGGTCACTCGCATACCGCCAGATTACCGCATCAACCGAACGACGTTCCCCCGGTACGCCGAAACTCGCCCGGCGTGCGGCCGTAGTGTCGCTTGAACGCGGTCGAGAACGGGCGCACGTCCGAGTAGCCGCATGCGTGAGCAATCTGGGTGATGCTGCGAGACGGCTCCAGCAGCAACTGTGCCGCCAGCTCCAGCCGCAGTCGGCGCAGTGTCGCCATCATCGACGAGCCGACCACCTGCCGGAACAGCCGCTCAGCATGGCGCTCTGACAGATGTACTGCGGCCGCAACCTCCCGCACTGTCACCGGTCGAGCCAGGTTGTCCAGCAGGTGCCGCTGCATCGCCTCCACAGCTACCGGCCCTCGGTCGCGCGCTATCGGCTCTACTGACAGGTCTGAGGGGAGCGCGAAGGCTCGGGCTGTCTCCAACACCAGAGCGGCCCCGAGAGCCGCCACCACTTCGCCGTACCCCGAACGCGGCTCCGCTGCCTCTCCAGCCAGAGCACCGACCACAGCAGCCAGCCCACCCAGCTCCCGCGAGACCACTGGTCCGTCAGAGCGCGTCAGCCCTGACCACCAGCCAGTACCGGACACCCCGGCGACCGGCCGGAACGTGAATCCCCAGAAGGCGATGCCCAGCGGCGCAGTACGGCTCGACTCGATCTCGTGCACGTCTCCCGGCCGGGCCAGGAACACATCCCCCGCCCGCACCTCGTACTCGGCCGGCCCGCAGTTGAACCGCCCCTCCCCCGAGTACGCCAGGCAGACCTCGTGGAAGGAGTGGCTGTGCCAGTAGTTCCGCCAGTACTCCGGCCGGTAGTGGCCCCAGCTCACGAAGTCGGCCCGGAACCCGCCGACCTCGCAGGACTCGACCATCCCCGCGAGATCGACGAACCGCTCGGCGCCCGCCAGGCTCGCCGGCGCCGGGACGCTCAAATACTGCTCCTGCCGGTGGGGTCGACGCCGCGCAGGATCATGCCCTGGCCGAGGGAGTGCTCGTGGGTGCGGACGGTCGGCGGGTCGGACGGGTCGCGGTACTGGACGAGCCAGGTGGTCCGGGGCTCGCTGCTCACGTTGACGCCGGAGCCGTGGACGGTGAGGTAGGTGAAGAACAGCACGTCGCCCGCCTCGGCCGGCTGCGGCACCGCGTCCTCGAACGGTACGTCGGGCAGGTGGAACGAGCCCTCCGGGTCGTGCTCGCGGGGCCCGGCGAGGTGGCTGCCCGGGATGACCCGCACGCAGCCCTTCTCCTCCGGTGCGTCGTCGAAGTGGAAGATCGCGGCGCCGACCCGGTGGTACTTGTGCGGGAAGAACGGATGATCCTGGTGCAGCGGGAACGGCGAACCGTTCTCCGGCGGTTTCACGAACAGCTTCGTGTGGTGCAGTTGGACGTTCTCCGTCCCCATCACCGCGGCGGCCACGTCGGTGAACCGCGGGTCCACCAGCAGCCTGGAAAAGGCCGCGTCGTAGAACTGCGCGTCGTGCAGGTGCTGCAGCCGGGTCCTGGCGTCCGACATCCCCATCGCGGACTGCCAGGTGGGGTCGTCGTCACGGTTCAGCCGGGCCAGCAGAGCATGACTCGTTTCCCGGTACGCCGCTGCTTCTGCCTTGCTGAGCAGGCCTTTCACCAGTACGAAACCCTGCTCGGCGTACTGCGCCGCGAGCGCCGGCAGCTCGGGCCGGTTCTGCGTGATCGTCATCTCGGACTCCTCTGATCGGGTACCTCCGAGCGTAGAAAGCTCGGCGCCCGAGCAGCAGGATCTGCCCGGACGCCGATGTTTCTCAAACGGACACGCGGCTCACTCGCCGGGCTCGGCCGCCACCACGATCGGGCGCAGCCGGGCCCACAGCACGAACAGCGCCGCGAAGACGAGCATCCCGACGCCGCCCCACAGGTTGATGTTGAGACCGTCGGACTTGGCCACCTCGGCCGGGTCCGCGATCAGGCCGAGGATGGTCAGCAGCACCCCGTAGATCCCGATCAGCAGCGCGATCACCACCCGGATGTCGAACGCGCCGGCCTTCTTCTTCTCTGCCATTTCGAGTCACTCCTTCCGGGTCAGGCGAAGACGATGTTGAGAACGACGACCATGGCCAGCGCGATCCCGGCCAGCACGGTCGGCTTGCGGTACCAGCCGTGGTCGCCCTCCTGGGCGGCCTCGGTCCGGTCCTCCTTCGGCGTCAGCGAGTAGACGAGGCCCTTGAGCTCCTCGTCCGGCTTCGGCCTGGTCATCATGCTCACCACGACGCTGACCAGGATGTCGACCACGAAGGCCGCGCCGGCGCCGACGAAGCTGGCGCCCTGACCGGGCAGGTCGATCACCCCCGTCTCGGCCAGGACGAAGACCAGGATCGCGGTCGACGTACCGCTGACCAGGCCGACCCAGCCTGCCGTCGCCGTCATCCGCTTCCAGAACATACCGAGGATGAAGGTGGCGAACAGCGGCGCGTTGAAGAACGAGAACAATTGCTGCAGGTAGTCCATCAGGTTGCTGTAGCCGGACGCGATGGCCGCCGTACCGATCGCGACGACGGTACCGCCGACGGTGACCCAGCGGCCGGTCCGCAGGTAGAACGCGTCGTCGCGGTCCTTGACGATGTACCGCTCGATCAGGTCGTAGGTGGTGACCGTGTTGAACGAGCTCAGGTTCGCCGCCATACCGGCCATGAAGGAGGCGAGCAGACCGGTGATCGCCAGCCCGAGCATGCCGTTCGGCAGCAGGTCGCGCATCAGCAGCAGCAACGCGTCGTTGTAGGTCACCGACCCGTTGCCGGTCTCCTTCAACTGCTGCAGTTCCGGCACCGCGACCGCGGCGATCATGCCGGGGATGATGACGATGAACGGGATGAACATCTTCGGGAACGAGCCGATGATCGGGGTCCGCCGGGCCGCCGACATGTTCTTGCTGGCCATCGCCCGCTGGACCTCGACGAAGTTCGTCGTCCAGTAGCCGAAGGAGAGCACGAAGCCGAGACCGAACACCAGGCCGATCACCGACAGGAAGCTGCTGTCGAAACCGCTCAGCTCGTTGCCGGGCCACGCGCTCAACTGCTCGGCGCCGCCCTTCGACGCGGTGACCTTGTCGACCAGCCCTTCCCAGCCACCGACCTTGTGCAGGCCGACGATGGTCAGCGGCAGCAGTGCCGCCACGATCACGAAGAACTGCAGCACCTCGTTGTAGATCGCGGCCGACAGCCCGCCGAGGGTGATGTAGCTGAGCACGATCACCGCGGCCAGCACGGTCGACAGCCAGATCGGCCAGCCGAGCAGCACGTTCACGATGGTGGCCAGCAGGAACAGGTTCACCCCGGCGATCAGCACCTGGGCGACGGCGAAGCTGATCGCGTTCACCAGGTGCGCGGGTTTGCCGAACCGGCGCAGCATGAACTCCGGCACGCTGCGCACCTTGGAGCCGTAGTAGAACGGCATCATCACGACGCCGAGGAAGAGCATCGCCGGGATCGCGCCGATCCAGAAGTAGTGCACGGTCGGCATCCCGTACTGCGCCCCGTTGGCCGACATGCCCATGATCTCGATCGCGCCGAGGTTGGCGGAGATGAAGGCCAGACCGGTGACCCAGGCCGGCAGTGACCGGCCGGAGAGGAAGAAGTCCAGGCTGTTGGAGACCGCGCGTTTGGCGAGGTAGCCGATGCCGAGGACGAAGGAGAAGTACAACGCGATGATGATGTAGTCGATCGCTGTGGCATCGAGCCGCAGAATCGAATCCTGCGCAATCACAAGCCGGTCCTCCGCATCGTCGTCATGACGCTAAGTGATGGTACCGGTGAGGAACGTTACTCTCCTCGCCTCTGCCCACCGCACCAGGCCGCGCCGGTGCGGGGAACCTCCACTCAGATGTCCACCCACGGAGGGTCCGAAACGTCACCGGCCCGTCCTACTTTCGGGCCGGCTTCAGCGAGCACCGTCCTCCGGTGCTCAGCGCCTCGCGGAAGTTCGGGCGGCGGGTCTCAGATCCGCAGCTCGGCGACCACCGGCAGGTGATCGCTGCCGGTCGACTGCATCACCCAGGCCTTGGTCGGAGTGACACCGCGGACCATGATGTGGTCGATCCGGGCCATCGGGAAGGTGGCCGGCCAGGTGAAGCCGAAGCCGTATCCCGCGGCGCCCTGGGCCGAGCGGAGCCCGAAGGTCAGCGGCGCCAGGCTGCGGTCGTTGGCCGTCCCGTTGAAGTCGCCCATCACGATCACCCCGGCCAGCTTCTCCTTGGCGATCTGCTCGCTGAGTTGCTTGATCGTCTCGTTGCGCTGGTTCGAGGTGAAGCCGCTGGTGCCGACCCGGACCGACGCGAGGTGCGCGACGTACACGGCGACCTTGCCCTCGGGGGTGGCGACCTCGGCGCGCAGCGCGCGGGTCCAGGCGAACCCGACGTCGACCGACTCGCTCTCCTCCACCGGGTACTTCGACCACAGCGCGACCGTGCCGCGGGCGACGACGTACGGATAGGTCTTGGCGAACTCGGCCTTGTAGATCTTCAGGTCCGCCGAGGTGATCTCCTCCAGCGCGACGATATCCGCGTCGGCGCCGAGCAGATCCTGCGCGGTCTGCTTCGGGTCCTTGTTGGCCGCGTCGACGTTGTGTGACAGCACCCGCAGGTCGTAGGCGCCGCCACCCTTGCCCGGGATCAGCAGGTGCCCGTACATCAGGCTCCAGATGATCGTCGGGATCAGCAGCGCCACTCCGGCGGTCGCCGACCGCCGGACGATCGCGGCGGCGGTCAGGACCGGGATCGCGACGCCCACCCAGGGCAGGAAGGTGTCGAGCAGGCTGCCGAGGTTGCCGACCGAGTTCGGCACGTGGCGGTGGAACAGCAGCGGCACCGCCGTCAGCAGCGCCAGTACCGCGATGATCCAGCCGCGACGCCACTTGCCGCCCTTGCGGTCCCGTCGCGCGGCGGCACGCCCGTTGTTCGGCTTGCGGCGGCCGGCCCCCGGCTGGCGGCGGGCGGGCTCGCTTCGACTGGGAAGGGTCTGGCGGTCGGACATGGACTGATTCTTGCCCACGGTGGGGCCGTACCGAAGACCGGGAGACCCCGATCATCCTGACGGCGGACCCATTTCATCCGTTGGGACCACTCGCGATGGTCCGAACGGACGGCTGCGGATCCGTTGCCTCAAGCAACAGATCCGCGGCCGGTACCGCGTCCGCCGGGTTCAGCTCTGGTCGTCGACGATCGCGTCGGCGGCGTTCTTCTTCACCGACGCGACGCCGTTCAGCGCCGAGTCCTTGCTCTTGTACCCCTCGGAGCTCGCGATGATCTGCCCGTTCGGCGCCTTCAGCCGGAACCGGTACTCACCCCGCCCATCCTTGTAGACCTCGAACTTGGCCGCCACGGTCCACCCTCTCTGGTGTGCTGCCCCCCGCTCTACCTCTGCACTATCTCCCCAGAGGGCACCGGCGTTACCGCGAATCGCCGCGAGTTCTGGCGCCGAGCGGCAACGGCGCCGACAATGCGGGATATGCGTGAGCAGACAACCACCGAGCCGTTCGTCGTCCGCCGGACCGGACTGGGGACGACGACCTCGATCCTGTACCTCGGTGGGCTGCTGGTCGCGCTCGAACTGCTGCTCACCCTGGCCTGCGTCGTGGTGGCCCAGGTCCGGGACGTTCCGATGCGCGGACCGCTGGAGTCGGTCTGGCTGTCCTGGGGCGGAACGCCACTGATCTTCGCGATCGGGCTGCCGATCCTGATCGCGGTAGGAGCGATCACCACCACGGAGTCGCGCCGGGAGTCCGATTCCGACGACGTCCTGCTCTGCGTCGACGACGATCGGGTCTATCTGGGCGGCGACCAGCCGCAGTCGCTGCCCTGGGAGCAGGTCCACGGCCTCTGCCGGGTGGAGCGTCGCGAGGTCGATGCCGAGGGCGAAGAGAGCTGGGAGCAGCAGTTGATCGTGCTGACCCACCCAGAGACCGAACTGGCGGCCAACTCCAGGGCCTGGGGCCCGTCCCGGGACTGGCCGGGAAGCTCCGAGGTACTGGGCAGACCACTGGAGTTCGAGTCGCTCGTCGAGGCGGTCCGGCGGCGCGCGCCCCAGGTGCCCGTCACCGACCGCGGCCGCGTCCTCGACTGAGGGCCGCGGCCGGGTGGTGGTCAGGCGAGCAGCTTGATCAGCTCTTGCCGCCGAGCAGCTTCTCCAGGTCGTTCAGGGTGGCCATCGCACCGATCGGCCCGAGTCCGAGGAACCAGACCTCGTCGTCGACGCGGGCGACCTTGCCGGCCTTGACGGCGGGCAGGGCCTGCCAGACCTTGCCGTTCACGACCGCGTTCTCCGCGGTCTGGTCCGGCTTTCCGTAGCTGGAGTAGAAGATCCAGTCGCCGTCGGCCTGGCCGATGTTCTCCTGGGAGATCTCCAGCGCGAGGTCCTTGACGTCCTGCACCTTCGGCCGCGGGAGGCCGACGTCCTTCAGCAGCACGCCGATGAACGACAGGTTGCCGTAGAGCCGGATGTCGCCCGGCCGGAACCGGACCAGCGAGATCGTCGGCGATCCGGAGACCTTGCTCTTCACCTCGTCGGCGCGCTTCTGGTAGTCGTTCAGCAGTTCGGTGGCCTCCTTCTCCTCGCCGAGGGCGTCGGCGACCAGCAGGAAGTCCTCTTTCCACGGAAAGCCCGGCCGGATGCTGAAGACGGTCGGCGCGATCGCGGACAGTTTGGCGTAGAGATCGTTGGCGCGCAGCTTGCTGCCGAGGATCAGGTCGGGCTTCAGCGCCGCGATCGCCTCGATGTTCAGCTCACTGACACCGCCGACCGTCTTGATGCCCTCCGCCTTGTCCGCCAGGTAGCTCGGGACGCCGCTCTGTCCCGCGTTGGTGCCCATCCCGACCGGAGTGATCCCGAGCGCCAGGACGCCGTCCAGCTCACCGCTGTCCAGCACCACGATCCGCTCGGGCTTCTTCTCCAGCTTGGTCTCGCCCAGCGCGTGCTTCACCGTCCGCGGGAACACGCCCGCCTCCGCGTCGGACCCGAGCTTCGCGGTCGCCTCGTCCGCCGTCGAGAACAGCCGGCCCCCGGTCGCCACCTCGGTGTCGCCGACGCCGGTGTCGGCCGACTTGTCGTCGTTGCTGCCGCACCCTGCCAGCAGCACGGTCATCAGCACCGCACCGGCGACCATCCGCCGAGCCGATCTCGTCACAAGCTGTCCCATCTCGTCGAAACTCCCGCACTAGTTAGGTAGACCTAACCGGATCGGAATCGATCGTACGACATTGGTCGTCTTTGAACTATTCGCTACCGGCGCTCGGGGAGCTGGACCCTCTCGCCTGCCGACATGGTGATTTCGAACGGGGTGCCACCTGCGATACGGACGGTGAAGGTGCCTGCGACATCTGCGACGACGGCGGCCGAAGTCACCTCACCCGCCGCCCAGCTGACGTCGAACGCCAGTCCCCCGCGCGCCCGCAGGCCGCGGTACGAACCGTCCGACCACTCCGCCGGGAGGGCCGGCAGCAGGTGGATCACGTCGGTATGACTCTGGATCAGCAGTTCGGCCATCGCGGCGGTGAGGCCGAAGTTGGCGTCGATCTGGAAGATGTCGCCATCGCGGTGCAGCAGGTTGTCGGAGACGAGCCGGCTCGTGTAGTCGCGCAGCACGGCGGCGGCCTTCTCGGAGTCGAGAAGCCTTCCCCACAACGCGATCAGCCACGCGCTGGTCCAGCCACCGGGCGGGCGACCGGAGGTCCGTACGTCGAGAGACGCTCGCACTGCCGAAGCCCACTGCGGCGTAACGGCCGGGTCGATCTGCGCACCCGGATAGAGGCCGTAGAGGTGCGACTGATGCCGGTGGTCGAACTCCGAGGGTGGCCAGTCGGTCTGCCACTCCATCATCCGGCCGTCCTCCGCGATCGCGACCGGCGGCAGCCGCAGTACGGCGGTCTCGGCGCGGGCAGCCAGCTCGCTGGACAGTCCGAGCTCGGCCTCGGCTTCCAGCACATTGGCGAACAACTCCTGGATCACCCAGAGGTCGTACGTCGTGGTCAGGTCGACCGACGCCTTCTGGCCGGACGGCAGCACGAAGTGGTGTTCGGGCGCGGTCGACGGGATGAACTGCAGCCTGCCCTCCCGGTCCTCGACCAGCATCGACAGGACGAACTCGGCGGCGCCTCGCAGTACGGGGTAGAGCTTTTCGCGCAGGAAGTCCTGGTCCGGGTGGAAGCGGTGATGTTCCATCAGTTGCGCCGAGAGCCAGACGCCACAGGTGGGTGCCATCGACCAGACCGGATCGTCGCCACCGGCACCGACCGGCCAGCTCGCCATCCAGAGGTCGGAGTTGTGGTGCGAGACCCAGCCGGGCGCGTCGTACAGGATGCGGGCTGTCTCGGCGCCGGAGCTGGCGAGGTTGGTGACCAGCTGGGTGAGCGGGTCGAAGCACTCCCGCAGACCGGTCACGTCGGCCGGCCAGTAGTTCATCTGGGTGTTGATGTTGTTGGTCCAGTCGCTCGCCCACATGGGGCGGCGGTCCTCGTTCCAGATGCCCTGGAGGTTCGCTGCCTGCGTTCCCGGGCGGGAGGATGCCATCAACAGGTAGCGGCCGAAGCCGAAGATGAGCGCGCTCAGGCCGGGATCCGTGCCTCCGGCAGCGACGGCGCGGAGGCGTTCGTCGGTCGGTAGGTCGACCGGGTCACCGAGGGTCAGCTCGGCGCGGTCGTAGAGCCTGATGTGGTCGTCCAGATGACGCTGCTTGAGGTTGTCGAGGTCGACGGCCTCCAGTGCAGCGGTTGCCCTGTGCAACGCCTCTTCGGGATTGTCGCCAGGAGCAACTGACCAACCCCGGAAGGTGCTTGCTGCTGACAACAAAACGGTGAGGCTGTCGGCGCCTCGAACACTGAGGCCGGCCTCGCTCGCGGTCACCGTGCCGCCCGAGGCGAACGCTCGCAGCGCGACGCCGAAGCCGATTCCGAGCCCTTCCTCGTAGCGAATCGGGTCAGGACTTCTCCGATACTCGATGGTGAGGTCCGACGGCGCCCGGCCCACCAACGTCGCGCCGTCTCCGTCAGCGATGCCGATGAACGGGTGCTGGCTGGTCAGCGTCAAGTCGAGGTCGACAGAGCCGGGCTGACTGGCTCCGATGATCCACACCATCACCTGGTCCGGAGTCGACACATAGCTCTCGCGATGGAAGCGCACGCCGTCGCGGGCGTAGTCGACGGCTACGACACCGGTCCGAAGATCCAGCGACCGCCGGTACTCCGTTGCGGCTGCGTCGCCCGGCGACGTGATGAGCAGATCCCCCAACGGCTGGTACGACTCGACCAGCGGGCCCTGCAACGCGCGTGAGCGTTCCGACGCGGCGTACTGGTCACCTTCCTCCAGCAACAGCCGGCGGATGTCGGCCAATACCTCCGGGCCGTCGGTCACCTCGAGTTCACGGGGACCCGCGCCGGACCAGACGTCGTCCAGGTTCAGCGCGATCCGCTCGTCCTCGACCCGGCCGAAGACCTTCGCGCCGAG
Source organism: Kribbella sp. CA-293567 (assembly GCF_027627575.1). NCBI lineage: Bacteria > Bacillati > Actinomycetota > Actinomycetes > Propionibacteriales > Kribbellaceae > Kribbella > Kribbella sp. CA-293567. Next base: position 5,406,389 of record NZ_CP114065.1, read on the forward strand.
GTGCCCGTTGCCGATCGGCAACGCCTCGAACCAGTCCGGGGCCGGCGTACGAAACCACAGTTCATGCGACATACAGACAGCATCCTTCAGACGCGGGTGAGCCGCGCCGGGGGCTAGGACGGTAGCCCCCGGCGCGGCCGGATTCACAGGGTGGGCCGAAAGGGTTACTTGTTGCCGGACTTGTACTTGTCGTAGGCCTGCTGCTGGATCTCCAGGTACCGGGGCATGCCGGTCGAGTCAAGACCCTTGACGTAGGCGTCCCAGCCGGTGTCGAGGTTCTTCGTACCGGTGATGAAGGCCAACTGGGCCTGCGTGACGTAGCTGTTGAGGTTGGTCTGCAGCGTCGCCAGCTCACCGGCCAGGGCCGGGTCCGCCCAGACCGAGGCCAAGGGGAACCACACCGACTTGTCGGCGTGCGGCTCGTAGGCCTTGGTTGCCTGAAACAACCGCCGCTCGAGGCCGGCGTCCGAGTAGATGTCGGCCGGAACCGCCTGCTGGTTGCGGTAGTCGAGAGTGATGTTGTACTGCGCCATCGAGTCCCAGGAGATGTTCTTCTTCTTCTCGGTCTCGCCGAACCGGTAGTAGCCGACCTTGGTCTTGTCGTCGAGCGCGATGTCGCCCGGACGCGGCTTGGACCAGCCGACTCCCTCCGGACCCATCACGCTGACCTTGCGGCCCTCGTCGCTGTAGATGTAGTCGAGCATCTTGATGGCGGCGACCTGCGCCTCCTTGCTGGCCTTGTTGGTCAGCATGAAGGTGTAGCCGGTCGAGCTCGGGAAGTTGTAGCCGGTGTAGCTCTTGCCGTCGGGACCGGTCAGCGGCGGGACGGAGTCGTACTGCTTGTCGCGACCGTCCTTGGAGCCGAGCTGGACGAAGATGCCCGGCCACAGCACCGGCGAGGAGCCGACCACGACGGCCTTCGGGTTGTTGGCGGTGGCCTTCAGCGCCTCGGCGTTCTGGGTGAAGGAGGCCTTGTCGATCAAGCCCTCCTTGAAGAGGGAGTTGATGTACTTCAGGCCCTCCTTCCAGGCGTCGGAGTTGACCGGCGTGACGACCTTGTCGCCGTCCAGTGCCAGCAGCGAGCGGTTGCTGTTGCCACCGACCGGGTTGTAGGCGAACGCGTTCATCAGGTAGCCCATCAGGGTGCTGTCCTGCACGTCGGTGACCATCGGGATCTCGTCGGCCTTGCCGTTGCCGTTCGGGTCCTGGGTCTTGAAGGCGCGCAGTACGGTCCGCAATTCCTCGGTGGTCTTCGGCTGCTGCAGCCCGAGCTTCTTCAGCCAGGCGGAGTTCATCCACAGCTTGTCCGGGTAGGTGCAGTGGTAGCAGTCGGACCACTGCGGAAGTGCGTAGATGTGGCCGTCGGGGGCGGTCGACATCTCCTTCAGCGTCTTGTTCGAGTCCAGCTGCTTCTGGATGTTCGGCGCGTTGTCCTTGATCAACTGCTCGATCGGCAGCGCGACGCCCTGGGTACCGAGCTTCTGCACCTCGGCCTGGGTGATTCCGTCGACCCACGGGATCAGCATGAACAGGTCGGGGTAGTCGCCGCTCGCGATCGCGATCTGGCGCTTCTCCTTGGCCGCCCCGGCGTCCAGAGTGGTGGTCTGCCAGCGGAACTGGATCTTGAACTTGTCGCCGATCGCCTTCGTCACCAGGTTGGTGTCGAGGTTGTCGTCGGGTCCCTGCGGAGCGAAGGTGTCGATGACGACCTTGCCGTCGGCACTCACCTCGTTCTTCGCACTGTCGTCGGACTTGTCGGAGCTGCAGCCCGCGACGGCCAGCGCGGTGGCTGCCACCAGGGCGGCCACCACCCTGCTCTTGGTTGAGCGCATTTCTTGTTTCCCTTCTGGAACTTACTGACTAGCCCTTGACGGCGCCGACCATCACGCCCTTGGTGAAGTGGCGGGCGATGAACGGGTAGATGAGCAGTACGGGCAGGCTCGAGATGACGATCAGCGCGTACTTCAGCACGTTGGCGAGTTGCTGGCGTTCGAGCGTCGCGGCGACGTCGGCCGCGGAACCCGTGGTGGAGTTGAGGATCAGGATGTTGCGCAGCACGATCTGCAGCGGGTAGAGGCCCGGGTCCTTGAGGTAGATCAGGGCGTCGAAGTAGGTGTTCCACTGGAAGATCGCGTACATCAGGGCGATCACCGCGATCACCGGCTTGGACAGCGGCAGGACCACCGACCAGAGGAAGCGCAGATCGCTCGCGCCGTCCAGGACGGCGGCCTCGTACAGGTCGTCGGGGATCGTGCTGCGGAAGAAGGTCCGGGCGATGATGACCTGCCAGACCCCGATCGCGCTGGGGATCACCATCGCCCAGCGGGTGTTGAGCATGTGCAGGTCCTGCACCACCAGGTAGGTCGGGATCAGGCCGCCGGAGAACAGCATGGTGAACAGCAGGCCGCTCATGATCACGTTGCGGCCGAAGAAGGTCTTGCGCGACAACGGATAGGCGATCGCGATCGTCAGCGTGACGCTGATCAACGTGCCACCGACGGCGTAGATCAGTGAGTTGTAGTAGCCCTTGAGGATCTGCGGATCGCTCAGTGCTTCCTGGTAGCCGCGCAGGCTCGGCTCGATCGGCCACAGGAACACCCGGCCGGAGCTGACCGCGCTCGCGCTGCTGAACGAGTTGGCGACCACGTAGACCAACGGGATCAGGACGGCGACCAGGGCGACGGTCAGCATCACCTTGACGCCGATCAGGAAGATCCGGTCGGTGGTGGTCTCGACGATGGTGGACTTCTCCACCGGGACCGGCTTCTTCAGCCTGCTACGGAACGGCTGCAGGGTGGCGCTCATCCTCGGTTCTCCCTCTCGGCCGCGATCATGACCACAGTCCGTTCCCGGTGATCCGCTTGGCGGCGAAGTTCACGAAGAGCAGCAGGAAGAGGTTGATCACGGAGTTGAACAGACCGACGGCGGTGGCCATGCTGAAGTCGGCGTTGAGCAGGCCGGTCTTGTAGACGTAGGTCGCGATGATCTCGGACTGGGCCAGGTTCAGCGGGTTCTGGAACAGGAAGGCCTTCTCGAACCCGATCGACATGATGTTGCCGACGCCGAGCACCAGGATGATCACCGCGGTCGGCATGATGCCGGGCAGGTCGACGTGCAGTATCCGCTTGATCCGGCTGGCGCCGTCGATCTTGGCCGACTCGTGCAGCGCCGGGTCGATCCCGGCCAGCGCGGCCAGGTAGATCACCGCGGAGTACCCGGTGGTCTGCCAGACGTCGGACCAGACGTAGATGTGGCGGAAGTAGTTCGGATCACCGAGGAAGTCGGCCTCCGGGATGCCGAACAGCCCGATCACGTCGTCGACGAAGCCGATCTGCGGCGACAGCACCAGGATCGTCATCGAGACCACCACCACGGTGGAGATGAAGTACGGCGCGTAGGTGACCAGCTGGACGGTCTTCTTGAAGAACCCGGTGCGGATCTCGTTCAGCGCGATCGCCAGGATGATCGGGATCGGGAAGCTGGCCAGCACGGTGTAGGCGGCCAGCAGGAAGGTGTTCTTCACCAGGGTCCAGAACACCGGGTTGGCGAAGAACAGCTCGAAGTTCTGGAAGCCGACCCACTCACTGCCCCACGGCCCCTTGATCGGGCTGTAGTCCTTGAACGCGATCACCGCGTTGGAGATCGGGATGTACTTGAAGATCACGAAGTACGCGACCGGGACGACGATCAGCAGGTAGAGCTGCCAGTGCCGGCGGAAGCTGCGTCTGGCCTCCGTCCAGCGGCTCGGCCGCTTGATCCTGCGGGCGGGCGTCACCGCCTGCTTCCGCACCGGTGCCGGTGGCGCCGGTTTCACCTCGATCGTTCCGCTCACACCCAGTCCCTTCGGGCCAACTTCGCACGTGCTGTGACAAGCCGTCACTTCCTGACAGCGAACCGATATCCGATAGGATTTTGGCTCTCAACCGGGAGGATGGCACAGAACCCCGGGGAGCGGAAGAGCCACCGCGGCTCTCGATATCGGACCTTGACCATGTCGCGGCCGGGGTGCTTCCGGCCTTGCACACAAGGAGTTTCGGTCCACTCCGGCAGGGCGCCAGATCGGTTGCCAATAGCAATCAACGCCAGGAGGTCCCGTGGATCACCACGGGACCTGGGGCGGCCGTCAGCGCCAGGCGGAGACTCTCTGAGCCGAGACTCCGGACTGGTGCGCGAATTTATTTCCTACGTGAACTATATGGCAGTCAACTGCGCTTCGCCGCTCATGTCAAGACTTGAAGCTCGAACCGTAGCCGAGGATCTCGGCGAGTTCGACGCGCCGCTTCGCGGTTCCGGAACGTACGGCGGCCTCGACCATCGCCAGGCTGTGCACGTTGCTGCTCGCCGGCGTACTGGAGGCTGCGCCAGTTCGCACACAGCGGACGAATTCCGCCAGCGAGCCGGCAATCTCCTGAGGCGCGTCGCCGACCTCGACGGACCGCCGGGGATCGCCGGTCTCCGGGGCGTTCTCGCCGTCCCACAGCACCGTCCCTCGTTCGGCGCCGACCCGCCAGCGACTGTGCCACGGCGTCTCCAGACCGGGACTGACCCAGCTGCCGTTGAAGACGAATCGGGCGCCCCCGGGGAACTCGAAGATCGCGCTGGCCGCGGCGTCACCGGCGAACCAGCTCCAGCCGGGGTTGTACGACTCGCAGTACACGGCGACCGGATCCTCGCCGAGCAGCGCGCGAGCCGAGTCGAACTGGTGGATCGCCATGTCGAGCAGCAGCGGGAAAGCCATCTCCTCACGGAAACCGCCGAAGTGTGGCGCCTTCGCGAACTCGCAGGACACCACCGAGATCGGCCCCAGTGCCGCTGCCGTCTCGCACAACGCCGTGAACTGGTTGAGGTAGCGCCGGGACTGGCTGATCATCAGCAGTTGCCCGGTCTCCTCTGCCACTCTGGCGATGTACTGCGCTTCGGCCACCGTCGGCGCAATCGGCTTCTCGCAAAGCACCGGCAGGCCGGCCCGCAGCGCCTCCTCGTTGACCGGGTTGTGCGCGGCTGGCACGGTTACGTTCACGACCGCCTCGGCACCGGTCAGCTCGGTCAGCTCAGACAACGAGGCGGCCACCGGCACCGGCGCGCCCTGTTGCTCCTCGTTCACCCGGTGGGCGAGGTCGAGATCCAGATCGACCAGCCCGACCAGTTCGACGTCGGAATTGCGGGCGATGGTGTCCAGCCACGCCCGGCCCATCGCACCGGCACCGACCTGGAGGAGACGCAGACGATCCACGGAGAGTCCGTTCTGAGTGGATGATGAAACGGTTAAGCCGAGCCTAGCGAAGCTCCGGGCCCACGTCGCCGTCGGTCTGCAGACGGCCGTGCAGGTGCCAGTCGTGGAAGCCGTCGGCGTGCTGAATCGCCTGGCGCAGCGTGCCTTCGACGACGAAGCCGGTCTTGTCGGCGACTCTGCAGGAAGCCTCGTTGAGCGTCGAGTGCTGGATGTCGAGACGGTGGAACCCGATCTCGCCGAAGGCCCACTTCCGCATCGCGTCCACCGCACGGGCGGCGAGATTCCGTCCGCGGGCCGACGGCGTCACCCAGTACGAGACGCCGGCCGAGGCCTCCGCGAGCGAGATGCTCCGCAGACCGACCTGCCCCAACGGCTCGTCCCGGTCGTCCACGATCGCCCAACTGACCGCCTCGTCGGCAGTCCAGCGCCCTTCCCACTGCGCGGTCCACTCGACGGCTTCATCAGTACTGTCCAGCCGACGAACATGCCAGCGCTGGATCTCCGGGCAACCAAAGGCGGTCCGCACCATCGACGCGTCAGCGGCACACCACGGGCGCAGTACCAGCTGCCCGTCGACCGTCAGCTGAGGCTGCTCGAGGTCGCGGAAGATCCCTGCAGGAAAGGCCGGTACGACGAGAACAGGCATGAACCGACCCTATGCCCACAGCTTCCAGGTCGTAGTGGACTCCGTTGCCGCGCCGCGATACTCCTCCGCCTGAACTTCACGCGGTCTCGAGAAGCGTCAGCCGCGGTACCGCAAGGCGGTCTGAAGCGGACAAGACCCGACCCGACCATCACGGGGGAACGGCCGGGCCGGGCTGTCTTCGATCCTACCCCCAAGTAAGGGGTCCAAGCGGGTAATTTCACGGCCGAAAAATCCCGGCCCGACGGCCGCCGCGCTGAGGCTGTGCTCCGTGCCGGTCAGAGCAGCGCGCTGATCCGCTGCCAGGTCTCCCGGTTGCTCTGCCAGTGCAGGAGCGCACCGACCTCGCCGGTAGCCATCCACCGATGGTCGTCGTGCGCGGCAGGGGCTGTCGCGATCTCTCGCGACGGCAGCTCGACCACGTAAAGCGACTTGACCACCTCGAAGTCCGCGGAGACCTGGACCCGGACGCCATCGTCCATGAACCGGAAAGCGGCCGGGTCGACCTGCTGGCCGGTCTTCTCCCGCACGTCCCGGACCGCCGCCTGCAGCGGCTTCTCCGCCGCCTCGACTCCACCCGTGAGAGGTTGCCAAAACCCCTGTGGCAGAGAGGCCGACGGCGGAACGTGCAGCAGGAGGATCTCGCCGTCCGCGTGGGTCAGCCAGCATTCGACGCTTCTCCGCAGGGTCATGGGTCCATCAGACCAGATCGGAATAAGCCGGTCCGCTCGCGGGCTGTAGGTGACATGAAGGCAATCGTGTTCGATCAGCTCGGCTCTGCCGACTCCGTCCTCCGCGTCACCGATCGCGACGTCCCCGAGCCCGGAGCGGGCGAAGTACGGATCAGGATCGCGGTCTCCGGCGTCAATCCGACCGACTGGAAGGCGAGAACCGGCCTGTACGGCGGCGAGCCGGTCGAGTCCGTCCCGAACCAGGACGGCTCGGGTGTTGTCGACGCCGTCGGCCCCGAGGTCGACGGCATCTCGGTGGGCGACCGGGTCTGGGTGACGCTCGCGGCGTACCAGCGGCCGTTGAGCGGGACTGCTCAGGAGTACACGATCGTGCCGGCTCAGCGGGTGTTTCCGCTGGCGGACGACGCCTCTTTCGAGCTCGGTGCCAGCATCGGAATTCCGGCGATCACCGCTCATCGTGCTCTGACCGTCGCCGAAGGCGGGCCGACCCGACTTTCGCCTGGAGCCCTTGAGAACAAGGTGGTCCTGGTCGCCGGTGGCGCGGGTGCCGTCGGACATGCGGCGGTGCAGCTCGCGCGCTGGGCCGGTGCGACCGTGATCGCGACGACCAGCCCCACCAAGACGGCGTACGCCGAAGCCGCCGGTGCGCATCACGTCGTGAACTACCGCGACGAGGACGCCGCCGAGCAGATCCGCGGCTTCGCACCCGACGGGGTCGACCTGGTCGTCGAGGTCGCCGCGGGGGCCAACAACGCGCTGGATCTCGCCGTACTGCGGCCGCGTGGCACGATCGCGATCTACGCGAACGACGGCGACCAGCCTTTCGCCATCGACGTCCGCTCCAACATGGGACTGAACACCCGGTACCAGTTCGTGCTGCTCTACACCGTGGGCTGGGAGATCCTGACCGCCGCGGCGGACGACATCAACGCGGCGATCGCGGCCGGCGCCCTGCCGGTCGGCGAAGAGGCCGGGCTGCCGCTGGTCCGCTTCTCCCTCGACCAGACCGTCGACGCTCACCAGGCCGTCGAGGCCGGCACCACCGGGAAGGTGCTGATCCAGGTCGCCGAGCTCTGAGCGATCCCGAGACTCTCCGCTGGGCAAGCGCATTCCGAGGTCTTGACACTGCTTGACGCAGGGTGGTCTGATGCAAACGGGTAGTTAGAACAGGAAGCTTTCTTAACTATCACAGTGCTCCTCCCGCCCGGAACTCAGGAGACCTCGATGACCCGTCGATCCGTTCGGCGTGCGCTGCTCAGCGGCCTCTCGGCCGTAGCCGTCACGCTCGCCCTCGTCCCACTGACACCCGCCGCGACCGCGGCACCGACCGACTACCAGGCCGAGGTCGCGACGATCTCCCAGGGCGTGGTCGAGTCGAACCATGCCGGCTACACCGGCACCGGCTTCGTCAACTACGACAATCTCGTCGGCAGCTACGTCGAGTGGACGGTGACGGCACCCGCCGGTCCGGCCGACGTGACCCTTCGCTACGCCAACGGCACCGCGGCCCAGCGGCCGCTCGACTTCACGGTCAACGGCGTGGCCGGCGCGGTCGGCATCACTTTCCCGGGCACCGGCGCCTGGACCACCTGGGCGACCAAGACGGTCCGGTTGACCCTGGCCGCGGGAACGAACAAGATCCGCGCCCGCGCCACCACCGCCGACGGCGGCCCGAACGCCGACAAGCTGACCGTCAACCCGACCAGTGACGACACCACCCCGCCGTCGGCGCCCGCGAACCTTGCCGTCAGCAACATCAAGTCGAACGCCGCGACCTTCACCTGGACGGCGGCCGCCGACGCCGTCGGCGTGGTCCGGTACGAGATCAACCGGGGCGGCAACGTGCTCAAGGTGGTGGACGCGAACACCTTGACGGCCACTGTCGACACGTTGACCGCCAACACGGCGTACGACGTGTCGATCGGCGCGTTCGATGCCGCAGGCAACGCTTCGCAGCAGAGCAACGTGGTCGCGTTCACGACACCGCCGAGCAACGACACCCAGCCACCGTCGGCGCCGGGCACCCTGCGCTCGACCGCGATCTCGTCGAACAGCGTGTCCCTGGCGTGGGACGCGTCGACGGACAACAGCGGCAGCATCGCCGGGTACGACGTCTACCAGGGCGCCACCAAGGTCTCGACCACGAACTCACTGACCGCGACGATCACCAACCTGACCCCGAACACGCAGTACTCGTTCACGGTGAAGTCGCGTGATCCGGACGGCAACACGTCGGCCGCGAGCAACACTGTGTCCGCACGGACGGCGAACGCGGGCAGCGGTGGCATCCCGGGGTACGAGCGGGACATCGCGAAGGTCGACCTGGGCTGGAGCGTCGCGTTCCTGCCGGACAACTCGGGGTCGGCGCTGGTCACCGAGCGGGACCGGTTCGAAGTACTGCTGGTGACGGCGACCGGGCAGAAGACCACGCTGGGCAAGGTTCCCGGCGCTGTCACGACGACCGGCGAAGGGGGTCTGCTGGGGATCGCGTTGTCGCCGAACTTCAGCACCGACCGGTGGGTGTACTTCTACCACACGGCCGCGAACGACAACCGGATCGTGCGGATGAAGTACGAGAACGGCGTGCTGGCCACCACCTCGTCGCCGGTGCTGACCGGACTGGCGAAGAACCGCTACCACAACGGCGGCCGGCTGCGCTTCGGTCCGGACGGCAAGCTCTACGCGGCCGTCGGTGACGCCAAGAACAGCGGCAACTCGCAGAACCGCGGCTCGCTGAACGGCAAGATCCTGCGGATCAACGCCGACGGTACGCCGCCGAGCGACAACCCGTTCTTCAGCGAGGGCGGCAACGCGCGGTACGTCTTCGGTCTCGGCTTCCGCAACCCGCAGGGCCTGGCGTGGGACTCCCGCGGCCAGCTGTGGGCCGCCGAGTTCGGCGAGAACAGCCAGGACGAACTCAACCTGGTGCAGAAGGGCGGCAACTACGGCTGGCCCGCTTGTGAGGGCACCATCGGCAACTGCGGCGGCTTCATCGCGCCGAAGCGCACCTGGTCCACCTCGCAGGCCGGCCCGAGCGGCGTCGAGATCGTCAACGACTGGATCTACGTCGCCGGTGTCACCGGCCGCCAGCTCTGGGTCACTCAGATCAACGCCGCCGGCAACGGCGTCGGCACTCCGCAGGCCGTCTTCTCCGGCCGCTGGGGCCGCCTCCGCAGCGTCACCAAGACCCCCGACGGAGCCCTTTGGCTCTCCTCCACCAACGATGACATGAACGGCGGTACCCCGAACGGGATAGACAACGTCATAGTCCGCCTCAAGTTCCCCACCCCCTAGGCGGGAGTCGCGACGGTGCTGTGCCGGTAGGTCGTTGATCGCGCTGATAGCGTCCGCGGTCTGATGATCGAGCTTCCGGGTGGCAAGGTCGCGATGCGCGACGAGGGATCAGGACACTCGTGGGTCGCGGAGGTGCGGCCGTTCCGGCTGGCTGCGCTCGTGGTGACGCGGGCGCAGTACTCCGGCAGCTCAGAACTGGGTGGGCTGCCGGCTGCGGACGTGTCCTGGCTGGAGGCGGTGCGGTTCTGCAACGAGTTGTCGGCGGCGGAGGGCCTTGGACCGGCGTACGGGCTGGTGGACGGCGATCGCGACGGGTCGAGCGTCAGCTGCGACTGGACAGCGACGGGCTATCGGCTGCCGTCGGAGGCCGAGTGGGAGTACGCCTGCCGCGCGGGCAGTCGCGACGCGCGGTACGGCGAACTGGACAAGATCGCCTGGTACCGCGGTAACTCCGGCGGACGGGTGCACGAGGTCGGCGGCAAGACTCCCAACCGCTGGGGGTTTCATGACCTGCTCGGCAACGTCTGGGAATGGACCTGGGATCTCCACTCGACGGCGTACGGGCCGTACCGCGTGTTCCGCGGTGGCGGCGCCTACGATCCGCCGAACGCCTGCCGGGCCTCCACCCGTCGCAAGAGCCACCCGACCTTCCGCATCGACGATCTGGGCTTCCGTCTCGCCCAGACCATCCGCTGAGTCACCAGCTGGTGTTGAGGGGTTTGCCTTCGGAGTAGCCGGCGGCGCTCTGGATACCGACGACCGCGCGGTCGTGGAACTCCTCCAGGTCGGTGGCGCCGACGTAGGTGCAGGAGCTACGGACGCCGGAGACGATGGAGTCGAGGAGGTCCTCGACGCTGGGACGATCCGGGTCGAGGTACATCCGGGCGGTCGAGATGCCCTCGCCGAAGAAGCCCTTGCGCGCCCGCTGGAACGGGGTGTCGTCCGCGGTACGGAGCCGCACCGCGCGAGCCGACGCCATTCCGAAGCTTTCCTTGTAGATGCGGCCGTCGCTGTCGCGGTGCGGGTCACCGGGTGACTCGTAGGTGCCGGCGAACCATGAGCCGATCATCACGCTGGAGGCACCCGCGGCGAGAGCGAGCGCGACGTCACGGGGATGCCGCACTCCCCCGTCGGCCCAGACGTGCTTGCCCAGCTCGCGAGCTCTGGTCGCGCATTCCAGCACCGCGGAGAACTGCGGCCGGCCGACCGCGGTCTGCATCCGGGTCGTGCACATCGCGCCCGGTCCGACGCCGACCTTGATGATGTCGGCGCCTGCTTCGACCAGATCCTCGACACCTTCGGCGGTGACGACGTTGCCCGCGACGACCGGTACGCCGGGCTGCAGGGCCCGGACGGTGCGCAGTACGTCGAGCATGCGCTCCTGGTGACCGTGTGCGGTGTCGATCACCAGCAGGTCGATCCCCGCGTCGAGCAACGCCTTCGCCTTCTGCTCGGCGTCGCCGTTGATGCCGATGGCCGCGGCGACCCGCAGCCTCCCTTCGGCGTCGACGGCAGGGTCGTAGAGGGTGGCTCGGAGCGCGCGCTGGCGGGTCAGGATGCCGACGATGCTGCCGTCCGCGTCGATCACCGGCGCCAGCCGATGGTGGCCGTCGTACAGCTGGTTGAAGGCCTCCTCCGCCGCGATGCCGGCCGGCAGGGTCAGCGGCTCGCGGGACATGATGCTCTCGAGCTGGGTGTAGCGGTCGACGCCCTCGCAGTCCGCGTCGGTCACCACGCCCACCGCGCGCCCGTTCTCGACCACGATCACCGCGCCGTGACCGCGCTTCGGCAGCAGATTGAGTGCCTCGCCGACGGTGCCGTTCGGCGCCATCACCAGCGGGGTGTCGTAGATCGTGTGCCGCTGCTTGATCCACGAGACGACCTCGGTCACCACCTCGACCGGAATGTCCTGCGGGATCACCGCCAGCCCGCCGCAGCGCGCGATCGTCTCGGCCATCCGCCGCCCGGAGACGGCGGTCATGTTCGCCGCGACGATCGGGATCGACGCCCCGCTCCCGTCCCCGGTGGCCAGGTCCACGTCCAGCCGCGACTGCACGGCGGACCTGTTCGGCACCAGGAACACGTCGTTGAAGGTCAGATCCTGCTCCGGCTGCTGCCCCCGAACGAACCGCAAAGCACTCACCTCACTACCCAGGCGTCAGATGCTTCGGACCCTACGCCACCGCCTGGTCAGCCGGCTTCGAGCGGGGCGCCGCCGTAACCGATCTCGTTGCCGTCGGGATCGCGATACGTGACCTTGCGTACGCCGTTCTCGTAGGTCTCGCGCTTCAGCGGCTCGATCCCGCGCTCGGTGACGCCGTCGACCACCGTGTCGAGCTCACTCACGAACACGGTGAGCAGCGCGCCACCGGCCCGCTCCGGCGCCTGCTCGATGAAGACGTACCGATGCTCGGCCAGCTCCCAGACAGCCTCGATGTCGTTGGGCAGGAAGGCCGGCTCCGTCCCGAAGAACCTCTCGTACCAGGCCGAAGCTGCCTTGAAATCTTTGACAGCCACCCCGGCGAACAAGTCGATGTCCATACCGCTCATTACAGCGCGGCTCGAGTTCAGCAGCGCGCCGGGGTGAACTGCCCGCGGGCTCAGTGCCAGTTGCTGATCATGACGTCGTCGGGGGCCGGTGCGCCCAGGCCGGTCTCGACCAGGGTCTTCAGGCTCATCAGGTAGATCGCCCACTTGGTGCTGCAGTGGGACATGAACTCGACCTCCTCCTTCCAGCCCTCGTGCCGGAAGTTGACGATCGCCCACTCGTCGACCTGGGTGAGGTCCCAGACGATGTGGGTGCCGATCCACTCCTCCGGTCCGTCGATCACCTCCCACAGCACCCGTTTGCCCGGTACCAGCTCGACCACCGACATGTCGAAGCCACCGGGGATGAACCTGAACTTCAGGACCCCGCCAATTTCGTTGCCTTCGCCAACGGTCTGGGTGGTCCACCAGGCGGCCAGCCCTTCGACCGTGGTGATCGCGGTGTAGACCTCGGCGACCGTCGCCTTGACTCCGACCCTGTGCAGAATGTCGACCATCTCAGTTTCTCCTTCCCTGCTGGAGTTTCACTGTTCGTTCTGCTTGCGCTGGACCGCTTCGGCGATCCGCTTGATCCGCCGCATCCGCGCATCCCACTCCGCGCCGACGGCGGCGAGCTGAGCGACCGCACGCGCCAGTTGCGCCTCGTCCACCTGGAACCTCCGCTCCCGCCCAGCCGGCGTACCGCGCACGAGGCCGACCCGGTCCAGTACGCCGAGATGCTTCGCGATCGCCTGGCGGGTCACCGGCAGCTGCTCGCTGAGGCTGGTCGCGGTACCGACGCCGTCCGCCAGCAACAGGTCGAGCATCCGCCGACGCGTCGGATCGCCGACCGCGGACCACAGGTCGTCGTCGACCGCCGTGGTCATCGCTTGGCCACCACCCGCACGGCGTACTCGCCGAGGAGGGGAAGGTAGTGGTCCCACCCGGTGACGTGATCGCGGTACTGCTCCTTGAGCTTGGCGATCTCCCAGCCCATCTCGCGGAACCCCGTCTCGGTCATCCGCACCTTGGTCCCGGCACCCGACGGCGTCAGCTCGAAGGTCACCAGCAGCGAATCGGTGCTCTCCACCTTCCCGTCGGCATGCACCCACCGGAACGAGAACAACCGCGGCGGCTCGACGTCCACCACGACGATCGGTACGACGTTGGCCCGATCTCCCCAGACCAGCTCGCCGACCGCGCCGGGCACCACCTTGAGATCCGCCTCGTCGCTCCACCACTCCGAGATGTGCTCGGGACTGCTGACCACCTCGAACGCCACCTCGGGCGACGCGTCGACATAGATCTCCCGCTCGATACTCCCGAACTCCATACCCACTCCTTCACGCGCAACCTTTTGTTGCATGTGACGGTAGTCGATGGCGACTCATCGTGCAACCATCGGTTGCCTATTCGGCGAACCGGCCGGCAGCCACGAAGACGGTCAGGGCCAGGTAGGTCAGATTGATCGCCGCGTGGGCGTACTCGCGGCGGCGGCCGGTGACGATCGCGGCGCCGATCATGATCGTGCCCAGGCCGGCCGCGGCCAGCGGAACCAGGACCGGCACGAGGTCGAGGACCGCCGGTAGGATCAGGCCGATGGCGCCGAGGATCTCGACCGCTCCCAGGGTTTTGAGGAAGGCGGGGCTGAACTCCAGCACCCAGCCGCCACCCGGTGCCTTCGCCAGCCTGTCCCGCGGGATGAACAGCTTGTTCGCGCCCGCCACCAGGAAGGCCGTCGCGAGCAGCCCGGTCACGATCCAGAGCGCGAGATCCATGGTTTCCTCCTGCTGGTGTTACCTCCGCCCGTCCGGGCCCGTCATGGGTGATGACGGGATTCGCCGGCGGGAGGTAACAAGGTGACCGGACTTGGTCCGCAGGACACGGTGGCGGAAGCGTTCGAGGCGCACCGCGGGCGCCTGGTGGGCATGGCCTACCGGATGCTCGGGTCGCGGGCGGACGCGGAGGACGCCGTACAGGAGGCGTGGCTTCGGCTGGCGCGGCAGGACACGGCCTCGATCACCAACCTGGCCGGCTGGCTGACCACCGTGGTCGGACGCGAGTGCATCGACGTACTGCGCCGGCGCAAGGCCAAGCCCGAGACGCCGTACGACGACCAGCTCCCCGAACTGGTGGTCACCCTGGAAGACGGCGGCGCCCCCGAGGACGACGCGGTACTCGCCGACTCGGTCGGCCTCGCGCTGCTGATGGTTCTCGAAACCCTCAGCCCGTCGGCGCGACTCGCGTTCGTGCTGCATGACCTGTTCGCGGTGCCGTACGAGGAGATCGCGCAGATCCTCGGCAAGTCCGTCGACGCCACCAAGATGCTCGCCAGCCGCGCCCGCCGCAAACTCCAGGGCACTCCCCAACCCGCCGAAGACCGCGCCGACCAGCGCGCTGTGGTCGACGCCTTCCTCGCGGCCGCCCGCACCGGCGACTTCGAAGGCCTCCTCCGCGTCCTCGACCCCGACGTCACCTGGCGCGTCCACACCGCCCGCGGAGTCGTCGTCCGCCTCGGCGCCACCGCGATCGCCACCAAGGCCCAACACGGCCACAACACCCGACTCACCGCCCGAAACGTCCGCGTCAACGGCGCCCCCGGAGTCATCGCCTGGGACGAAAAGGGCAGAGTCCGCACCGTCATGGCCTGCACGGTGGTCAACGGCCGCATCACCGAAATGGTGTCGCTCACCGACCCGGCCCGGCTGGCGAAACTGGATCTGCCGGATCCGCCTGCTTGATCCGGCAAGCTCTTCGACCAAGGAGCAATGACAAGTTGCTGAGCTCGACCTGCTGGTACGCAAGCTCCGGAGTACCGGACGGAGCCGGTCCGCAGTACGGGCTGGGACCGGTCTGCTGGCAAGATCTGCTGGGTGCAGATCGGGATGCTGGGGTCGTTCGAGGTCAGGACCGGCGACGGGGTCGTCGCTGACGTGCCCGGGGCCCGGTTGCGGGGGCTGCTGGTGGCGCTCGCGTTGGAGCCTGGTCAGGTGGTCCCGAAGTCGAGGCTGGTCGACTGGATCTGGGGCGAGAACCCGCCCGCTGAGGCGGCAAATGCCTTGCAGCGCTTGGTTTCTCGGCTTCGCAAAGTGCTGCCGGCCGGGACGGTGGAAGGGCTGCCCGACGGCTACCGGCTGCGGGTGGAGCCCGACGCTGTTGACGCCGTACGGTTCGAGCGTCTCGTTGGGCGGGCTCGCAACGGTGAGGATCCGCAACGGGTGCAGTTGCTACGCGACGCGCTGGCGTTGTGGCGTGGCGCAGCGATGCAGGACGTCGGCCTGACCGAGAGCCCGGCGTACGACGCGGCGGTGACCCGGCTCGATCGACTTCATCTGACTGCCCTGGAGGATCGGTACGACGCGGAGGCCACCCTCGGCGCGGAGGTGGTCACGGAACTCACCGATCTGGTGGCCGAGCATCCCGTCCGCGAGCGACTGGTCGCCGCGCTCATGCGCGCGCTTGCCGCGACCGGTCGTGACAGCGAGGCTCTGCTCGTCTACGAGCGCACGCGCGAGGCCCTCGCCGACGCGCTGGGCGTCGATCCTTCGCCGGAACTGTCCGCACTTCACGTCGCCCTCCTCAGAGGCGAACTCCATCGACCGGACCAGCCTCGCAAGAACAACTTGCGCGCCGAACTGACCAGCTACGTCGGCAAGGACGAGGAGATCGTCACGGTTCGCGATCTCGTCTCGGCGCATCGGCTCACCACGCTGATCGGGCCGGGCGGTGCGGGGAAGACCCGGCTGGCCACCGAGACCGCGCGCACGCTGGTCGACGGCTTTCCGGACGGCGCATGGCTGGTCGAGCTTGCGCCGATCGGCGTGGACAGTGACGTCGCGCAGGCAACGCTCGGCGCACTCGGCCTGCGGGATGCGCTGCTGGCCGAGGCCGCCGACCTGGAGCCGACCGCCCGGCTGATTGCCGCGCTGCGCGAGCAGGATGCGCTGCTGATTCTCGACAACTGTGAGCACGTGATCGGATCGGCGGCCGAGTTCGCCCATCGGGTGCTGGGCGAATGTCGCCGGCTGCGAATCCTGGCGACGAGCCGCGAACCGCTCGGCATCACCGGCGAAGCGCTGTGGCGGGTCGTCCCGTTGAGCCTGCCCGCGGGCGACGCCGACCTGAGCGAGCTCGAGGCTTCGCCCGCGATCCGGTTGCTGCGCGATCGGGCGGCCGCAGTACAGCTGGATCTGGAGGTGGGTGCCGACACGTTGTCGACGATGGCCCGCGTCTGCCGCGCGCTGGACGGGATGCCGCTGGCGATCGAACTGGCCGCGGCCAGGTTGCGGACCATGTCGCTCGAACAGCTCGCCGACCGGCTGGACGACGTGTTCCGCCTGCTGACCGGTGGCAGCCGGACCGCGCTCCCCCGGCAGCGCACGCTGCGCGCGGTGATCGACTGGAGCTGGGAGCTGCTCAGCGACGCCGAACGGATGGTGCTGAGCCGGCTCTCGGTGTTCGCCGGCGGCGCGAGCCTTGAGGCGGCTGAGCACGTCTGCGCCGGCGGTCCGGTCGACTCGGCCGACGTACTGGAACTGCTGACCGCACTGACCGAGAAGTCGCTAGTGGTTGCCCAGAGCAACCAGGCGCCGCGGTACCGGATGCTCAGCACCATCAAGGAGTACGCCGCTCAGCGGCTGGCGCAGGCCGGCGAGGCGGAGCTGGCCCGGCACGCGCATCTCGCCTACTTCACCGCGCTTGCCGAGACCGCGGAACCACATCTCCGCCGCGCCGAGCAGCTCAAGTGGGTCGCGGCGCTCCGGGCCGAGCACGACAACCTCAGCGCGGCGATGCGTGGTGCGATCGCGGCGGGCGAGGCGCAGGGCGCGATGCGGCTGGCCGCGGTCGCCGGCTGGTACTGGTGGCTCAGTGGGCACAAGGCCGAGGGCAACGAGCTGGTGATGGCGGCCACCGAGACACCCGGTGAAGTCACCGATGAGGTCCGGGCGATGGTCTACGCGCTGGTGGTCATGTTCCTGAGCTCCGGGCCCGGCGACGAACATCGCGCCAAGGAATGGATCCACGAGACCTACCGGATCAGCCATCGTCTCGAGAACCCGCCCGCCTATCTGCAGCTGATCGACCCGCTGGAACGCATGTTGCGCTCCCCCGGCGACTTCCTGTCCGCCTGGGAGCCGTTGGTCGACAGCGTGGACCCGTGGGTCCGCGCGCTGGGCCGGCTGCAACTCGGCAAGATGCGGATCGTGCTCGGCCATCCGGGGCGGGAGGCCGACGCGTTTCTGGAGCTGGCGCTGGCCGAGTTCCGGACCGTCGGCGAGCGGTTCGGCATCTCTTTCGCGCTGCAGGAGCTGGCGGAGCGGATCGCCGTACGGGGTGATTTCACGGCTGCCTGCGAGTACTACGAAGAGGCCATTGCGGTCGTCGTCGAGGTCGGTTCCGTCGAAGATGTCATTCCGATGCGCTCTCGGCAGGCTCAGCTGTACTGGTTGCTCGGGGACAAGGAGGCCAGCGACGCGGCGATTGCCGAGGCGCACCGGTACGCCGAGCGCGTCACCTGGCCGGGGGCGTTGGGCCTGCTGGCTCTCGCGAAGGCAGGGCTGGCTCGCTGGGGCGGCGAGACTGCGGAGGCGCATCGCCAGCTCGGACTCGCGGCGGCGATTCTGGGCGAGGAGGCGAATCAGTCGAGTGTGCGCGCAGGGACCCAGACGTTGCTGGGCTATCTCGCTGACGATCTCGGCGAGGCTCGCGAGCACCACGCGTCGGCGTACCGGGCAGCGACGGAGGCCGGGCACGCGTCGGTGCTGGCCGGCGTACTGGTCGGGATCGCGGATTTTGCCTTGCGCAGCGGAGAGTACGAGCAGGCGGCGCGACTCGTCACGGCGGCTGTCGGCGTACGGGGGCTGGCTGATCGGTCCCTGCCGGACGAGGCCCGGATCGAGCAGACAGCGCTGAGCCGCCTCGGCGAAGCGAACTTCGCAAAGGCGGCTCGGGAAGGCGCGGAGACGGACTGGAGTCAGCTGGCCGACGTCACGCTCGCTTCTTGAACGTGGACGACGCCCACAGGTAGCCGGCCAGCGTGATGCCGAGGCACCAGGCGAGGGCTGCGACCATGTCTCCGGTCTGCGGCGTGCCATTGAGGAATCCGCGCAGTGTCTCGATGATCGGCGTGAAGGGCTGGTACTGCGCGAACTGCTTCACGCCCGGCCCCATCTTGTCCGCCGGCACGATCGCGCTGCTGAAGAACGGCAGCATGATCAGCGGTACGGCGGCCATCCCCGCTGTCTCGGGCGACTTCGCCGACAATCCCAGCGCGACGGTGAGCCAGGCGGTCGCGAATCCGAGCAGGACGACGAGAGCCAGCACGCCCAGCCAGTCGACGAATCCCGCCGAAGGACTGAACCCCAGCGCGAACGCCAGC
The DNA here is from genome assembly GCF_027627575.1 of Kribbella sp. CA-293567. Taxonomy (NCBI): domain Bacteria; kingdom Bacillati; phylum Actinomycetota; class Actinomycetes; order Propionibacteriales; family Kribbellaceae; genus Kribbella; species Kribbella sp. CA-293567. The sequence goes on from NZ_CP114065.1 coordinate 5,425,156, forward strand.
CCGATGAGCGCCGCGATCGCGACCAGGTTGGTCAGCACACTCGCTACGACGTGGCCGTTGAGCACCGCGCCACTGGAGATGTCCATCGCCTTGAACCGGTTGATGATGCCCTTGGTCATGTCGGAGTTCACCGCGACGGCAACACCGCCCAAGCCGTAGCAGACCGCCAGCAACATCAGCCCGGGTGTCACGTAGTCGACGTAGTCCACGCCGACGTTGAAGGCGTCACCGAACACGTACACGAACATCAGCATCATCACGATCGGCATCAGCACCGCGTTGAACACCGAGGTCGGGTTCCGGGCGATGTGCTTGAAGTTGCGGCGCAACATCACGACCGAGTGGGACTGGGTGCTCATTTCGCGACCTCCGTCGGGTGGCCCGTGAGGGCGAGGAAGACATCATCGAGATCAGGGGTGTGCACGGAGAACTCCTCCGCGCTCAGTGCGTACTCGTCGAGCCGGTCCAGCAGCGCCCGCAGCGACTGCGTTCCGGCGTCACTGGGCACCTGCAGGACGAGGTTGTCGTCGTCCCTCGTGGCGTCCTGGAAGAGTTGGGCCGCCGCTTCTAGCTGTTGCATATCGGTGAACTTCAGCCGCACGTGCGTGCCAGGAATCAGCCGCTTCAACTCAGCCGGAGTGCCCTGGGCAACCAACTTGCCCTGGTCGAGCACGGCCACCAGGTCGGCCAGTTGGTCAGCCTCTTCGAGGTACTGCGTGGTCAGGAAGATCGTCACCCCGTCGGCCACCAGCTCGCGGATGATCGCCCACATCGTCCGCCGGCTCCGCGGGTCGAGCCCGGTCGTCGGCTCGTCCAGGAAGATGATCCGCGGCTCGCCGACCAGCGTCATCGCCAGATCGAGCTTGCGCTTCATGCCCCCGGAGTACGTCGCCACCGGCTTCTGCGCCGACTCCACCAGCTCGAACCGCTCCAACAGGCCCTCGACGACCTGCTTGCCGTTCTTGACCCGCCGGAGATCAGCCATCAACTCGAGGTTCTCGTACCCCGTCAGCAACTCGTCCACAGCGGCGAACTGCCCGGTCACCCCGATGACCTTCCGGACCTCCTTGGTCGCTCCGGCAACGTCATGCCCGCCAACCGACGCCGTCCCACCATCGGCTTCCATCAACGTGGTCAACACGTTGACCGTCGTCGTCTTCCCCGCTCCGTTGGGCCCCAGCAGGGAAAAGATCGTCCCCGCCGGAACCTCCAGATCAATGCCGTCCAGCACGACCTTGTCCCCAAACGCCTTCCGCAGCCCCGAGACCGCGATCGCTGTTTCTCTCATGGGCCAACCATGTCGGCCGCCCCTGACACCCTCCTGACACCGCCCTGACACGGTGTGGAGGCCGCCGTCATCACCGCGTCGGGCACCGCAGTGCGTACGCAGCAAGCAAAAGGCCTGTCTCTCGGAGACCTGGCGTCGGGCGCACATCATGATGACGGCGACGACTCTGGCAACTGTCGTTGGAACCCGCGAGGATGCACAACCAGCGCTGGCATCCACCGCTGGCCCGCTCATGCGCTACCAGGCCGCGCCTGACGCGAGCAGTGCGCCCAGCAGTGCCGTGGTTGAGTCCCGATGACGCCGATTGGGTAGTGTCGTAGCGTGACTGCTGAAGGCGGTACGGAATCCACCCTATGGAAGATTCACGGTGAGCGACTCGTCGATGACACCCGTCGGCTGCGGTTGAGCATCGCTTCCGTCGAGCTACCCGATGGTGTCCGGTTCGAGCAGTACGTTCTGCGGATGCCGAAGGCCGCCATGATGGTGGTGCTCGATGACCAGCAAGAGAACGTGTTGATGATGTGGCGACACCGCTTCATCATCAACCGCTGGGTCTGGGAGTTGCCGGGTGGCTATGTCGATCCTGACGAGGATCCAGCGATGACCGCGGCGCGGGAGGTCGAGGAGGAGACTGGGTGGCGCCCGAGGAGTGTCAAGCCACTGGTATCTCTGCAGCCCTCGGTGGGAACGACTGATGCCGAGAATCTGTTGTTCGTGTCGTACGGTGCCGACTACATCGGTGAGCCGGAGGACATCAACGAAGCGGAACGGATCGAGTGGGTGCCGCTCGACTCGATCCGCGAACGTATCAACACCGGCCAGATCATCGGTGCGGCGTCCCTCGTCGGTCTGCTGCACGTGCTCGCGTTCCAGGCCGGCTGACCGGGCCCAATGGGGAGACCCCGATCTCGATCATGCTCTCGAACAGGGAGTTGACCGGTTCGACGTTCTTGTATGGCGCCAGGTGCGTGCCGAGGTCCTGCAGATAACTGGTGCCACGTGTCGATCGCACGGACGCGGCGAGTGTCGTTGCCTCCATGCCGAGGGCGCAGGACTCCTCGAGCCGACGCTGGTCCGCCAGGATGCTTGCGAGCAAGGCCGAGTTGAACAGACGGCCGCGTTCGTACCCGTCCGTCATCTCGAGGGATCGCCGGGCGAACGGTTCGGCATCGACAGGAAGGCCTAGGTCGCGAAACGCGTGCGCGAACTTGGCTGCCAAGTACGCGTGGTCGAAATACGTCAGCCAGTGTGGTCGCTCCTCAGTGTCGGACTTGTTGAACGCGTCCTCCGCGCGGCTCAGCGCAGCCAGGCAACCTGCCTTATCCCCCTGCAGCGCCAGGCCATGGGCTTCCATGACCGCTGCCTCAGCTTGCAAGATCTTCGAGCCAGACCGTTTGGCACTGTGCTGCGCTGCGAGCGCGAGATCGACGGCGCTGTCCGGTGCCCCATGGAATGCCGACTGATGACTCATGCCAGCCAACATCTCGCTGGCGAGCCGCTCATCGTCGGCTTCATGACACAGACGCAGCGCCTGACGCAGATGAGTGTGGCCGGATGCATGTTGGCCGGTGTCATACGCCATCCATCCGGCCAAGTGGTGGAGTTCGGCAGCGGCCGCGAACAGGTCAGATCGGCCTCTGCCCGAGGTACTCTCCTGCACCAGCGGTATGACCGTCGCGTTCAGATATGAGGTCACCACCGAACGGCTGTGACCCCGCCGTACCGGTTGTCGAGGCGACGGAAGACCTGCGTCATCTCGCGGATCTCGGTGCTGGCAGCAGGTCTTTCACGGCTCCTGCGCTGGTTCAGGCTGGCCGCGGTGCCTACCAACAGGCTGGCCCCTACCGCCGTGAGGCCGGCGCCGGCCGACTTGATGAACTGTCTCCGATGCACTCCGTCTGCTTCGGCGAGTGGTCGAGTCTGCACGATAGAGCGGACGTCGGAGCGCGGGTATGCATCGACGCTGTGCTGGCCGTCGTAGTCGGCTGACGCAGGTGGCGCTGTCAGATCGCCTTGCTCCCCGAGGGTGGCGGGCCGAGCCGTAATACTGAACCACAGCAGTTGCTCGGGGATATGCAGGGCCTGAGCCCAGCGATCGAGCTTGTCGATGTCCCGCACCGGTGTCGCGCTGCGCTCTATCCGGCTAACCTGCCCCTGGGTCAGTCCGAGCCACTGGCCGACGAGCGCCTGCGTCGGTTCGGGCCGCAGCAGCTTGCGGTAGGCCACCAGCAGCTTGCCGAAGTGTCGTTCACTCGCAGCTTCGGCGAGTACATCGGCCTTCCAGAAGTCGTCTGAGAGGCACGGCGCCGCGCGGGTGAGCTCGGGGGCACGCCGTTCGCACGGTCCACACTGGTCACCGTTGTTATCCGCTGCCAGATACGCACCGCATGAAGGACATGGCCGCCGCCGGGAGCACGTCACAGCGCCAACACTACCTGTGACGACCTGTCGGTATGCATGAAACACATATTCCCGAGCGCATATGTATCGCCGTCGTTTTCCACCACGCAGCGCCATTGGATGGTTGTCCTCCGACAACCGACCCAATCGAGCGGGGACGTGGGCTATGCATCACCTGATGTGGGGCATGTGGATCATCGCAGCTATCTGCTATGTCGGCATCTTCCGCGACATTGTGCGGGAGGTACGCGGCGAATGACGATCCACAGGGAGATGCCACTCCCAACCCACCGCCGCGTCCGTGTCTGGTTCGGTGGACACGTCATCGCGGAGTACACGGCTGAGCCGGAGACCGCCATGCGGCATCAGGCCGCGATGACGCGGCGCTTCGCCAGTCTGTGCGTCACCATCGAGCCGGCGGTGTCCGATGCAGACGTCTCGTGAAAGGCCAGCGTGGACGGCCGTGGCGGCATCGGCTCTGGGAGCACCTACTGATGACCGACGGCGAACTGGCGGATATCAACGCGCAGCTCGAAGAGTTCGCCCAGGTCGAGGGCTTCGCGATGGGAACTATCTACACCGAAGGAACCGACACGACGCCGGCCGCCTTTGAAGCCCAGATCGCGGTAGTCAATCGCTACGAGGTGACGACGGTCGTCATCGCGAACACCACCCCGTGATCTGGCGGAACCGGCGGAGTCGTCCTCAGCCCTCAATGCGGTGGATCGCCGCACACCCTGCCGGTTCCGTCACTAATCGTCCCTGTCTGAGCCTTCCCCGAGTCCCCTGGCTCCTCCCGGCTCAGACAGGGGCCCCAAAACCGGCTGGGCGGAACATGCGAGCGAGGCTGCCCGCGCCAGCCGCTCCCAACCTCCCGATGCCGGACCCATTCGGGAGTGGCCGCACTGATCTCTACGACCGGGATTGCAGCCCCGATGAGAGACAGCGAAGGCCTGATGGCCACCGCCGTCCTTCGTTATCTATCAGCGGCCGACGAAGGACGGCGGTGGACTTGTCCACAGACCCCGCCACCGAAGTGAGGCAGCTATGTCCGATGTCCAACGACTCAAGGAGCAATTGCACCAGGTCGCGAGCGAGGCGAAACAAGCGTCCGGAGGCCTGGCGGGGTTCAAGCTGCGGTTCGCGCAGCACACTGCACAGGTCGAAAGTTTGATCGCTGGAACCTCCACCCGCGCCGATCGCGACATCGCGGAAGTGCTGGATGCCGCGGGTAAAGCCGTCGACCAGGCGGTGGAAGCGCTACAGATCGCCGCGGCCGGCTGCGCGAATTACGCGAACCAGATCTAGCGGCAGCCATGCCCTCCGATCTGCAACTGGTGGCGCAAGGGCTGGTCGATTGTCTCAACGAGGTCCCGCGCCTCATCTACGCACTTCAGCAGCGAGCCTGGATCTGTCGGGAACATGCCGCTCTGGTCGTTCAGTTGTCGGGTGGGCGCGCGACGAACGCCGCTATGCAACTGGATGAAGCAGCTAGGCGATGCGAAGAAGCTGCCCACTACCTGTCGATGGCTCCGCCGAAGGCTCACGGCTGGGCGCAGCAGATGGTGGACGGCATTCGCACCGTTGGGCCAACCGGCAGCGACACTGCCCGTAGACCGGATGCACTAGGCGGGAGTCCACCGCCGGCGGAACGCAGGCCGGATGAGCGATCGTCAGAGCCAGAAGCGAAGAAGTCGGGTGAGATCGCGCGGGCCGGCGATGAGACAAGTCCGAAAGACGAACCGCAAACGCCGAAGTTGAGCGATGATGACGTCGGTCAGGTCTTCGAGCGATTGCCGGTGCGAAAGCCGGGCGATAAAACCAGGGGCGTATGGCGTGATAGCGAAGGTACCGACCATGACCTTGTCAGCGGTCAGCACGAGGACGACTTCCATGCGGCGCAGCGTCATGCCGAGAAGCTCGGACTGGTCCGTAGGCCTCATGGGATGACAACTGCCGCCGATGTCGAACTGAAGTTCGCCATGCGTATGCGTCGAGAAGGTATCCGGCACGCCGAAATCATCATCAACAACAGACCTTGCGAGGGACAACTCGGTTGCGATGAACTTCTTGATAGATTTCTCCCCGACGATGCAACACTGATCATCCACGGCCCCAACAACTTCAAACGCATGTATCCGAAGAGTCTGAATCCGGAGTGAGTGACGACGATGACCACGGCAAAGGCATATTTCAAGCACGGACATGGGGACGATCCAGTGATCGCGGCGACAGACGACGACGTTGATCAACTGATCGACGCACTAGTCACCGAGTCATGGGAAAACTCTGTAGCGGCTGTGTATGTCGATGGACGGTTGAACTCGGCCGGCGTACCCGACCACGAGCTGCTTGTTGCGGTTGACTACGAAGACAAGACACGCGGTGCGTTGCGGTATATGGGCCGCGATGGCGTCTACCTCAGCAAGGGAATAAGCTCCGAAGCCGACACGGTTCTGTACTACTACATGGGAAGCGATCGCGAGTTCCCACGCGGTTCACTGTTGGCCCTCGATGACATCCGCACGGCTGTAAAAGAGTTTCTTGCGAGCGGCGCCGATCGCCCGACGAGCATCAAGTGGCAGGATTTGAACGAAGATATAACGTAAACGTCGATACGAACCGTGGTGCGAGAGATACCTGAGACAAACTAGACGCTGACCAAGATTGGGGCATTGGGCTTCTGAGGCTCGGCACTACCGCTGAGACGCTGCTCGAGCTACCCATAACCCAGAGGTCGCAGTCGCAGGGTGCCCTAGCAGTCTGGCAAACCCTAGGACGGTCAGTTTGTCAGACGCCTTCGCCGACTCAAGATCCCTGAACGGGCCACGGTTGGACCGAGATCAACCTGGTCCTTGACCTAGCGTAAGTGGCCCACGTGCGCTTGACTTCGAGACCAAGCATCTTCGGGGGAGACCATGGCGGAAAAAGTTGTGTACGTGCCGGCGGCTCAGGTCGATGAGGCCATGCTGCTGGCGCATATCAAGGCCTCAGGCTTCGCGCGAGTCGACGTTGTGAAGGTCTGGGGACCGAATCCCCTCAAGATCTATTATGACGGCACCGCTGCAGGTCGCGAGCAACTACGTGATGCTATTTCGGCTGGTCTCAGGGCTCAGTTTGAGTCGGACACTGTCTCTTTCGAAGGCGAGAAGCCTGAATGACGGACTGGCTGGGATGCCTGATTCCAAGTGAAGCCGATGACGGATTGCTGGTGGAAGGGCTCACTGCGGCAGGTCTTCGATGCTCGCTAGATCGGCGCCACGGTGGGACGCTCGTTGAGGTCACGTGGGACGGAACTACTGCTCATCGGGAAAGGATTCGAGCGGCATTGCAGTCCGCTTTCTTGAATCAAGTCGCTCGCGCCGACGTCGAGTTCTTAGACGAGCGAGCAGGCCGGGAGGCTTAATCTCGCGCAGGCGATGGTCTGAGTCTCGTTCCCAGCGTCGCCCGGCGACATCATAGAAGGTGACGTGAGACTCGAACTCGACCTCGATCGGATCGCTTCCTACTGGCCAGTTGACTCTGGTGCTGGCGGAGATGTTGGCTTTTTGGCCAGGTTCTAGCCGTTTGAGAACCTTCGTGACGGTACGAGGTAACCCCTGCTCCGAAGCGCCGTCCAACGTGGAAATCCTGACTTCGACAATCACTTCTGAAACCACGTCGCCGCTGGAATTGTAAACGGTAGTGGTAGCTGCTTTGTCGAAATATGAGTGTTTGACACCAGAGCCGCCGCCTTTTACTGGCGCCGTCAAACGTACCTGAGCCGCCTGCTCTGCTCGCCGGTCTCGAGCCTGATTGCGGCGGTCCACTTGCTCGCGGCCAAGCAGGTAGAGCGCGATTGTGGCGGTGGCAACGGTTCCCAGGGCTTCCAGCCAACTAGCAAGGTCAGAGCTCGTCATCAGCACGATCATCTTGTGAACCTTAAGGCATATATCAGCGTGGGCCAGGCTCGTAGCGTCAACTCGACCGCCAGGCTTCGAGCGTTCCAGAAGAGTCTTAGCTCTCATCCATTCGCTCGAGCGCGTCGTACAACAAACGGCCTAGTTCGGTGCTCTCATACCGGACGCCACCCAGCACGCCCAACGAGGTCGCGAAGCCTTGGCTCACAAGGCGAACCAACCCAAAAGCCACGGCCTCATCAGTACGTCCAAGACGCCGGCCGATCTGCCTTACCGTCTGGACGCCGGATGGCTCCTCTTCCTCGCTGCGCTGATCAAACACGTACCGATCGCGGATCTTTCGCAAAACACGGACGTCGTCTCCATGAAGATTTCGGAGACCACCGAGGATCAACTCATACTCATTGACACGATCCAGGTCGCCAACTGCCGCTCCGAAGGCAGCCCCCATCGCCTCAAGCAGGTGGCTCTGACCGGTCATTGCCGCCTCCCATAGAAGGCGCGTGAGTAAGGGCACGACCTCTGGCTCGTTCTCGATACGCTCCGCGAGGTCTTCGCGACTCAGGCCCGACACCTTGATCGCCACCTTCAGCGCCAGAGACCTGTTCCGCCCCCACTCGGATCGAACCGCTACAAAGATCCGTTCGACCAGTGGCCCGGTACCGGGCACGAAGGTAGAGGAGATCTCTCCTGCCACCTTCGCCGGAAGCGACTCCCTGTCCGTCATAGCCGGCCGCCCTCTCGTGTGTCGAGATTTCGTTTTCGGACCTGGAACCCATGTACGGCGACCGGGCATCGGAATGCCACCGAAATGCTGAACGCCCCAACTGCACCCCAAGCAACCATTTGCCGAATCTAGCCGGTCTGATGCCGACGGCATAAGCCGCAGAGTCCCAGCCGAACCATCACCGACTACGTCAACCTGCTCAAGCTGGAAGCGAAGGGGCCTGCAATGCCGAAGCGGCGCAGCCAGGGCGATGGCGGCGTTCACTGGGGTGCCAGCAAGCAGCGCTTCATCGCAGTCGTGTACCTCGGTCCCGCTCCGGCGGGCAAAACGCGAAGACCGCGACTCACAGCTAGCGCCAAGACCCGGACTGAGGCAAAGACGAAGCTGAAGGAGAAGCTCCAGCTTGCCTAGGATCGTGCGGCTCTTGCAGCCAAGGACTACACGGTCGGGCAGGCTGTGAACGAGTGGTTCGACTTCGGATTGCACAAGCGTGCATCAACGACCGTCAAGAACCTGCGCAGCCTGGCGAGCACGCATGTCATACCTTTTCTCGGAGCCCAGAAGCTTCAAGCCCTCACGGCCGATGAGTGGCTTGCAGAAAAGGCCAAAGGTCTTAGTACCGACACGCTTCGCCGACTTCACTCGATCCTGCGCCGGTCGATCATGCGAGCCCAGGCGCGGGGAGAAGGTGCACCGCAACGTAGTGATGCTCTGCGAGATCCCCAACGGCACAGGCGGTCGGCCGTCAACGTCCCTCGCTGTGCATCAGGCTGAAGCCCTTCTGAAAGCTGCCGAATCGTCGGCAATGCATGCCTTCGTCGTCGTCTCTCTGTTGACTGACGCTCGCACCGAAGAGCTTCGCGCCTTGACCTGGACGAACCTGGATCTCGACGGTCGAGCCTCCTGTGCCGCCGTCGATCCGGGTCTGGCGATCGGTGCGGGAGGGCAACGACACCAAGACGCGCAAGTCCAGGCGAACTCTTGAGCTTGCTGTGCGCTGCGTGGAAGCGCTGAGCGAGCACCGGGAGCGTCAGCAGGTCCGGCGGGAGGCAACAGGTCGCCGCTGGCAGAACCTCGACCTGGTTTTCACTTCCGAGATCGGTACGGAGCTGGATGCCGCCAACGTGCGACGCGCCTTTCGGAAGGTCGTCCAGGCGGCCGGACTCGATCCGGCGATGTGGACGCCTCGCGAACTGCGACACAGCTTCGTCTCGTTGCTATCGAGCAGCGGCGTTCCGATCGAAGACATCTCGCGGTTGGTCGGGCACGCCAGCACCAACGTGACAGAGAAGGTCTACCGCCACGAGCTGCGACCGGTGCTCACAGAGGGCGCCATGAAGATGGACGAGATTTTCCCCGGTCAGCGCGGTCGCAAGGGCAACGAGAAGCCGTAGCCTCCCGATTAGCCTCCCAGGTCAAAAAATCAGAGGCCCTTTCCCAGTAGGGAAAGGGCCTCTGACCTGCGGTGGAGCTTAGGGGATTCGAACCCCTGACCTCTTCCATGCCATGGAAGCGCGCTACCAACTGCGCCAAAGCCCCGCGGTGTCTTGCGGACTCCGAAATATTAGCGGATGGAGGGGTGGAAAGAAAAATCGGGTGGGGTGGGCGGGAGGGTGAGGAAGAGCACGGCGGAGGTGGGTGGGTTGTGGCGGATGAAGAAGGCACACGGTGATAGGTCGGCGAGGTACTCGGCGCGTGAGGCTGCGGGGGACGCAGGGATGCCTGGCCGGCCAGCCAGGCCTGTAGGCGCCATGGAGGCGCTGAGGACCCAGCGGTAGCAGACGAGGCGCACCCGGACGCCCGCGCGACGTAGGAGCGGTAGTCAAAGAAGGGTGGGTGGGAGCACCCAGAGCCGTGAGCGACGTAGGAGCGAGCCGGCGGCGGGTGCGCGGGTGTTCTTAACGCTGGGGATCGTCGCTCATGACGGGCTCGGGCAGCGACCCGGCGTTCCACTCTTCTATGCGCCAGCCGTGGCGGCCGGGGAGGAGGGAGACCCAGTTGCAGTTGGAGAGGCCTCCGAAGGCCGGCCAGTGGGCTTTGGGGATGCCCAGGAAGAGGCAGATGCCTACTCGGGCTGCGAGGCCGTGGGTGGCTACGACGATGGTGTCTTCGGGTGTGCCGGACTCGATGGCTCGCAATAGGGCGGGGGCGAAGCGTTCGGCGACCTCTTCGACGGTTTCGCCGGCGGTGCCGCGGCGTTGGGGTTCACCGGAGCGGATGCGGAGGGCGGCTTCGGGGTGGATGGCGGCGAGTTCGTCCATCGTCATGCCGGCCCAGTCGTCCACATTGATCTCGCGGAGGGCTTCATCGTACTCGACCTTCAGGCCTGTGAGAGCGGCGAGTTCAGCGGCGGTCGCGGCGGCGCGCTGGAGGTCGCTGGAGAAGAGCCGGGTGGGGGCCAGGGAGGCCAGGCGCGCGGCGGCGGCGCGCGCCTGGGCGACACCCACCTCGTCGAGGGGGATGTCGGCCTGGCCCTGGATCTTGTCCTGCAGGTTCCACTCGGTCCGGCCGTGGCGCCAGACGATCAGCCGACCCGCGGTCATTCGGCCGTGGTGGAGGATCCGGCGGCGGGCGTGGTGTCCTCGTCGGCGGAGCGGTCGGCCACCACCGGCGTCGCGACGGTGCCGTCGGCGCCCGGGAGCGGGATGATCGGGCAGTCGCGCCAGAGCCGCTCGAGGGAGTAGAAGTTGCGCTCCTCGTCGTGCTGCACGTGGACCACGACCTCGAGGTAGTCCAGCAGCACCCAGCGGCCTTCGCGGGCGCCCTCGCGGCGCACCGGCTTGGCGTCGAAGTCGACCCGGAGCTTGTCCTCGATGGCGTCCACGATCGCGCGGACCTGGCGGTCGTTGGAGGCGGACGCGACCAGGAAGGCGTCGGTGATGGCGAGCTGCTCGGAGACGTCGAACGCGAGAACGTTCTCGGCCTTCTTGTCGTGGGCCGCCTCGGCAGCCGCGGTGAGCAGCTCGATGGCGCGTTCGGTGGCAGGCATTGCGGTCCTTTGCTAGTGGTGCAGGTGACTAGTGGTTGGTGTAGAGGTCACGCTTGGCGATGTACTGGACGATCCCGTCGGGCACCAGGTACCAGGTCGGGTTGCCCTTCGCGACGCGCTGGCGGCACTCGGTGGAGGAAATCGCCAGCGCCGGTACCTCGAGCAGCGTGATCCGCTCCATCGGGAGCCGGTCGAGCGGCAGTTCCTGCGAGCTGTACCCCGGCCGGGTACAGCCGACGAACTGGGCCAGCTTGAACATCTCGTCGACGTCGCGCCAGGTCAGGATCTGGGCCAGCGCGTCGGCACCGGTGATGAAGAACAGTTCCGCGTCCGGGTAGAGCCTGGCCAGGTCGCGCAACGTGTCGATCGTGTACGTCGGTCCGGGCCGGTCGATGTCGACCCGGCTGACCGAGAACCGTGGGTTGGAGGCGGTCGCGATGACCGTCATCAGGTAGCGGTCCTCGGGGGGTGAGACCGCGCGGTCCAGCTTCTGCCAGGGCTGGCCGGTCGGAACGAAGATCACCTCGTCGAGGTCGAAGTACGACTGCACCTCGCTCGCCGCGACCAGGTGGCCGTGGTGGATCGGGTCGAACGTGCCACCCATCACGCCTAGGCGGCGGCCTGGTCGCATCCGCTCCGGGGTATCCACGTCAGTTCGTTCCGCCGCTCAGCTGTGCGGCCGGCCCTTGCCCAGGATGACGGTGACCAGCACCAGTGCGACCAGGACGACCAGGGTGAACCCGCCGTACCACCAGGGCGAGATGTGCGAAGCCTCGCTGGCGGCTTCTTCGGCGGCCGCGAACTGCGGCAGGAGGTAGGCAAGCATGAGGCGAAGCCTATCTCTTGCCCACCAACAAGAGCGCGACCGGTGGGCTGGTAGCCGCAACCGGTCGCGCGAGAGGTAGGTCAGCTGTGGCGGATGTAACGCGTCAGCAGCCGGCGCCAGGTGGAGGGACCGCTGTGGTCGCGCTGGTGGATCGCGGCGACACGGCGCATCTCGTCGATGTGGGCACGGGCAACTTCGGGGGTGATCATGTTTCCTTCACAGGGTTGTCGTGGAGCTCGGAGCGGGTGGCTTCGATAGTTGAAATTGTACGCTAAATGTTACGAGAACTCAAACGAATTGAAGGCAGATCAGAAGATCTCCCTACGAATCTGCGGTAAACGGAGGATGGCATGGACGCGATCGATCGACAGCTCGTCGAGGCGCTGCGAGCGAACGGGCGCTCCAGCTGGGCTGAGCTGGGCCGCGTGGTCGGTTTGTCCGGGCCGAGCGTGCAGGAGCGGGTGCGGCGGCTGGAGGAGCGCGGGGTACTGCTCGGGTACCGCGCGGTGGTCGCACCGGAGCAGGTGGGACTGGGGACCAGCGCGCTGGTCGGGCTGTTCCAGCGCGACGACGTGGAGACGGACGAGATCGTCGCCGGCGTGCGCGAGATCCCGGCCGTGGAGGACTGCTGGTTCGTGGCTGGTGATCAAGAACTGGTGGTGAAGGTGCGCGTCTCGGACGTCACCCAACTGGAGGCAGTGGTGGGCACTCTGCGGCGGGTCAACGGTGTGGTGCGGACACGGACGACAGTGGTCCTGTCGACTCGCTGGGAGGCGCGTCCGGCTCCACTGCCGGAGTAGCAGCCGGTACTACGCCGCGCCACGTGCCGTCGGCTGTTGCTCTGCCGCTTGACGGTGACTGGAGGCGTACGTCAGGTAGAGAGCAGCGGCGGCGACCAGGGCCAGCACGGCCGCCGCCGGGTAGAGAAGACGCGGGTAGTGCTGGTAAGTGGTGCCACCCAGTGCGGGAGCCAGGAACATGCCTGAGATTGAGGCGGCGGCGTACAGGCTGGAGTAGCGGCCGGTCATGCCCTCCGGAGCCGAGTCGGCCACATGAGCCGTGGCGGTGGGCTTGTAGAGCATCTCGCCGCCAGTGATGAACACCGCGGCGACGGCGGCGCCCGCTAGAGCCGGCCAGACGCCAATGACAGCTAGGCCGACGCCGACCAGGACGAAGCCGGTAGCGATCACGCGGAACGAGTTGTGGTTGCGCAGTCGAATGGCCAGTGGAGCCTCCAGCAGGACGATGGCCACCGAGCTAGCCCCAATCAGTACGCCGTACGCGACCGCTGGTGAGCCCGCATCCCGCAGCAACAGCGGCAGCGTGGCGTAAAGCTGCCGATAGACGGTGTCGACCACCACGATCGCCAGCAGCAGGACAACGATCGACCGATCCCGCCGCAGCGCGCGCCACACTCCAGTAGCCTGCGCTGCGACCACTCGCGTCGCGGCGGGCACCCAACGCCAGATGATCAGCGCCAGCACCACGCTGCTGACCGCATCGATGATGAAGACCAGCGAGAAGTCGTACGCCGCCAGCAGGCCGCCGAGCGGTGGGCCGATGATGAAGCCGGCATTGCTGGCCGAGCGCGAGAGCGCGATCCCCTCTCGTCGCCGGTCAGCAGGGAGCGCCGTGGCGACCAGGGCGCTCAGGTTGGGTCGGCAGGCTCCCCCGCACAGCCCCGCCACAGCAGCCAGGACAGGCAGCACAGCGACAGGGACGACAGGCATGGCCAGAGAAGCGGCGGCCCAGCTGAGCTGACTGGCGACCGCCGCACCGCGCAGGCCGAAGCGGTCGCCGATCCAGCCGCCGGAGAGGTTGCCGAGCAACAAGCCCACGCCGTACGCCGCTGCGGCGAAGCCCGCGTGCTGCGGGGACATCCCGCGGTCCTCGACCAGGTAGAGCGTGAGGTAGATCCACGCGAGCGAACCTGCGGAGCTGACCAACTGGCCGAGCATCACGGCTTTGATCCAGGCAGGAAGGTCCCGCACGCGTTGCCAGTACATCCGCCGCCCCCAGGTAGAGTCAGTTCCCAAGAGGAACTTACAGACCCGGATAGCGTGGGAGCAAGCGGAGGAGGTCGGCGTGCGCCGTAGCAGCTACTCCCCCGAGCCCGACTGCGCGATCGCCCAGTCGCTCGGGGTGGTCGGTGACGGATGGGAGTTGCTGATCGTCCGCGACCTGGCGCGCGGGCTGGACCGGTTCGAACTGCTGGCGGAATCGCTGCGGATCTCGCGGAAGGTGCTGACCGAGCGGCTGAACAGCCTCCTCGACAGCGGAGTCGTGGAGCGCGTCGCGTATCAGGACCGGCCGGTCCGGCATGCCTACCGGCTGACGCCTCGCGGCCGTGCGCTGCTGCCCGTGCTCGTCGCCTTGCAGGACTGGGGCGACCGCTGGCTCCTCGGCGACGGCGAACTGACCGGGACCAATGCGACAGAAGACGCACCGAGTCATCGCGTCCACGAACTGGTGGGCCGGAGGGTTCCGGACGGCCTGCTGCTTCCGGTCGGCGCCGATGGTGAACGTTCCACGGCGGCGCACGACGTCGTACTGCGGGACGTGGTGGACGTCGCTGCCCGGGCGACCGTGGTCTTCGGCTATCCGGCCACCGGGCGCCCGAGCAAGCTGCCGGCCGGATGGGACGAGATCGAAGGCACCACCGGCTGCACCCTGGAGAACAAGTTGTTCGCCGAACGCGCCGCGGAGTTCGCCGCGGCCGGAATCACCGTCCATGGCGTGAGCACCCAGCGCCCGGACGAGCAACAGGCTTTTGCTGAACTGGAGAAGATCCCGCACGTGTTGTTGTCCGATACCGATCTGACTCTCGCCGCCGCGCTCCGGCTGCCGACCTTCCGCGCCGGCGGCTACGCACGGCTCAAGCGGCTGATGCTGGTGGTCGCGCCGACGCGTGAGATCACCGCCGCTCTCTACCCGATCACCGACATCCCGGCAGCGATCAGCTGGGCCTACGACACGGCCGGCCAGTCGTGACGCCGGTGGACATCTGGTGGGGCCGTACCGCAGACGCGCGGCCTGGCCTGGTCGGTGAACTGGATGCGTCCGAGCGGGCCCGCCTGACCGCCTACGCGCGGGACGAGGACAAGAGTCGTTTCCTCGTCGGCGCCACCATCGTCCGGCGGGTGCTGTCGATCAAGCTAGAGCTGCCACCGAGGGACATCCAGCTCGATCGCACCTGCCCGGACTGCGGTCGCCAGCACGGCAAGATCAGCGTCGACGGCATGCAGCTCTCGGTGTCGCACTCCGGCGACCGCGTCGTCGTGGCCTTCCATCCGACCGCGGCGGTGGGCGTCGACGTCGAGCTGATCAACCCCTCGATCGACGCTGATTCGCTCGCCTCGGTGAGCCTGTCCACCCTGGAGGCCGCCGAGCTGGCCGGCTTCGAACCGGCGGCGCGAGCGCGCGCGTTCACGCAGTACTGGACTCGCAAGGAAGCCGTCGTGAAGGCGACCGGTGACGGCATCCGGGCGGACCTGCGCAAGGTGATCGTCAGCGCGCCGAACCAGCCGCCCGCACTGCGCGAGTGGGCCGAGTACGACGGTCCGGTGCGGCTCGTCGACCTGCCGGCGGGCGTCGAGTACGCCGCCACGCTGGCGATCCTGTCCGAGCACACCCCCGAGGTCCGCTCCTTCGACGCCGCCCCGCTGCTCAGGTCCTGAGCTGGCCCTCACCGATCACGACGTACTTCGTCGAGGTCATCTCCGGCAGGCCCATGGGACCGCGAGCATGCAGCTTCTGGGTGGAGATACCGATCTCGGCACCGAACCCGTACTCGCCGCCGTCGGTGAAGCGGGTGCTCGCGTTGACCACCACCGCCGCCGAGTCGACCGCCTGCACGAAGCGCCGCGACGCCGCCTGCGAACGGGTGACGATCGCGTCGGTGTGCGCCGAGCTGTACTTGCGGATGTGTTCGACCGCCGCCTCCAGCGAAGGCACCACGGCGGCCGACAGGTCGAGTGAGCTGTACTCCGTGCCGTAGTCCTCGTCCGTCGCCGCGACGATGTCCTTGCCGGCAGCAACAACTGCCGGATCGCCGTGGACGGTCACTCCGGCCTCCGCCAGCGCAGGCAGCGCCTTCGCCAGGAACTCCTCCGCGACCTCCGCGTGCACCAGCAGCGACTCGGCTGCGTTGCAGACGCTCGGCCGTTGGGTCTTCGAGTTGAGCAGGATCGCCAGCGCGAGGTCGAGGTCCGCCTCGGCGTCGACGTACACATGGCAGTTGCCGACGCCGGTCTCGATCACCGGCACGGTGGACTCGGTGACGACGGTCTGGATCAGGCCGGCACCACCACGCGGGATCAGTACGTCGACCAGCCCGCGCGCCTGCATGAGTTCCTTGACCGCCGCCCGGTCGCCGGGCACGCCTTGGATCACGTCGGCCGGCAGACCGGCCTCGGTCACCGCGGACCGCAGTACGGCGATGATCGCCGCGTTGGACTCCGCGGCGGACGACGAGCCGCGGAGCAGCACCGCGTTACCCGACTTGAGGCAGATGCCGGCCGCGTCGGCGGTGACGTTCGGACGCGCCTCGTAGATGATCCCGACGACGCCGAAGGGGACGCGCACCTGGCGGAGCTCCAGCCCGTTCGGCAGGGTGTAACCGCGGACGACCTCGCCCACGGGGTCGACCAGTCCGGCAAGCTGCTCCAGCCCGGCTGCCATCGCATCCACCCGGGACGGGTCGAGCGCGAGCCGATCGACGGTCGACTCCGGCGTACCGGCCTCGCGCGCGGCGGTGACGTCCTTCGCGTTGGCCGCGACGATCGTCTCGGTACCGGCTCGCAGCGCCGCCGCCATGGCGTGCAGCGCGGCGTCTTTGGTCGCTCGTGATGCCGCCGCGAGCGCGTACGAAGCCTCGCGGGCATTGCGGCACAGTCCGATGATCTCGCTCACCGTCCCATCGTAGGGCGATCCCCCGTCGCGCTGCGCGGTCGTCTCAGCCGGGCTCGCCGACCAGCGCGTCTACGAGACGTCGGGACGGGTCATCAGCGGCGATCGCAGATGCAACTCCAGGCTGGGGCCGGTCAGCGGAACGGTCGTCCACGTCGCGATTGCCGTTCCCGCGCCGGAATCGACGGTGAGACGAACCCGGTGCGGGGTGGTGATCACGTACAGCTCGGCGACGAACAGGTCGCCCTGCCAGGCGCCGCTTGCGACCACTGGCCGGCCGAGGGGCGAGCTTTCCAGCCAGCCCTCGTGGCTGACAGCGATCTTGAGGGTCTCCCCCAGTTGCAGCTGCCACCCGTCGTTCGTCGGCTCGACGGCCACAGAGGTTCCCTCTGGGAGAGCCGAGTTCTCGGCCGAGGCATCGACTGTCGCCTGGGCCGAACGCTCCGGCGCGGCGGAGCCCTGCACCGGGGTCAAGGACAGTCGCCGCAGTCGAGCGGCGAGCAGTTCGTCGTCCTGGGCACTGCCCGCGCCGTCCTCCAGACCTGGCAGGAGGCAGTCCCAGAAGGCGCCCGGCAGCGGGTGACCCTCAACGACATTGGCGGTCACGACGATGACGAGATCGTGCGACGGAACCACGACACATTGCTGGCCGAAGGCACCGTTCCCGAAGTAGCCGTGCCGCGACCCCCAGAACTGGTAGCCGTACCCGCAGAGAAAGTCCGGGTTGGCCAGGTCGTCCTCGGGCGGCAGAGTCTCGATGTGCTGCCTGGTCGCCAGCTCCACCCAGTCGCGCGGGACCAACTGCCTGCCGTCCCGGACGCCTCCGCGCAGCAACAGCTCACCGAAAGCCGCGATGGCCTCGGTGGTCAGATGCAGGCCGTGGAACCCGAACGCGGCACCGCTCGCCACCCGGTCCCACTCGGCGCCCTCGATCCCCATCGGCCGGAACAGGCGCTGATCGAGAAACTCCGGAAGCCCTTGCCCTGTCAGGCGTTCGATGATCCGGGCCAGCACGAAGGTGGTCGCGTTGTCGTAGGTGTGCCTGGTTCCCTCGGGCTCGGTGAACGGTACGCGCAGGAAGCCCTTCACCAGATCGTCCGGCTCGAGCTGCCACGCCTCTTCGAGGCTGTCCGTGCTGTGCCCGGCCGTCATGGAGAGCAGGTGATGCACGGTGAGGCGGCGTCCCTGCTCGGCGATGTCGTCCGGTACGTGGTCGGGCAACAGCTCGACCACCAGGTCGTCCAGCGAGAGCAACCCGTCGGCGATCACGAGTCCCACGGCGATCGAGGTGAACGATTTGGTCAACGAGTAAAGGAGATGCGGGCGCTCGGCGGAGTACGGCGTCCACCAGCCCTCGGCGACGACTTGGCCGCGACGCACCACCATGAGGGAGTGACACTCGACGGAATCCGCCGCGAGCCGGTCCAGCAGCGCGATGACCCCCCGGGACGAGACTCCCGCGGCGGACGGCGTCGAACGCGGCAGAAGCATCCGCTGAGAAGACATGCAAGGACCGTAACAAGCCCCACAACCGATTTAGGGCTCGCCGAACTCCGTTGCCGGTACGCCGTCCTAGAGCAGCACCAGGTCGTCGCGGTGCACGACCTCACGCTCGTACGTCGGACCCAGCTCGCGGGCCAGGTCCCGGGTCGAGCGGCCCAGCAGTTCGGGCAACTCGGCCGCGTCGTAGTTCACCAGACCACGGGCGATCACCACGCCGGCGGACGAGATGAGGTCGACCGGGTCGCCCGCGGAGAAGTTGCCTTCAACGGCGCTGATCCCGGCCGGGAGCAAGGACGAGCGCCGCTCGGTGATCGCGCGGACGGCACCTTCGTCGAGCACCAGGCGGCCTTGGCCGGAGGTCGCGTGGGCAAGCCAGAGCAGGCGGGTCTTGCGACGCCGGCCGGTCGGGTGGAACAAAGTGCCGACCGGATCGCCACGCAGCGCTTCGCCGACTCGCGCCGCGGAGGTGAGAACGACCGGAATCCCTGCCTCGGTAGCGATCGCGGCGGCTTCGACCTTGGTCTGCATACCGCCCGTGCCGACGCCGGAGCTGCCCGTCCTGCCGATCTGGAGCGGCAGGAGATCGGCGGGGCCACGGACGTCGGTGAGCATCGTCGTACCGGGTTTGCGGGGGTCACCGTCGTACAGGCCGTCCACGTCGGAGAGCAGCACGAGCAGGTCGGTGTGCACGAGGTGGCTGGTCAGCGCGGCCAGCCGGTCGTTGTCGCCGAAGCGGATCTCGGTCGTCGCGACGGTGTCGTTCTCGTTGACGATCGGGACGACACCCAACTCCAGCAGTCTGGCGAAGGTCCGGTAGGCGTTGCGGTAGTGGCTGCGCCTGGTGACGTCGTCGACGGTCAGCAGCACCTGGCCGACCCGCAGGCCGTGCGCGGCGAAGGCGTCGCTGTACCGGGCCATCAGCAGGCCCTGCCCGACCGACGCGGCCGCTTGCTGGGTGGCGAGGTCGCGCGGCCGCGACCGCAGTCCCATCGGCGTCAGGCCGGCCGCGATCGCGCCGGAAGAGACCAGCACCACCTCGGTTCCCTCGCCACGTCGCGCCGCGATCGCGTCGACCAGCAGGCGCAGGCGTTCGAGATCGATCCGGCCGCGCTGGGTGAGCGAGGACGAACCGACCTTCACCACGATCCGCCCGGCCTTGACGACCTCGGGACGCCGCTTGTTGTCCCCCATCAGTGAATCCTGACTCTTGGGAGCTACCGCATCAGCGGGGCCGGCGTCGTCGACGGCCCCGGGTCATGCGTCCTGGTTGTTGCTCTCGGCATCGATGTCGATGTCGATCCCGGCCCGGTAGATCCGCTCGGCTTCGAGCTCGTCCGCGGCGGCCTGCTCGCGTGCCTGTTTGCGCGCCAGCCTCTCGGCGGCCTTCTGAGCCGCCTTCGCCTCCGCCGGGGTCAGGTCCACCTCGTCCTCGACCCAGCCCTTGCCGTACTCCGAGAGGTCGGCCGGGCGCTCGATCTCGCCCAGCCGCAGTGCGTGGTACTGCTCGTCCTTGTCCTTGCGGCGCTGGGCCGTCGGACGATCCTCGTCCAGCCGCTGGTCCTCGCCACGGCGCGACAGCAGCTCCGCGCCGGCCTGGACCTCGGGGGCGAAGTCGAAGACGACCGCGTTCGGGCCGTCACCGATGGTCACCGAGTCACCGGCCACCGCGCCCAGCTCGAGCAACTGGCGCTCGACGCCGAGCCGGTTCAGCCGGTCGGCCAGGTAACCGGTCGCCTCGGCGTTGGTGAAGTCGGTCTGCCGGACCCAGCGCTCGGGCTTGTCGCCCTGCACCAGCCAGCCGCCGTCCGGGAGCTTCTTGAGCTTGAACTCCTGGCCACCGGTCGCGCGCGGCCGCAGGATGATCCGGGTGGTCTCCGGCTTCTCCTCCTCGGCCCGGCGCTTGGCGACGATCTCGGCCATCGCGAACTTCAGCCCGTCCAGGCCCTCGTGGCTCGCGGTCGAGATCGAGAACACCTTCAGGCCGCGTGCCTCGAGGTCGGCCGTGACCATCGCGGCGATCTCCTTGGCGTCCGGTACGTCGACCTTGTTCAGCGCGATCAGCCGCGGCCGGTCCTCCAGGCCACCGTGGGCCTTCAGCTCCGCCTCGATCGTGTCGAGGTCGCTGAGCGGGTCCCGGCCGGGCTCGTAGGTCGCGCAGTCGATCACGTGCACCAGGGCGGCACAGCGCTCGACGTGCCGCAGGAAGTCGTGGCCGAGGCCGCGGCCTTCGCTGGCACCCTCGATCAGGCCCGGTACGTCGGCGACGGTGAAGATGTTGTCACCGGCCACGACGACGCCCAGGTTCGGGATCAGGGTGGTGAAGGGGTAGTCGGCGATCTTGGGCCGGGCCCGGCTGATCGACGCGATCAGCGAGGACTTGCCCGCGCTGGGGAAGCCGACCAGGCCGATGTCGGCGACGACCTTGAGCTCGAGCACGATCGTGCGCTCTTCGCCGTCCTCGCCGAGCAGGGCGAAGCCGGGCGCTTTCCGGCTGGAGCTGGCCAGGGCCGCGTTGCCGAGGCCGCCCTTGCCGCCGGCGGCTGCGACGTACTCGGAGCCGGCGCCGACCAGGTCGGCCAGCACCTCGCCCTCCGGAGTACTGACGACCGTGCCGTCCGGGACCGGCAGGATGATGTCGCCACCCCTGCTGCCGGCCTGGTGGTCGCCCTTGCCCTGCATACCGCTGGTGGCGGACCGGTGCGAGGAGCGGTGGTAGTCGACCAACGTGGTCTGGTCGAGGTCGACGCGCAGGATGATGCTGCCGCCGTCACCGCCGTTGCCACCGTCAGGGCCACCGAGCGGCTTGAACTTCTCGCTGTGCACCGAGGCGCAGCCGTTTCCGCCGTTGCCGCCGGCGACGTGCACCGTGACCCGGTCGACAAAGCTGGGGATCGCCATCGGTTTCTACTTCCTGCTGGGAGAACTGACTCTGTACATAGCCGAAGGGCGGGCCGCGCTATTCCGCGGACCCGCCCTTCGATAAGGCTTTGTGACTCGAACCGGGTGGCGGTGTTACTCCGCCGGGGCCGGGACGATGTTGACGACGCGACGGCCACGACGGACGCCGAACTCGACCTTGCCCTCGGCGAGCGCGAAGAGCGTGTCGTCGCCACCACGGCCGACCAGGCTGCCCGGGTGGAAGTGGGTGCCACGCTGGCGAACGATGATCTCGCCGGCGTTGACCAGCTGGCCACCGAAGCGCTTCACGCCGAGCCGCTGCGCGTTGGAGTCACGACCGTTTCGGGTCGACGCTGCTCCCTTTTTGTGTGCCATGTCTGTATCAGCTCACTTCTTCTTGGCGTCGATCGCGGTGACCTTGACCTGGGTGTAGTGCTGGCGGTGCCCCTGGCGCTTGCGGTAACCGGTCTTGTTCTTGTACTTCAGGATGTGGATCTTCGGGCCCTTGGTGCGGCCGAGAACCTCAGCTGACACGGCCACCTTGGCCAGTGCGGCGGCATCGGCCGTCACGGTGTCGCCATCGACGACGAGGACTGCGGACAGCGACACCGTGTCGCCGACCTGATCAGTCAGGCTGTCGATCTCGATGACATCGCCGACGGCGACCTTCTGCTGGGTGCCGCCACTGCGCACGATCGCGTACACCGTGGATCTCACTCTCTATTGTTCGGAAGTCTTAACAAGGTGGGGCCTGCACAGGCCACCACTTTCCTGCGGCCCACGCTCGTGCCACAAAAAAGGAGGCACGCGTGACGCGCGCCGAAAAGCAAGAATACGGCGCGCGTCACGAGTGGGTCAAACTGGGGTGGAAGCCAGCGCCGCGGCGGTCGCCCCGGCATCGGATCCGTTGGTTCCTGAATCACCGTCGTTGCTGTCGGCGTTCTTGCCCCGGCCACGGCTGCTGCGCCGCCTGCGGGGACTGCCATTGCGCCCAGAACCGCTCTGCTGGGCCTGCTCACCGTCGTCGGCACCCGACTCACCCTGAGCCTGCTCGTTGTCGCTCTGCGGCTCACTGTGGGCCTGCTCGGCGTCAGACTGCTCGGCCTGGCCCCGGTTGGACCGACGCCCGCGCGAACGCCGACGGCTGCTGCCTTCCGACTTGTCGCCGTCGCCTTCGGTGCCGTCACCCTGAGCTGCCTCGGAGTGCGCCACGTCGCCGGTGCTGGAATCGCCAGTGCTGGAACCGCCCGAGTGGGCGGAGCCAGTGCTGGAACCGCCCGAGTGGGCGGAGCCAGTGCTGGAACCGCCCGCGTGGGCCGTGCCGCCGGCGCTGGAACCACCGGTGTGGGCGGAGTCGCCGGTGTGGGCAGCTCCGGCGTGGGCGGCATCGCCGGTGTGGGCAGCTTCGGCGTGGGCGGCGTCGCCGCTGCGGCCGGCGCCGTTCGCGGCATCAGCCTCTGCGTGCGTGGCCTGCGACACCTCCGCAGTTGCGTCGGCGTACGAAGTAGCCGGAGCATCCGCGTGCGCAGCAGCCGCGGAAGCAGCAGCGATCTGGGCCAGCCGCTGGGCGGCGTCACCGTTGGTGGCCGGCTCTGCCTGCTCGTCGCCGTCACGGCGGCCCTTGCCACGGTTGCGGCTGCGGGACGTCTTCTTGGCGGTGTCGCCCTCGGGCTTGTGGTCGTGCGAGTGCTGCTGCGGCTGCTGGCCACGACCGCGGCCGTCGTCCTGCCGGCGGCGGGACTCCTTCGGCTCGTCGTGCAGGATCAGCCCGCGCCCACCACAGTGGTCGCAGTTCTCGCTGAACGCCTCCAGCAGACCGGTACCGATCCGCTTACGGGTCATCTGGACCAGTCCGAGCGAGGTCACCTCGGCGACCTGGTGCTTGGTCCGGTCGCGGCCCAGGCACTCCACCAGCCGGCGCAGGACCAGGTCGCGGTTGAGCTCCAGCACCATGTCGATGAAGTCGATCACGATGATGCCGCCGATGTCGCGCAGCCGGAGCTGGCGGACGATCTCCTCGGCCGCTTCCAGGTTGTTCTTGGTGACCGTCTCCTCGAGGTTGCCCCCGGAGCCGGTGAACTTGCCGGTGTTGACGTCGACGACCGTCATCGCCTCGGTCCGGTCGATCACCAGCGAACCGCCCGATGGCAGCCAGACCTTGCGGTCCAGCGCCTTCTTGATCTGCTCGTCGATCCGGTAGTTCGAGAACACGTCACCGGACCGGTTGTCGTCCCACTGCTCGACCCGGTCGGCCAGGTGCGGGGCGACGTACGAGACGTACTCCTTGACCTGGTCGTAGGCGTCGTCGCCGGAGATGACGAGCTTGGAGAAGTCCTCGGTGAACAGGTCGCGGACGACCCGGATCAGCAGATCGGGCTCGCCGTGCAGCAGCGCGGGCGCCTGGCCGGACTTCGACTTGTGGTCGATCTCGGTCCAGTACGACTGCAGCCGGCTGACGTCCGAGGTCAGCTCCTCCTCGGTCGCGCCCTCGGCCGCGGTGCGCACGATCACGCCGGCCTCGTCGGGGACGATGTCCTTCAGGATGCCCTTCAGGCGGTTCCGCTCGGTGTCGGGCAGCTTGCGGCTGATCCCACCATTGCCGCCGCGCGGGACGTACACGACGTACCGGCCGGGCAGGCTGATCTGGTTGGTCAGCCGGGCGCCCTTGTGGCCGATCGGGTCCTTGGTCACCTGGACCAGGACCGCCTGACCCGACTTCAGCACCGACTCGATCTTGCGCGGGCCGTTGGCGCCACCCAGGGTCGCCCAGTCCACCTCACCGGCGTACAGGACCGCGTTGCGGCCCTTGCCGATGTCGATGAACGCGGCCTCCATGCTGGGCAGCACGTTCTGGACGCGGCCGAGGTAGACGTTGCCGATCAGCGAGCTCTGCTCCGCCTGGGCGACGTAGTGCTCGACCAGCACGTTGTCCTCGGAGACGGCGATCTGGGTCAGGTCCTCACGGGCCCGGATCACCATCGTCCGCTCGACCGACTCGCGCCGGGCCAGGAACTCGGCCTCGCTCACGATCGGCGCGCGGCGGCGGCCGGCGGCGCGGCCCTCGCGGCGGCGCTGCTTCTTCGCCTCCAGCCGGGTCGAGCCCTCGACCGCGGTGATCTCGTTGTTCACGGTCTTGCTGCGCGGCTCACGAACCCGGACGACGATCTCGTCCGGGTCGTCGGCCGCGGTGGCGGTCTCCTCGCCCTTGCGGCGGCGACGGCGACGGCGACGGCGCGAGGACGTGCCGGAGCCGTCGGCCTCGTCGTCGGACTCGGCGGACTGGTCGTTGTCGTCCTCGGCGTCGTCGGACTGCTCGTCGTCGGACTCGTCGCCTTCGTCGGCGCTGTCCTCGGAGTCGGCATCCCCGGCCTTGCGGCGGCGACGGCCACCGCGGCGACGGCGGCGACGGCGGGTGCCCTCGCCGTCCTCGTCGGCCTCGGCCTCGGTGTCTTCGGTGTCGTCGGACTCGTCGTCGCCCTCGACCTCGGCGGCCGTGGCGCGGGCTGCCTCGAGCACCGGCTCGGCGCGGTCGGCGGCGACCTCCTCGGCGTCCTTGGTACGCCGGCTGCGGCGGCGACGGGTGGTGCCCGTGCTTGCCTGCTCGTCGGCGACCTCGGTGGTCTCCTGCGCCTCGACCTCGGCTACCTCGGTCTCCGCTGCCTCGGCCGCACGCTCGGCGGCGGTGGAGCGGCGACGGCTACGACGGGCGGCCGGTGCGGCCTCCGGAGCAGCTTCCGGCGTCGCCTCGACCGGGCTGGTCGCCCCGGCCTGCGCAGGCACCTCGGTGGGCGCCTGGAACAGTACGGCGGCAGCGGCGGGCGCGCGGCGGCGCGAACGGCGAGCCGGAGCCTCGGTGAGCGCGGCTTCGGCCGCGGCCAGCTCGGCGGCCGCTGCCTCGGCGGCGGCGAGCTCTTCCTCGGTCAGTTGCTCCTCGGGCAGCTCCGCCGCGGCGACAGGGCCGTCGGTGAGCGGGGTCTCCGGGGAGAGCAGGTCGGGCTGCGGGGCAGCGGCGGCCTTCTTGGTGGTGCGCTTACGGGTGGTGGTCTTCTTCGCGGCGCGCGCCGGAGCCGCCTGGGGCTCGTCGACGGTGGCGCCCTCGACCAGCGCGCCTGCTGCCGTGTCGGCGAGCGCCGACTCGGCGGGCGCGGCGTCGGCAGCGTCGTCCAGGAGGCTGTCCTGGGTGCTGCCTGCGCGGGAGGCGGCGGCCTTCTTGGCGGGACGTTTGGCGGCCGCCTTCTTGACCGTGCGCTTGGCCGCGGTCTTCTTGGCCGGTGCGGGCGCCGGGTCGGCAGCCTCGGCGTCGGACTGGGTGCTGACCGCGTCAGCCTCAGTGGCGACGGCCTCGGCCGGCTCGGCCGCGGCGGCCTTCTTGGTCGTGCGCTTGCGCGTGGTCGCCTTCTTGGCGGCCGGTTGTCTGGCAGCACGCTTGGCTGCGGGAGCGGTGGCGGCCGAGTCGGCTGCTTCGGTGGTGGTCGGCTCGTTGTCGAGCATGCGGTGCGGGTCTCCTCAGGCCCTCCGGCGCACCCGGCGACCCCTGTCACGGGTCCGGTGCCGCCAGAAAGCGGTCACGGTTCGCCACTCCCGGGGTGCAAATCCGGCGCGGCGGAAGCCTTCTGGATCCGCTCCTGGTCGCGCCGTCAGGGCACCACTGGAGCGGCGGCGTCGTCCTCCGCTACCTGCGTCTGCCGGTCGACCGCCTGGCCGGTCGCGGTCGCCTGGGTGGCGTCGCGGTCACGAGCGAGCGGATCGTCCACAGTGCCGGTGGCCGCGATAAGCGGGCCCTGGGCGAGCCTGGTCAGAAGAGCCGGGCCCGTCACCGGAAGCGTCGCTACCTCTAGCACGCCGGCGAGAACGTCGTCGGGTCTCACGGCCGGGGTTCCGAGCCGTAACACCACTTGCAGTATCGCACACGTCTCAACCGTCGCCGAGTCACTACCGACGGTGAGTCGGAGGACGGCTTCCCGGCAGTCAAACGACCGAAGCCCCCGTTTGGTCATGCGTTCGACCAGAATTTCCTCCCGGGCGAGGAACGCGGCGACCGCCTGCCCGGCGTCCGCGGGATCGACCCCCGGCAACGCGATCAGCCACTCGCTGGCCTCCAGTTGGTCGGCGAGCGACCCCGGACCGGCGACGACCACCTCGAGCACGTCCAGCCCGGGCGGCAGCGCCTCGTCGAGGTCGGCCCGGACCTGCTCGGCGTCCCGCTCCTGTGTGAGCGAGATCTCCAGGTACTCCGCCTCGGAGGCGGCGCCGGTCGGTGCCGCACCGGCGTACGAGATCTTGGGGTGCGGGCTGAAGCCGTGCGAGAACGCGACCGGGAGGTTCGCCCGCCGGACGGCCCGCTCGAACGCGCGCTGGAAGTCGCGGTGCGAGGTGAACCGGAGCCGCCCGCGCTTGGCGAAGCGGATTCGCAGCTTCTGGACCGCAGGGAGCTGCTGGGACGGCGGAGCCTGTACTGGTGCCACGCGACCATTCTGGCAGCTTCACCGCCTACGACCCGCATCTACCGCCCGGGGACGGTGGATGCGGACGCAGCGAGAGTCCGATCGGTCAGAGGTTGGCGCACTGGCCGGCTCGGGGGCCAGTGACCTGGTTGGGGGCTTGGAGGTTGGTGGGAGTGGCGCTGTTGGCGGAGCAGGTGAGAGGTCCGTTGACGGTGTTGCCGGCCAGTACTACGGGCTCGGCCGTGGCTGCTGCCCTCACGGTGACCGGGCCGCTGACCGTGGTGCCGACCAGTACTGCGCTGCGGCTGGTGGCGGTGAGCGTGACGGGGCCGTTGACCGTCGTACGGAGCAGGTGGAGGTCCGCTGCCTTGGTGGCGGTGACCGGCCCGGAGATCTTGGAGTCGGTGGCCACCAGGGAGGCACCATCGCGCACGGTCACTGGACCGTTGACGGTGGCGTTGGTCAGGCAGGTGACGCCGGTGGTCACGGTGAGCGGGCCGTTGCGTTGGCCGGTGACGGTGGTGGTGCAGGTGGGGGGCGGGCGGAGAAGCGTTACGGCGAAGCGGTCCGGGGTGGCGATGTTGCCAGGGGCATCGATCGCGCGGTACTCGACCTGGTGCCGGCCGTAGCCGGACGGTACGTCGTCCCACGGGACCACTCGCGGGACTCCGAGCTTGCCGTAGACCAGTTGGTCGATCTCGGTGCCCTCCGCGGTGAACTTGAACGGAGCAGTCGCGTCGGTGGGCCAGCCGTAGTAGTTGTACCAACCGTCGCCGTTGACCCGGAACTCCGGCACGACATACCCCGGGCTGTCGTCGGTGGCTTTCAGAGCCATCGTGAACGCGTCGTTGAAGATGTACTCCGGGCCGGTGGGTTTGGTGATCTTGAGCAGCGGCTTGGAGAGGGTGGCGCCGACGGTGGGGCCGGTGGCGTCGACCTGCCAGCTGAGCTGGTCGGCGCCGACGCGGGCGGTCAGGGTGTGGGTGCCGGTGAGCGCGAGCGGGGCCAGAGCCAGGTCGCGGTCGTTGCCCGGGTTCGCGATCGGCCGGCCGTCCAGCTGCCAACTGACCGGCGGTTGCTCGGTGTCGGACTGGGTGGTCTCCACGTAGACGACCTCAGTCGCGTTCACCGGGTGGTCGGTCGGCGTCGAGGTGGTGAACGTGTACGCCGAGGTCGCCGGCTGCGGGACGGCAGTGGGAGTGATCGTCCAGGTGCGGGTGGCGGTCAGGGCGGATGAAGCTCTGATGGCGGGGTCTCGGACGAAGGGCGTGGGGTCCACGACCTTGGCCGTGAGGGTGTGGGTGCCGGTGAGATCGAGGGCGGCCAGGTCCACGTGACGCTGGTTGTTGGTGGAGAGCGCGGTGCCGTCGAGGGTCCAGGTGACGTCGAGTTCGTGACTGGCGGGGTGCAGGGTCTGGAGCCAGACGACCTGGGTGGGGGCGACCGGGCCTGGTGGGGTGCTGGCTTGGAAGAGGGTGGTCCGGGCGGAGATCCGCTGGGTCATGCGTTCGCGGGAGACCTGGTCGAAGTAGTAGCCGAGGACCTTCATCATCGAGTGCCTGCTCGGGCGCCAGACGCCGGAGCCGGCGTACATGCCGGCCTCGTAGCGGGCGATCGGTCCGCCGGAGTCCGACGGTTCACCCAGCCAGCGGAACCACTTCTTCTGCTCGGCCAGCATCTGCTGTTCGGTGAGCAGGGTGTGGTGGATCGAGCCGGGTTCCGGACCGTCGTACGGCGCGCCGCGGTCGCCGCGGGCGTAGTAGTCGTACTCGTCCTGGAGGCCGCCCAGCGAGTGCCCCAGCTCGTGCGGGGTGATCAGCGCCGACAGCGCGTTGCCGCCGGACGCGGTCGCGTAGCTGCCACCCGCGCCGCCGTACGTGTCGCTGTTGCCGATAGCAAGAATCTGCCGGTTGGCGGGGGTGGTGCCCGGGACCAGAGCGGCGTACTCCGCGGCCGCGGTCGCGCTGACCGTGAGGAGGCGCTGGACCGAGCCCGGGTTGCAGCCGCCCCAGAAGCCCATCTGGAGCGGGGTGTCGACCTTCGGCGAGGTGAGGCCGGGGTCGCAGTCCACTCCGGACTCCGGTGAGGGGATCTCGACGGCGTACACGTTGATGTAGTTGCGGTAGGACTTGAACGGCTCGATGCTCCAGAGGACGTTCAGGTGCTTGTCCAACTGCTCGCGGAACTTCGGCAGCTCGGCGCTGGTGTAGCCGTCGCCCATCACGACCAGGTTGAAGCGGGAACTGGCCGGCCCGGTGACCTGGAGGGGGACGACGGTGGCCGGCGCTGCCGCGATCGCGGCAGGCCCCACCGCGGTGGCGGGGACGGTGGCCGAGGCAGTGATGGTGGCCGAGGCGGTCAGGACCGCGGCGGTCAGGCCGGCCAGGGCTGCCAGGCGGCCGGGTTCGGAAGTGGTCCTCACGGTGTGGTCCTCCCCTGTGGGCGCCCCGGTGCGGCTCGGTCGAGCCCGCGGTCAGCAGCCTACGAAGACAGCGGTGGGGTTGCCAGGGGGTACCGCGTGGCGGACTTGCCCGCTGGCGGCGGCGGCCGGGGACGGCGTACGGCATCATGAGGGCTCGGGGAAACGTGAGGAAAGGACATCGATGACGGAACCGGCACAGTCGCCGCGGTTCGAACCGGAGCCTGAGCGTCCGGTCGAGGATGCCGGCGACGGCGACGGCAAGGGCATCTACTGGGTGCTGAAGAACGTCGTGGTCGGCCCGCCGGTCAAACGCATCTTCCGGCCGAAGGTGGAGGGCGCCGAGAACATCCCGGACTTCGGACCGGCGATCATCGCGAGCAACCACCTGTCCTACGCCGACTGGATCTTCATGCCGCTGGTGCTGCGCCGGCGGGTAACCTTCGTGGCCAAGTCGGACTACTTCACCGGCGCCGGGATCAAGGGCCGGTTCCAGCGCGGCTTCTTCAAGGGCACCGGCCAGGTCCCGATCGACCGGTCCGGCGGATCGGCGTCCGAGGGCGCGATCAAGGCCGGGCTGAAGGTGCTGGAGCGCGGCGACCTGTTCGGGATCTACCCCGAGGGCACCCGCTCGCACGACGGCAAGCTCTACAAGGGCCGCACCGGCGTCGCCCGGCTCGCGCTGGAGGCCCGTGTCCCGGTGATCCCGGTCGGCGTGATCGGCACCGACGTGGTCGCGCCGCCCGGCAAGGTGGTCGCCTCGGTCGCCTCCCCCACGATCAAGTTCGGCGAGCCGCTGAGCTTCTCGCGGTACGAGGGGATGGAGGGCGACCGGCTGATCCTGCGGGCCGTCACCGACGAGATCATGTACAAGATCATGGAGCTGTCCGGCCAGGAGTACGTCGACATGTACGCCACCAAGGCCAAGCAACTGGAGGGCCGGGCCACCACCGGTGCCCCGAAGAAGGTCCGCAAGTCGGACACCTGAGTCAAGGGGTGAGACAGGGTGGCACTAGGCTGGGAAACCGTGGACGGACCGATCGCGTACCAGGGTGAGCCAGGAGCCAATTCGGCGATGGCGTGCACCGACATGTTCCCGGACCGCCGGCAGTTGCCCTGTACGACGTTCGAGGACGCGCTGGAGGCGGTCAGCACCGGCCGGGCCGGCCTAGCGATGATTCCGGTGGACAACTCGATCGCCGGCCGGGTGGCGGACATCCACCACCTGCTGCCGGACTCGGGGCTGCACATCATCGGCGAGTTCTTCCTGCCGATCCACTTCCAGCTGATGGCCGTGCCGGGCGCCTCGATCGAGTCGATCAAGACCGTCCGGAGCCACGTGCACGCGCTCGGCCAGTGCCGCAAGATCATCCGCGAGCACGGCTGGGCCACCGTCGTCGCCGACGACACGGCCGGGTCGGCCCGCGAGGTCTCCGAGCTGAAGGACCCGACCGTCGCCGCGCTCTCGCCGGTCGCCGCGGCCGGGCTCTACGGACTGGACATCCTGGCCGAGGACGTCGAGGACGAGCACCACAACACGACCCGCTTCCTGGTGCTGTCGCGCGAGCCGCAGATGCCCGCGGTGGGCTCCGGACCGACCATCACCAGCTTCGTGTACCGCGTCCGCAACGTGCCCGCCGCGCTCTACAAGGCGATGGGCGGCTTCGCCACCAACGGCGTCAACATGACCAAGCTGGAGAGCTACCAACTGGGTGGCTCGTTCTTCGCGACCCAGTTCTACGCCGATGTCGAGGGACATCCCGAGGACCCGAACGTCGCCCTCGCGCTGGAGGAGCTCGCCTTCTTCTCCGTCGAGGTCCGGCTGCTCGGCGTCTACCCGGCGCATCCGTTCCGCGAGCAGATCGCGGAGCCGGCTGCCAACCGTCTGCTGCGCCCGCACCGCTGAACCAGGCATGCTCCCCCACCGCCTGCCCTAGGGTTTGCGGGATGGAACTGGTTGAGGTGGACGGGCGGGACCCAGCGGTCTTCGAGCGGTTCTTCAAGCTCCGGGACGAGGTACGCCGGGAGGACGAGTTCCCGAGCGGCCTCGGGCTGGAGGAGGCTCGCGTCCTGATGGCCGACGAGCACTCCGACCTGCGGGCCAACGGACTCGGTCTGGTCGACGGCGACACCTGGCTGGGGATCGCGTGGCTCGACTGGTGGCTGCAGGAGAACACGCACCTGGTCGAGGTGGAGATCGCGGTGGCCGCACCGCACCGGCGTACCGGGGTGGGCGGGCGATTGCTCGACGCGGTCATCGAGCGGGCCAAGGCCGACGGCCGGCGGCTGCTGTCCAGCACGATGCACGCCGATGCCGTCACCGGTGAGAGCGCCGGTACTGCGTTCGCCACCGCACGGGGCTTCGTCCGCAAGCACGTCGAGCTGCACCAGGTGATCGAGTTGCCGCTGGCGGCGGAGCGGCTGACCGAGCTGGACCGGCCGGTCGACGGGTACGAGATCGTGCAGTGGGGCGACCACAGCCCCGAGGAGTGGATCGAGCAGTTCGCCGACGCGTTGAGCGCGATGACCGTCGACGTACCGACCGGTGAGCTCGACCACGAGCCGACGCGCTGGACCCCCGAGCGGGTTCGTGAGGCCGAGGCCCGCCGGCTCAAGCAGGGACGCTTCTGCCACACCACGGTCGCGGTGGACCGGAACGGCCGGCTGGCGGCGTACACGCAGATGGGCGGAGCGCGGAAGAATCCCGAGCGGCTCTACCAGTGGGACACCTTCGTCCGGCGCGAGGACCGCGGCCGGCGGCTGGGGCTCGCGGTGAAGGTGCCCAACTTCCGCTCCTTGCAGGCCGTCCTCGATCGCCCGGCCGTCCTGCACACCTGGAACGCGCCGACGAACGCCCCGATGATCGCCGTCAACGAGCGGCTCGGCTTCCGGGCCGTGGCGCAGCGGACCGGCTGGGAGCTGGAGCTCTAGCGGAAGATCCAGTCGGGGTAGCTCGCCGACAGGACGGCCCGGTGGTCGGTCCAGTCGGCCGGCCGTCGGGCCGGATCGAGCGGATCGGCGTAGCCCCCGTGCAGGCGGTAGCCCCAGGTGAAGGCGGCGATCGGTTCCAGGACGCGGCTGCGGATCACGTCGGGCACGACCACCAGGAACGTGTCCGCCCGCCACACCCCGTCGGGATGGTCCGGGTTGGCCGGCGCATCGAAGAAGGCCGGCAGGAAACCGTAGGCGTACAGCGGACTCGCTTCGGCGGCGAACGGCAGCACGTCCACCGAGACGTCGCCGTCGAAGGACCGGGTGACCAGCTGGACCCAGCCCATCACGGCGTTCAGGCCCTGCCCGTGGTACCGCAGCGTCGCCGTACAGATCGGGAAGTTGCGGTACGCCTCCGCGTCCAGGTCGGCGGCGACCAGTTGGTGCCCCGAGGCCCACGGGTCGTCGTTGGCCAGCACGCGGATGTTCACCAGTCCGCGGTGACCGCGAACCTCGAACGGTACGGACAGCTCTCTTCTCATCGAACCTCCTGACGCCATTCTCCAACCTGCACAAAGGAAACGAAGAAAGTGACTACCTGGGCCCATGGGGTTGTGCACCGGCGGTGGCGGGAGGACTCTGAAGGGGAACAGCGTCTTGGGGGCTGCCTGTTCGGTGGGGGAAGACGGTGGGTGCCGTCTTCGGCCGCGGCATGGGGTCTGGGGGATCTGGTGGCGTCTCGGCCCGGAGCCTGTACTACGTAGAGGTTTCGACCTTCTTCGTCGCCCCCGCATGTTCGAGGGGGAGAAATGCCGAGGAAGGCCAACGGGAGAGCAGACAGGAACGAACGGGGCGCCGGCGACCAGATGCCCGGCGGAGCGATGCCGGCCGGCGCGGGGCCGTCGGCGAACGGAGCGGCCGGCATGCCTGCCAGTGGTGGCGGCGCGGCCGGGATGACCGGTGGCGGTGAGACGCAGCAGCCGAGCCGGCGCCAGTGCGGCGTGATGGACGTCCACCGGCGGTTGCTGTCCACGTCGGCGGAGTACGTCGCGGCCCGGTCCGCGTTGGAGAACGCCACCACGCAGTACGTCGCGAACGACCAGCGGTTCAACGGGATCGCGCAGATTCAGGTGGTCGTGCACGTCGTCTGGAACACGGCCGCGCAGAACATCTCGCAGGCCCAGATCGACAGCCAGCTGGACGTGCTGAACCGGGACTTCCGGGCCACCAACACCGACCTCGGGATCGTGCCCGCGCCGTTCACCGGTCTGGTCGCCGACTCGCGGATCGAGTTCCGGCTGGCCTCGACCGATCCCGCCGGCAACCCGACCACCGGCGTCACCCGGACGCAGACCAGCCGGACCTCGTTCGGCACCGACGACGCGATCAAGGCATCGGCGACCGGTGGCATCGATCCCTGGCCGGCCGAGCGGTACCTGAACATCTGGGTTGGTCAGCTCGGTGGCGGCCTGCTCGGCTACGCCCAGTTCCCCGGCGGACCGGCCGAGACCGACGGCGTGGTCGTCCTGCACAGCGGGTTCGGCACCAACGGGACCGCGGCGGCGCCGTTCGATCTCGGCCGGACCACCACGCACGAGATCGGGCACTACCTGAACCTGTTCCACATCTGGGGTGACGACGGCTCGGGCTGCAGCGGCAGCGACGAGGTCGCCGACACTCCCAACCAGGGCGGCCCGAACTTCGGCGTACCGGCGTTCCCGAAGCTGTCCTGCAGCAACGGGCCGCACGGCGACCTGTTCGTGAACTACATGGACTACACCGACGACCGCGGCATGGTGATGTTCACCCACGACCAGGTGAGCCGGATGGAGGCGTGCCTGGACACGGTGCGCACCGAGCTCGACCAGGCCTCGGGATCCGGTACGACGCAGCCCACGCCGGCCGGTCCGGTCGTGTCGTGGGACGCCCACCGGATCGACGCGTTCGTGCTCGGTACCGACCGGGCGACGTACCACAAATGGTGGGACGGAGCGGCTTGGGGACCGTCCGTCGGCGGCTACGAATACCTGGGTGGTGTCTGTATGAGTGCTCCTGAAGTCGCGTCCTGGGGGCCGGACCGGCTGGACGCCTTCGTCCTCGGCACCGACCGCGGGCTCTACCACAAATGGTGGGACGGAACCGCCTGGGGACCGTCGGACACCGGCTACGAGGCGCTCGGCGGGATCTGCATGAGCCCACCGCGGGTGGCCAGCTGGGGGCCCGGCCGGCTGGACGTCTTCGTGCTCGGCACCGACCGCGCGCTCTACCACAAGTGGTGGGACGGCACCGCCTGGAACGGGTTCGAGCACCTCGGCGGGATCTGCATGAGCCCGCCGGAAGTAGTTGCCTGGGGCCCGGATCGGCTGGACGTCTTCGTGCTCGGCACGGACAACGCGGTCTACCACAAGTGGTGGGACGGGACGGCCTGGAACGGGTTCGAGTACCTCGGCGGCATCTGCGCCGGTCCCCCGACCGCGGTTGCCTGGGGCCCGGACCGGCTCGACCTGTTCGTGATCGGGACCGACTCCGCGCTCTACCACAAGTGGTACGACGGGACCGCGTGGTCGGCCGACTGGGAGAACCTAGGTGGTATCTGCGTCAGTGCGCCGACCGTCGTCTCGTGGGACGCCGACCGGCTCGACGTCTTCGTGGTCGGCACGGACTCGGCCCTCTACCACCAGTGGTGGGACGGCACGTCCTGGTCCGGCTTCGAGTCGCTGGGCGGCATCTGTATCGGCGAGCCCCGGGTGACCGCGTGGGGCGCCGACCGGCTGGACGTCTTCGTGGCCGGCACCGACGGTGGGATGTACCACAAGTGGTGGGACGGAACGGCTTGGGGACCGTCCATCACCGGCTACGAAGCACTCGGTGGGGTGATCAGCGACTTCAAGCTGGATCAGCCGGTCCCGGACCAGTTGCCGTCCACGGTGCCGGAGCAGGTGCCGGATCAGATGCCGATGACGACCACCCGGCAGGCGGTGCTGAACTGAACACCAGCCGGCTGACCGGACGGTGGACGCACTCCTTCGAGGAGGACCACGACGGGCTGACCGTCTACCGCCGCGACGACTTCGCCTTCCCGCCGGCCCGTGGCCGGCGGGGGGTGGAGTTCCGCGCCGACGGAGATTTCGTCGACTGGCTGATCGGTCGCGGCGACGCTCCGCAGGCAGGCGACCAGGGCAGCACCGGCCGCTGGTCGGCGGCCGGTCACATCACTCGCAGTACCGGCTCCACCGGGTCGATCGTCGCTGTGACGGACGACCGGCTGGAGATCCTCTGGAAGGAATGAGATGACTGTTCGGTACTTGGTGGTGCCGACCGCGGATGCCGCCGACGGTGCCAAGTCGGCGCGGTTCGGTGACCGGACGATCATGTGGGCGCCCGCCGACCAGAAGCTCGGCCGGGCGTCGCGGACGGCACCTGGGCTGGTGCTGGTGACACAGGTCGGGCGCAGCTTCCAGAACGCCTACCCAGACGTCACGCCGCTGCTCGACCACGGCCGGCATCTGGTGATCTCGGCGGATGACAAGCCTCGGCGACGGTCCAACCACTGCTGGCGAGTGGAGACGCTGAAGCCCGGTACGACGGTCGTCGACGCCCCTGCGCTTGCGGCCCGGCAAGCTGATCCGGCGATCACCGCGCTGCTCGGCGACCTGGCGCCGGCGTCGTACCAGGCGGAGCTGACCTGGCTGGCGAGCCTGCCGACCAGGCACTCGCTCAGCCGGTCGTTCACCTCGGCGGTGGACTTCGCGGCCGACCGGATGGTTGCCCTCGGCTACCAAACGACGCGGCGGCCGATCAGCGTCGGCGCCGGGCAGTCGGAGAACCTGATCGGTGATCGCCTCGGCGCCGGTGCTGATCCTCGGGGGCTGGTGCTGATCACGGCACACCTTGACTCGGTCAACCTCGCCGGTGGTGCGGGGGCGAGTGCCCCCGGCGCCGACGACAACGGGAGCGGTTCGGCCGGCGTACTGGAGCTCGGGCGGCTGATCGCGAGCCGGACCTGGGAGCACGACGTACGGCTGATTCTCTTCGGTGGTGAGGAGCAGGGGCTGTTCGGGAGCAAGCAGTACGTCGCCGCGCTGCCGGCGGCCGAGCGGTCGCGGATCCGCGCGGTGCTGAACATGGACATGATCGCGTCGAAGAACTCGGCGGTCCCGACGGTCCTGCTGGAAGGCGCGTCGGTGTCGTCCGGACAGATCGGCGACCTGGCCGCGGCGGCCGCGACGTACACGGGGCTGAAGGTCGAGACGTCGCTGAATCCCTTCGCCAGCGACCATGTGCCGTTCATCAACGCGGGCCTTCCTGCGGTGCTCACGATCGAGGGGGCCGACAGCGCCAACGGGCACATCCATTCCGCCGACGACAAACTCGAGTTCCTCGACTGGCCGTTCGCGGCGGAGATCCTGCGGATGAACGCCGCTGCCCTGGCAGGCTGGCTAGGACTCGTCAGCGCACCGGCAGTCCCCCGGCCCCGCCCTGCCGGTTCGGTGGTCTCCTGGGGGCCCGGCCGCCTCGACGTCTTCGTGGTCGGCACCGACTCGGCGCTGCACCACCTGCGCTGGGACGGCGGACGCTGGCACGACTTCGAGAGCCTGGGAGGTGTCATAGGCTGACCGGGGTGACGGACCTGGACTGGAGTGGCTGCCTCAACACCCGCGAGATCGACGGATTTCCCACCCGGTACGGCGGAGTCACGCGGGCCGGCGCGGTGATCCGGACGGACTCCCCCGATCAGCTCGACGCCGCCGGGCTGACCGCCTTGCGGGCAGCCGGGGCCGGGCTGGTGCTGGATCTACGCTCCGACTGGGAGATCGAGCAGCGGCATCCCCTCGACGGCGACGCGGCGTACCGGCGGATTCCGTGGATCGACCCGGAGCGCGAACTGGACCGTGTTCCCGCCGACGAACCGCTGATGGCCGACATCTATCGCGGCAGTCTCGACCGCAACCAGGGCCAGATCGTGCAGGCGTTGCGAGCGATCGCTACAGCTCCCGCCGCGGCGCCCGTGGTCGTGCATTGCAAGTCGGGTAAGGATCGGACCGGGTTGCTGGTCGCGCTGCTGCTCGACCTGGTCGGCGTACCGAGGCAGCGGATCGCCGCGGACTATGCGATCAGCGAGCAACGGCTGGGGATGCTCTCGCGGCTGGCGGAACTGCCTGCCGGGGAACGGGCAGCTGCCGAGATGCTGTGGCGAACGCTGCCCGAGACGATCCTGGATTCGTTGCAGCATGTCGATACGCGGTACGGCGGAGTACGGGCTTACCTGGCGACCTGTGGACTGACCGCCGAGGAGGTCGACCAGCTGGCCATCCGCTTGGTGGGGCACTCGATCGAGGCCTGAATCCCGGTCCTGTCGGCACTGTGACCGACACGCGTTTGAACCCTGCGTTTGACCGATGCGAGGGGTGACGGCGGCGCGCGGTGGCGCGCGCCAACGCCCCGCGCGTCGGTTACCTTGAACCGAAGCGGGACCGCCGGGGGGCGGCGCGGGCTGGGGAGAGGACCCTGGGATGTTCATTCTGTTGCTGGCAGCAGCGGGTTTCAGCATTGCCGGGCTGCTGACGGACAACCGGACGATGCTGAACGTCGGCCTGGTGATCTGGGCCGTCGCGATGCTCGGTACCGCGATCGGATGGCTGCGGCGCCGGCGCAAGTTCGGATCGATCGAGGAGGCCCAGGCCGCCGCCGACGCGGGTGATCCGCGGGCGATGCGGGCGCTGGCGATGCTGGCCAAGATCAACGGCGACCCGGACCGGGCCGAACGACTGCTGCTGGCTGCAATCGATGCCGGAGACGTCGAGTCGATGTGGGAGATGGGCCGGCTGGTCGAGGAACGCGACGGCATCGAGGCCTGCGAGCCGTGGTTCCGGATGGCCGCGGAGAACGGCCATTTCGTCGCCAAGCGCGGCTTCCGCCGGGGTGGTGCCTTCAACCTCGACGGCACCAACCCGCTTTGACCGGCTAGACCACCGAAAGCGGCAACAGCTTCTTGCCGGTGGGGCCGATCTGGATCTCGGTGTTCATCTGCGGGCAGACGCCGCAGTCGAAGCACGGCGTCCAGCGGCAGTCCTCGACCTCGAGGCCGCCGTCCTCCTCGAGCGAGTCCTGCCAGTCCTCCCACAGCCAGTCGCGGTCCAGCCCGGAGTCCAGGTGATCCCAGGGCAGCACCTCGGCGTACTCGCGCTCGCGCGTCGTGTACCAGGCGAGGTCGACCGGCTCGTCGGCCAGCGCCTGCTCGGCGGCGGCGATCCACCGGTCGTAGGAGAAGTGCTCGCTCCAGCCGTCGAACCGGCCACCGTCACGCCAGACCTGCTCGATGATCCGGCCGACCCGGCGGTCGCCGCGCGACAGCAGGCCTTCGATGATGCCCGGCTTGCCGTCGTGGTACCGGAAGCCGATCGCCTTGGCGTACTTCTTGTCCGCGCGGATCGCCTGGTTCAGCTTGGCCAGCCGGGCGTCGGTCTCCTCGACGCCGAGCTGCGAGGCCCACTGGAACGGCGTGTGCGGCTTCGGCACGAACCCACCGATCGAGACGGTGCAGCGGATGTCGTTGCGGCCGGACACTTCGCGGCCCTTCGCGATCACCCGCTTGGCGAGGTCGGCGATCGCCAGCACGTCCTCGTCGGTCTCGGTCGGCAGCCCGCACATGAAGTACAGCTTCACCTGCCGCCAGCCGTGGCTGTACGCCGCGCCGACGGTACGGATCAGGTCGTCCTCGCTGACCATCTTGTTGATCACCTTGCGCATCCGGTCCGAGCCGCCCTCGGGGGCGAACGTCAGACCACTGCGCCGACCGTTGCGGGAGAACTCGTTGGCCAGCGTGATGTTGAAGGCGTCGACCCTGGTCGAGGGCAACGACAGCGAGACGTTGCTGCCCTCGTACCGGTCGCCCAGGCCCTTCGCGACCTCGGCGATCTCGCTGTGGTCGGCCGACGACAGGCTGAGCAGGCCGACCTCCTCGAACCCGGTCTTGTTCAGCCCGTTCTCGACCATGTCGCCGATGGTGGTGATGCTGCGCTCGCGGACCGGGCGGGTGATCATCCCGGCCTGGCAGAACCGGCAACCACGGGTGCAGCCGCGGAAGATCTCCACCGAGAACCGCTCGTGCACGGTCTCGGCCAGCGGGACCAGCGGCTTCTTCGGGTACGGCCAGGCGTCCAGGTCCATCACGGTGTGCTTGGCGGTCCGCCACGGCACCCCGGGCCGGTTCGGGGCGATCCGCTTGATCCGGCCGTCCTCGAGGTAGTCCACGGTGAAGAACTTCGGGATGTAGACCCCACCGGTCGCCGCCAGCCGGTGCAGCACCTCGTCGCGGCCGCCCGGGCTGCCCTCTTCCTTCCACTCCCTGATCACCTCGGAGATCGCCAGCACGATCTCCTCACCGTCGCCGAGCACCGCCGCGTCGATGAAGTCCGCGACCGGCTCGGGGTTGAACGCGGCGTGCCCGCCGGCCAGCACGAGCGGGTCCTCGTCGGTACGGTCGACCGCGTGCAGCGGGATACCGGCCAGGTCGAGCGCGGTCAGCATGTTGGTGTAGCCGAGCTCGGTGGAGAACGACAGCCCGAAGACGTCGAAGGCCTTGACCGGGCGGTGGCTGTCCAGGGTGAACTGCGGGATCTTGTGGTCCCGCATCACCTGCTCCATGTCGGGCCAGACCGAGTAGGTGCGCTCCGCCAGGGTGTGCTCACGCTCGTTCAGCACCTCGTACAGGATCTGCACGCCCTGGTTGGGCAGGCCGACCTCGTAGGCGTCGGGGTACATCAGCGCCCAGCGAACGCTCACCGAGTCCCAGTCCTTGCTGACCGAGTTGAGCTCACCGCCCACATACTGGATCGGCTTCTGCACAGTCGGCAGCAGCGCTTCCAGCCGCGGGAACAACGATTCAACAGTCATCAGAGGTCTTCCAGTCCGAGGTCAGAGCCACTCACCAGCCTAACGCCGGTCGCCGCCAGGTCCCGCATCGGCGGCCCTGAGGCCACTCCGCTCCCTCCGTCCAGCCGGTGGTCAGGTGAGGTGGGTGAGGAGGAGGTGGTTGATCTCGGTGGGGTGGGAGTAGGTGACCAGGTGGGCGGCGTTTTCGAGGAGTTCGAGGTGGGCGCCGGGGATCTGGGCCGCCAGGGGGATCACGGTCTCGGGTGGGATCGAGGTGTCGGAGGCGGTGGTGACGAGGAGGACGGGGGCGGTGACGTCGGCGAGGGCGGGGCGGAGGTCCATGGAACCCAGGGCTTCGCAGCAGGCGGCGTAGCCCTCCGGGGAGGTGGCGAGGAGTTGCCGGCGGATGGTGTCGACCTCGGCGGGGTGCGCGGCGGCGTACTCGGGGAGGAACCAGCGGGAGAGCGTCGGCTCCACGATGGGCTTGGTGCCCTCGGCCCGGACCTGGGCGGCGCGGTCGGTCCACATCTGGGCGCCGGCCGCCGGGTACGCCGGTGGGCAGAGGAGGACGAAGCGGTGGAAGCGGTCGGGGGCGTTCTCGGCGAGCCAGAGGCCGACCGCGCCGCCGAGCGAGATGCCGACGTACGACGCTCGCTCGATCAGCAGCTCGTTGAGCAGGTCGATGACGTCGCCGCCGAGGTCCTCGATCGTGTACGGGCCGTCGGGTGCGTCGGACTCTCCGTGGCCACGGTGGTCGAACGCGATCACCCGGAAGCGCTGGGACAGTGCGTCGAGCTGCGGCGCCCACATCGCGTGCGTCGTACCGAGGGAGGAGCCGAGCAGGACGACGGGCGCGTCTTCGGGACCGGTTGCCTGGTAGTTGAGTCGCATGCCTCCCACCTTACGAACGCTGCTAGCGTCCCCGCATGATCAACGGTGTCCCCGGCCACGGAAGTGTCGTCGAACTCGCTGAAGTGGTGCGAAGCGGATTCGTCGAGAGCCGGCACTTCGGCCTGGCGGTCGCGATCGACCCGGAAGGCCGGCAGGTGTTCGCGGCGGGTGAGGTGGAGGCCGTCGTGCTGCCTCGGTCGACGGCCAAGCCGCTGCAGGCGGTCGGGTGCATCGCGGCGGGTGCGGAGCTCGATGGCGAGGAAGCGGCGATCGCGGCCGGGAGTCATACCGGAGAGGATCGGCATGTCGCGCTGGTGGATCGCCTGCTCGCCGCGGCCGGGCTGGATCACGGCGCCCTGCAGTGCCCACCGGACCGGCCGGAGGACGAACCCACCCGGTTCCGATTGATTGCCGAGGGCATCGATCCGGAGAAGGTGCGGATGAACTGCTCGGGCAAGCATGCGGCGATGCTGAGGGCGACTGTTGCTCGAGGTGACGATCCGGCCGGCTATCTCGACCCCGGATCGCCCGTGCAGCTGGCGATCGCGGCCGAGATCGAGCGGCTGACCGGATCCTCGACCGGCATTGTCACCGTCGACGGCTGCGGCGCTCCCCTGCTCGGGATGTCGCTGGCCGGCCTGGCTCGCGCCTTCGGTCGCCTCGTCACCGCACCGGCCGGTACTGCGGAGCGCCGGGTGGCCGATGCGATGCGGCAGCACCCGGAACTCGTGGGCGGCAAGGGTCATCAGAACAGCGAGGTGATGCGTCTGCTTCCCGGCGTACTGGCCAAAGGCGGCGCGGAGGGGGTCATCGCGATGGCGATGCCCGATGGTCACGCGGTGGCGATCAAGGTCATCGACGGAAACCCGCGAGCCACCACGGCGCTCGCTCTGCGCTTGCTGGAGAAGTGTGGGCTGGAGGTCTCCCCCGCGACTGAGCTGATCGACCTGCCCGTTCTCGGCGGCGGGCGGCCCGTTGGTGAGATTCGCTCGCTGGTCTAGCCGGCGGTCGCGTTGCCGCCGGAGCGGTCAGCCGGTCTTGGCGAGGATGGTGCGAGCCTTCTCGACCGCGGCCTCGGTGGCGCCGTCGAGCTCACCTTGCTGGCCTGCCAGGATGCCGACGGACAGGAGGACATCGCCGATTCCGGTGATGGCGGCGACGTACTCGAGGCCTTGTTTCGGGCCGCTGACGCCGGTCAGCCGGAAGGCGAACGGCGACTCACCGAACGTCGGCGCGGTGAGCTCGCTGACCTCCATCTGAGTGGAGTTCGCGCCCGCCGTCCGCATGGTGACCTTCTTGCAGTCGGTGACGGCTTGCCGGTACGACGTTTGCAGCTCGCGGACGGCCGCTGAGGTGCGGAGCGAGTCCAGCGAGAAGTCGATGTACGGGCCTTCCTGGCCGCCGGTGAACGAGCGTTGCGCGCTCGCTTTCGACTCAGGTGCCTCACCGTCCGAGTTCAGGTACTTCACCAGCGCCTTGCACTTGCTGGTCGGTGCCGAGAAGGTGCTGCTCTGCCCGGCCGGTTCGTCGTCTTCC
Organism: Kribbella sp. CA-293567; assembly: GCF_027627575.1. Lineage (NCBI taxonomy): Bacteria > Bacillati > Actinomycetota > Actinomycetes > Propionibacteriales > Kribbellaceae > Kribbella > Kribbella sp. CA-293567. The sequence goes on from NZ_CP114065.1 coordinate 5,467,690, forward strand.
TTCTCCTCGGAGAAGCCACTGGGCAGGTCCTTGAGCTCTAGCAACGCCTTGGCCAGTTCGGCTTCGGTGCGTTTGACCGGACCTGTCTCGGTCGGCTGGTCGGTCGGCGTACTCTCCGTGGGAGTCGCGCTCACCGAGGGTGTCGAGGACGGGGCCGCGGCATCGGGCTGGTCCTCGCCGCAGGCGGTGAGCGTCAGCAGGACAGCAGCGGCAACGACGAGCGGAAACGACGACGCGAGCTTCATGACCCATCCAGAACCTTCGAGGGCGCAGGGAAGCTGAAGCGTACCTCGACTCGGACCCGCCCTAGACCTGGTGGGATCGCAGATGGATGTTCTGGAGCAGGCCGACGGCCAACAGGCCGGCGAACATCGACGATCCGCCGTAGGAGACGAACGGCAGGGGCAGACCGGTGACCGGCATGATGCCCAGCGTCATGCCGATGTTCTCGAACGCCTGGAACGCGAACCAGCAGACCACCCCGGTCGCGATCAGCCGGCCGAACGCGTCCCGCGCGTTGACCGCGATCCGCAGTCCGCGCCACAGGATCAGCACGAACAGGCAGATGATCGCGCCGGCGCCGATCAGGCCGAGCTCCTCCCCCGCGACGGTGAAGACGAAGTCGGTGTGCTGCTCGGGCACGAACGCGTTCTGCGTCTGCGGACCGTTGAAGAGTCCCTGCCCGAAGATCCCGCCGTTGCCGATCGCGATCCGGGCCTGGTTCACGTTGTAGCCGATGCCCTGCGGGTCCTGGGACGGATCGGCGAAGGCGGTGAACCGCGCCAGCTGGTACTTCTTCAGCACGCTCAGCTGCACCGCGAGCACCGCGATCACCGTCGCCGCCGTGACGATGCCGAGCATCCAGCGCTTCGGCACTCCGGAGACCGCGACGATGCCGAACACGATCGACCCGAGCACCATCACGGTGCCGAGGTCGGGTTGCAGCATCACCAGCAGCACCGGGATCGCGGCGACCGCGATCGCCTGGGCGATGTCGATCGTGCGCGCCTCGCGGTGGTTGGTCTCGCCCTTCTCCGCGATCAGCAGCGCCATCCCGACGATCACCGCGAGTTTGGCGAACTCACTGGGCTGGATCGACATCCACGGCAGCTGGATCCAGGAGCGTGAGCCGTTCACCACCGCTCCCACGCCGGGAACCAGGACGAGGACCAGGCCGACCAGGGAACCGGCGTACAGCACCGGGGCGAACATCCGCACCCGGCGGTGGTCGGTCACTGCCGCCAGCACCGCCAGCACCAGGCCGATGGCGAAGTTGAGCGCGTGCCGGATGAGGAACGCGTATTGGTTGCCGTCGGTGAGCGCCGTGCGGCCGTGGGTCGCCGACCAGATCAGCAGCGAGCCGACGGACGACAACGCCAGTACGCCGATCACCAGCACCCAGTCGACCTGCCAGAGCGTGGAGCGCCGATCGGCCCGTTGCCGGTACTGCCGGGTCGGCGTGAGCAGGCTCATCGCTCCGCCTTCTTGGCGGGCGGCGCGACCGGCGGCTTGATGTTGTAGAGCGTCTCGTAGATGCGGCGGACCGCGGTACCGCCCGCACCCGAGCCCGTTCCGGCCTGGCTGATCATCATCACCACGGCGTAGCGGTCCGTGTAGGACGCCATCCACGAGGTGGTCTGCTTGCCGTAGACCTCGGCCGTGCCGGTCTTGGCGCGGATCGGCACCTGGTCGAGCGGGAAGCCGGTGAACTTCCACGCCGCCGTCCCGGTCCGGACGGTGTCCTTGAGCGAGTTGTCGATGTAGCGCAGTGTCGACGCCGGCACCGGCAACCGGGAGGCGAGCTTCGGCGGAACCGGCCGGACCTTGCCGGTGGGGCTGATCACGGCCTTCGCGACGCGCGGCTCCCACAGTTTGCCGCCGTTCGACAGCGCCGCGTAGACCGTTGCCATCTGCAACGGAGTGACCGTGGTGTCGCCCTGGCCGATGGAGAAGTTGACCGCGTCGCCGGCCCGGTAGCGGTAGCCGTCGACGCAGAACTCGCGGGAGAACTGCTTCAGGAACGCCGAGGTGCCGGCCGGCGGGTTGTCGGCCAGCTTGCAGTAGTAGTCCTTCTGCGCGTCGTAGTACTCCTTCTTCCACTTCCGGTCGGCGATCCGGCCGGACACCTCGCCGGGCAGGTCGATCCCGGTCGGCTTGCCGAGACCGAACTGCTGCGCCATCTGGACCAGCGGGTCGACCGCGTCGAGGTCACCGGAGTTGCCCCCCGCCTTCAGCCACAGGGCGTAGGCGATCCGGTAGAAGAAGGTGTCACAGGACAGCGCGAGGGCCTGGTCGAAGCCGATCATGCCGTAGGAGGCGGACTCGTAGTTCTTGAACCGGCGGTCGCCGACCTCGAAGAACGAGGAGCAGTCCAGCCGGGTCTTCGGTCCGTACCCGTTGGCCAGCGCGGCCGCGGTGGTGATCACCTTGAAGGTCGAAGCGGGGGCGAGCTGCCCCTGCACGGCCCGCGACACCAGCGGAGTACCGGCCTTGGTGGAGTAGAGCGCGTCCAGCTCGCGTTGGGAGATGCCGCCGACCCAGACGCCCGGGTCGTAGTCCGGGTAACTCGCCATCGCGACGATCTGGCCGGTCCTGGTGTCCATCACGACGGCCGCGCCGGAGTCGGCGACGTACTTCTTCTTGGTGATCTTGTCGTACTGCTTGCGCGCGGTCATGATCGCGCCGCGCAACTGGGCCTCCACCGTGGCCTGGATCCGCGAGTCGATACTCGTCATCAGCGTCGAGCCAGGCACCGGCGCGGTCTGCTTCTGGACGCCGGTCGTGTACCCGACGGCGTCGACGATGACGTTCTTGACGCCCGGCGTCCCCCGCAGGAGCTGGTCGTAGGTGCGCTCGACCCCGGCCCGGCCGACCAGGTCCGAGCGGTGCGGCACGGAGTCCTGCCCGGCCTTGTCGAGATCGTCCAGTTCGCTGGTCGTGATCGGCGACAGGTACCCGAGCATGTGAGCCGCGTTCACCTTGAACGGCGCGGGATACGCGCGCAGCGTCGCGGACTCGGCGGCCACCCCCGGGAAGTCCTCCCGCCGTTCCATCACCTCGATCGCGACCTGCTCGGTGACATCCTTCGCCACCGGGATCGGCTGGTACGGCGTACCGTTCCAGCAGGCCGGCGGTTTGGAGGCCCCCGGCTCGCCGCAGAGCATCGTGCGGGCGGTCAGGTCCTTCGGCCTCTGGCCGAGCACCTTCGCCAGCCTGGCCAGCACGGCCTGCTGCTCGGTGTCGGGGAGCTTCGCGAGCACGGACCGGTCGACGGTGATCACCAGCGACACCCGATTGCCCACCAGAGTGCGGCCGGCCGCGTCGACGATGGTGCCGCGGGGCGCGGGAACCAGCACCTCGCGGGTGTGGTTCTGCGTGGCGGCCTGCGAGTAGTCGTCGGACGACATGACCTGCATGTACCAGAGTCTGGCCAGCAAGGTGAACATCAGCGAGAAGACCAGCACCTGGATCACGAACAGGCGCAGTCGTGGCTTCAGCGGTGCCGGGTTGAAGCTGTCGAAGCTCATCGCAGCACCCGCTGCCGCTCGCGCGCCGGGACCACGCGGCCCATCACCCACATCACCAGTGGGATGACCACGATCGCCCCGACCACGTCGTACCCCGCGGCGATGCCCAGGCGGACGCCGAACTCGCTCCAGTCGACCGCGGGGTCGTGCAGCAGTGAGCCGGTCGCGGAGTAGACCGTGAGCGACAACGCCGCGCCGAGCACGACGGTGAGCGCGACTCCGAGCGGACCGACCGGTGCGGCCGACGTCTCGCGGCGGATCAGGCCCGCGACATAGCCGGACAGGGCCAGCGCGAGCGCCCAGCGCCCGGCCGTGTGGTCGGCCGGTGGGACGACGTCGAGCATCAGGCCACCGAGAAAGCCGGCGATGGCTCCCCACTCGGCGCCCCGGGACAGCGCGAGCGCGACGATGACGATCATCACCAGGTCACAACCGACCCCGGCGACCGCGATGTGCGGCAGCAGCGAGGTCTGCACGGTGACCGCCAGGATCAGGAAGAACGCGGCCAGGACGATCCGGAGCGCGGGCATCTCAGCGCCCCTTCGCCGGCGAGACCGCGGTCCGCGGCGCCCGCGCGGGCGGACCGGTGACGACACCGACCAGATCGAGCCGGGTCGGGTCGACGAACGGCTTGACCAGCGCGGTCGACCCGAGCGCCCCCTTCACCACCGCCACCGAGGTGATCTCGCCGATCGGCACTCCGGGCACGTACGGCGCGTTGCCGCTCGAGCCCCAGGTGACGATCCGGTCGCCGGCCTTCGGCAGCGCCTTCAGGTCGACCAGCTTGTAGTCCAGCGCCGCCGACGTGCCGACCTCGCCACGGCCGGAGAGGAAGCCGAGCGCCATCGTCGAGTTGAGCCGGCCGCCGACGGTGGAGTTGCGGTCGCCGATCAGCAGCACCGTGGCGGTGGCCTCGGTGGTCCGCACGACGCGGCCCACCAGCCCGTCGCCGTTCAGTACTGTCATGTCGGGTCGCACTCCGTCCGCCGAACCGGCGTCGATGGTCACTGTGTGGTTGAAGCTCTGCGCGCTGCCGAGCCCGATCACCCGGGCCGGCGTCACGGTGAACTTCGGCGCGATCCGCAGCAGCCGGTCCAGCTCGCTCGCGCGGTTGCGGGCGTAGTCGGTGGTGCGCAGGTCGCTGACGAGTTTCTCGTTGTCCGCGGTGAGTTTTTCGTTCTCTGCTTTCAACCTATCCACTTCGGCGAACCGGTCCCGCAGGTTGTCCACAGGCTGCCGGGCGCTGGTCGCCGTCGACTCCAGCGGACCGAAGACCGCCGCCGCCGCGTGCCGCAGCGGCTCGACGGGTGAGCCCGCCGAGCGGCGCGCGTCGAGCACGATCAGGGTGAAGGAGGCCAGCACGACCAGCACCAGGACGGTCCGGCGGCGGCGGATCTCCCGCGGCAGGCCGGCCGAACGCACCAGCCCTCTGGCCGGCGTACCGAGATCTTTCAGCATCGGGTCAGCGGCGGTCGGTGACGAGGATGCGGTTCAGCGTCTCGATGTTGTCGACACACTTGCCGGCGCCCAGCACGACGGCGTCCAGCGGGTTGTCGGCGACATGGATCGGGATGCCGGTCTCGTGCCGCAGCCGCTCGTCCATCCCCTTCAGCAGCGCGCCGCCGCCGGTCAGCACGATGCCGCGGTCGACGATGTCGCCGGCCAGCTCGGGCGGGGTCTTGTCCAGGGTGGCCTTGACCGCGTCGACGATCGCGGTGATCGGCTCCTCGATCGCCTGCCGGATGCTGGCCGAGGACACCTTCACCGTGCGCGGCAGGCCGGAGACCATGTCGCGGCCGCGGATCTCGGAGTCCGGGCCGTCCGCGCTCGGGAAGGCCGAGCCGATGGTCATCTTGATCTGCTCGGAGGTGGCCTCGCCGAGCATCAGCGAGTACTCCTTCTTGCAGTAGTTCACGACGGCCTTGTCGATCGCGTCGCCGGCCACCCGGATCGACTGGCTGGTGACGATGCCGCCGAACGAGATCACCGCGACCTCGGTGGTGCCACCGCCGATGTCGACCACCATGTTGCCGGTCGCGTCCCGGACCTCGAGGTTCGAGCCGAGCGCGGCGGCCATCGGCTCCTCGATGATGTAGACCTTGCGGGCGCCGGCCATGTAGCCGGCGTCGCGGACGGCGCGCTGCTCCACCGCGGTGATGCCCGACGGGACGCAGACCACGATCCGCGGCTTGGCGAAGTACCGGCGGCGGTGCACGCGCTGGATGAAGTACCGCAGCATCTGCTCGGCGGCGTCGAAGTCGGCGATCACGCCGTCCTTGAGCGGCCGGATGGCGGTGATGTTGCCCGGCGTACGGCCGATCATCTTCTTCGCCTCGGCGCCGAAGGCGACCGCCTCGCGCGGTTCGTCGGTACGGATCGCCACCACGGACGGCTCGTTCAGGACGACGCCGCGACCGCGGACGTAGACGAGTGTGTTGGCTGTACCGAGGTCGACCGCCATGTCACGGCCGAGCATGCTGTTCGCCATCTCGGCGCGCCCTCCACCTGCTCGGGTCCCGGAGTTCTCAGGCTAGGCGCGGACCCTGCGCCAACCGGGGACCGACACGACCCGTCCGCCCACGACGCATCGTATCGGTCCACTCACCGGTTGTTCGCGCCGCCCTGCCTGCCGGTACGGACGATGACGGCTACGGCAGGTCGGGGAACCAGATCTTGATCTCGCGCTCGGCCGACTCCGGCGAGTCGGAGCCGTGCACCAGGTTCTCCCGGTTCGACAGCGACAGGTCGCCGCGGATCGTGCCCGGCGCGGCCTTGCGGCCGTCGGTGGCACCGTTCAGGCCACGGACGACCTCGACCGCCTCGTCACCCTCGAGCACCAGCGCGACCAGCGGGCCGCTGGTGACGAAGGTGCGCAGCGGCGGGTAGAAGTCCCGCTCGACGTGCTCGGCGTAGTGCTGGTCGGCGAGGTCGCCGTCGATCGTGCGCAGGTCCATCGCGACGACGGCGAGGCCCTTCGCCTCGAACCGTCCGAGGACCTCCCCGACCAGGCCACGGCGTACGGTGTCGGGCTTGAGCAGGACGAGGGTGCGCTGCGACATGTCTGTTCTCTCCGATGAGTCTGGCGGATGCTGCGGCCGAGCCTAGTGGTGCCGGTCAGCCGGCCTGGGCCTGGGCGGCCTTGGCCTCGTCGATCCGGCGGCCGAGCACGATCGACGCCACCCAGAAGGCGGCGAAGGCCGCACCGAGGACGAACATCACCGGTACGACGAAGCCGAGGCCGACCGCGGCGACCTGGAGGACCGAGCCGAGGATGTAGCCGACCCGGTTGCGCAGCAGCCCGGCCGCGACCAGTGCGAGCACCGCCAGCCCCAGGCACAGCGGGAGCGCCGTACTGGGCTCGACGTCGGCCACCGAGATCATCACCGGCGTGACGAGGGCCAGCACCAGGAACTCGAAGGCGAGCACGATGCTCGCCAGCGACCTCACCGCTTCTCCCCGGCCGTCTTGCGGACCAGCAGCGTGCGGGCCTCGCCCGCGGTGATCACCGAGCCGGTGACCAGGACGCCGCCGGTGCCCATCGCGAGCGCGTTCTCCTCGGCCAGCCGGATCGCGTCGTCGATCGCGTCGAGCAGCTTCGGCCGGACCAGCACCCGGTCCTCGCCGAAGATCTCGGCCGCGATCTCGCCCAGTTCCTCGGCCGGCATCGACCGCTCGAACGAGTTCCGGGTGCAGACGACGGTCTCCATGATCGGCTCGTAGGCCTCCAGGATCGCGTACACGTCCTTGTCCTTCATGCAGCCCAGGACGCCGATCAGCGGCTGGAACGCGAACGCCTCGGACACGGTCGCGGCGGTCGCCTCGGCACCGTGCGGGTTGTGCGCGGCGTCGACGATCACCGTCGGGCTGGTCCGGACGACCTCCATCCGGCCCGGGCTGGTGACCTCGGCGAAGCCCGCCTCGACCAGTTCGCGGGTCATCCGGTCGCCCTCGTTCTGGCTGGTCGCGCCGAGCAGCGCCTCGACCGCGGCCAGCGCGGTGGCGGCGTTGTGGGCCTGGTACTCACCGTGCAGCGGCAGGAAGATGTCGTCGTACTCGCCGCCGAGACCCTTGAACGAGATCAGCTGACCGCCGACGGCGACCGAGCGGCTGACCACGCCGTACTCGAGTCCCTCGCGGGCGACCTGGGCGCCGACCTCGGCGGCCCGGCGGACCAGGACCTCGGCGACGTCCAGGCTCTGCTGCGCGATCACGGTGGTGCCGCCGGGCTTGATGATCCCGGACTTGTCGCGAGCGATGGTGACCGGATCCGCGCCGAGGATGTGCGCGTGGTCGACCGCCACCGGGGTGATCACCGAGACGGTGCCGTCGGCGACGTTGGTGGAGTCCCAGGTGCCGCCGAGACCGACCTCGATCACCGCGACGTCGACCGGGGCGTCGGCGAAGGCCGCGAACGCCATCCCGGTCATCACCTCGAAGAACGACAGCGGGTGCTCGTTCTCGGAGTCGACCACGTCGACGTACGGCTCGATCTCTGCGTAGACCTCGACGAAGCGCTGCTCGTCGATCGGCTCGCCGTTCAGGGTGATCCGCTCGCGGACCGTCTCCAGGTGGGGGCTGGTGAAGCGCCCGGTCCGCAACCCGGCCTCCTGCAGCAGCGCGTCGACCATCCGTGCGGTCGAGGTCTTGCCGTTGGTACCGGTCAGGTGCACGACCGGATAGCTCTTCTGCGGGTCGCCGAGCAGCTCCACGAGCCGCCGCACCCGGTCCAGCGTGGGGTCGATCTTGTTCTCCGGCCAGCGGGCCTGGAGCTTCGCCGATACCTCGGCATACGAGAGGTCACTCATCAGGTCGCCAGTGTAGGGCCCCGGGTCGAGAGTCCTTCGAGTGCTGGCGGTGTTCAGGTGCGTGCATCGCGGTGCTTGAGGAGCGTCCTCGATGTGGAGCATCGTGGATGCTTCTCAAGTGCCGCGAGGTGCGTGCCTGGGCGCCGCCAGCGCCGAAGGACGCTCAACCCGGGGCCCTCAGGAGGGCTGTGGATAACCCGTCGTGAGCACCCCTTGACAAGCACTAGGATTGCCGTATGACCGAGACGTCCCGCGTTCCAGACAAGCCCACCCTCGACGGCCTCGAGGAGAAGTGGGCTGCCGTATGGAAGGAGCAGCAGACCTACGCCTTCGACCGTACGGCGGAGCGTGCCGACGTCTACTCGATCGACACCCCGCCGCCGACCGTCTCCGGGTCGCTGCACGTCGGGCACATCTTCAGCTACACCCACACCGACCTGGTCGCGCGCTTCCAGCGGATGCGCGGCAAGAAGGTCTTCTACCCGATCGGCTGGGACGACAACGGCCTGCCGACCGAGCGCCGGGTGCAGAACTACTACGGCGTCCGCTGCGACCCGACCCTGCCCTACGACCCGGACTTCACCCCGCCGGAGAAGCCGGACGCGAAGAAGCAGATCCCGATCTCGCGGCAGAACTTCGTCGACCTGTGCGGTGAGCTGACGCACGTCGACGAGCAGGCGTTCGAGGCGATGTGGCGTCAGGTCGGCCTCAGCGTCGACTGGAACTACCTCTACACCACCATCTCCGAGGACTCCCGGCGCGCGTCGCAGCGGGCCTTCCTGCGCAACTTCGCCCGCGGCGAGGCGTACCTGTCCGAGGCCCCGACGATGTGGGACGTCACCTTCCAGACCGCCGTCGCCCAGGCCGAGCTCGAGGCCCGCGAGTACGCCGGCGCCTTCCACCGGGTCGCGTTCCACAGCGACAACGGCCCGATCTACATCGAGACCACCCGGCCCGAGCTGCTGCCGGCCTGCGTCGCGCTGATCGCCCACCCGACCGACGAGCGGTACCAGGACCTCTTCGGTACGACGGTCCGTTCGCCGCTGTTCGGCGTCGAGATCCCGGTGCTCGCGCACGAGGCCGCCGAGCCCGACAAGGGCGCCGGCATCGCGATGTGCTGCACCTTCGGTGACCTCACCGACGTGATCTGGTGGCGGGAACTGCAACTGCCGGTCCGCACGGTCATCGGGCGGGACGGGCGGCTGCTGCGCGACACCCCGGAGTGGCTCGAGGGTTCCGAGGCCGCGGCGTCGCTCTACGGCGAACTGGCCGGCAAGACCACCTTCAGCGCGCGTGAGCTGACCGTTGCCAAGCTGCGCGAGAGCGGCGACCTGGACGGCGAGCCGAAGCCGACCAAGCGGATGGCGAACTTCTTCGAGAAGGGCGACAAGCCGCTCGAGATCGTCTCCACCCGGCAGTGGTACATCAAGAACGGTGGCCGCGACGCCGACCTGAAGGCCGAGTTCATCGAGCGCGGCGACGAGCTCGGCTGGGTCCCCGAGCACATGAAGCACCGCTACCTGAACTGGGTCAACGGGCTGAACGGCGACTGGCTGATCTCCCGTCAGCGCTTCTTCGGCGTCCCGTTCCCGGTCTGGTACCCGCTCGGCCACGACGGCGAGCCGGACTACGCGCACCCGCTGATGCCGAGCGAGGCCGACCTGCCGATCGACCCGACCTCACAGGTCCCGGGTGGGTACGACGAGTCCCAGCGCGGCAAGCCGGGCGGCTTCGTCGCCGATCCCGACGTGATGGACACCTGGGCCACCTCGTCGCTCACCCCGCACATCGTCTGCGGCTGGGAGCGGGACAACGACCTGTTCGAGCGCACCTTCCCGATGGACCTGAACACGCACGCGCACGAGATCATCCGCACCTGGCTGTTCTCCCGCGTCGTCCGGGCACACTTCGAGAACGGCACCCTGCCCTGGGCGCGCTCGATGATCTCCGGGTTCGTCGTCGACCCCGACCGCAAGAAGATGTCGAAGTCCAAGGGCAACGCGGTCGTCCCGTCGGAGATCCTGGAGAAGTTCGGCTCCGACGCGGTCCGCTGGCGCGCGGCGATGGCCCGGCCGGGGATGGACTCGCCGTTCGACGAGTCGCAGATGAAGGTCGGCCGCCGGCTCGCGATCAAGGTCCTGAACGCCTCGAAGTTCGTCCTCGGCTTCGGTGCCACGTCGGTCGACGCCGCCGCCGTCACCGAGCCGGTCGACCTGGCGATGCTGGCCCAGCTGCGGACCGCGACCACGGAGGCGACCGAGGCCTTCGAGCGGTACGACTACACCGGCGCGCTGGAGATCGCGGAGCGGTTCTTCTGGAGCTTCTGCGACGACTACGTCGAGCTGGTCAAGGAGCGCGCGTACGGCGGTCACGGCGAGGCCGGTGCCACCTCGGCGAAGGCCGCGCTGGCAGTCGCGCTGTCGGTCCAGCTGCGCCTGCTCGCGCCGTACCTGCCGTTCGCGACCGAAGAGGTCTGGTCGTGGTGGCAGGAAGGCTCGATCCACCAGACCTCCTGGCCGGTCGCCGACGTCGACATCGCCGCCGCTGAGCAGGACCCGGCCGTCCTGGACGCCGTCGCCGAGGTGCTGGCGGGGATTCGCGGCGCCAAGTCGACGGCGCAGGTCTCGATGAAGACCGAGGTCTCGAAGGTCGAGGTCAGCGGCCCGGCAGCCCGGCTGACCCTGGCCGAGCGCGCCGAGGTCGACCTGCGGGCGGCCGGGCGGATCACCGGCGAGATCGTCTGGAGCCCGGACGAGTCGGAGTCCGTCTCGGTGATCGCCGCGCTGTAGGTCGCAGCTGGTCGAGGTTGTGTTGGCAGCGCTCGTCTCTCTCGGAGGCGGGCGTTGCTGGTTGGTGGGGGTTGGCACGGCGTCGAGGAGAAAGTGCAGACGCAACGGGCCGACTACCCTGCGGGGTCGCCTTGTCCTGATATGAAACGATCGGGGCGACCCAGCCAATCCCCCGGCGATCCGTCCGCGCGCCCCGAGGAGCACTTGATGAGCACCCCCACCACCCCCGGCCCGGACGACAAGCCCCAGCAGACGCCGCTTCCGCCGCAGACGCCGCAAGTTCCTGCTTCGCAGCCTGCTGAGACCGAGGCTCAGGCGAAGGCCGGTACGGGCGGTGTGTCGTCCGCGGGTGCGGCCAGCGGTACGCCGACCACCAAGCTTGCGGACGGTGGGGACGGCAAGCCACCGAAGGACGGCGCCGGTGAATCCGCCGGTAAGGGTCCGTGGTGGAAGGCGCCGGTGCGGGGGTTGAAGAAGGTTCGGTGGCGGCGGAATCCGTGGGTGACCGTGGGTGGGATCGTGCTGGCGTTGCTGGTGGTGGCGGCGGTCGGGTACTTCGCGGGGCTGGGGCCGATGAGCCGGCTGAACACCGCTCGGGGGATCGAGCCGCCGGTGAAGTTGGGCGGGCTGGATCGGGTCACCGACGCGCAGATCCGGGAGCAGCTGAAGCTGGACCAGACGCGGGAGGCGTTGAGCCGGATCAACGACGGCAAGCAGGCGACGGTCGAGGCGTACGGGAATCTCGACGGTCAGCGGCTCTTCGTGGTGATCGCGTTGCGGGGGAAGGTCGACATCGACAAGACGATCAAGGATTCGGGGGCGTCGCCGGAGATGGTCAAGCAGGTCGGTGACTCGACCTGTGTCGAGTCGAGCAAGACCCTGCCGACGCAGTGCTACCGCGGGTCGAACACGCTCACGATCATCGCCCAGGCAGCCAACGAAGGCGTCAGCGTGAACGACGTCGGGCCACTGGCCGACGAGGCGTTCGCGGCGATGAAGTAGTCACCCGAGCAGGCCCGCCAGAGCGATCATCACCGGGATCGACAGCAACGTGCTGAGCAGTACCGCGCTGCGCGCCAGTCTTCGCGCGGCGCGGTACTGCACGGCGTACACATAGACGTTCTGAGCAGTCGGCAATGCGGCGAGCAGCACCGGCGCGAGCAACGCAGGGCCTTCCAGACCGAGCAGCCAGCGGCCGACGCTGAACGCGACCAGCGGTTGGACGAGCGTCTTGAGCACCACGGCCAGGGC